>NZ_CP021378.1:332416-632416 GCF_002215495.1 Porphyrobacter sp. CACIAM 03H1
GGGCGCATAGGGCGTGGTCTCGCTGAACGCCGGATCACTGGGACCCAGCGAGCCGAACACCTCGTCGGTCGAGATGTGGTGGAAGCGGTGGGGGATGCCGTCGCCCGCGAGCCAGACCGCGCGCGCGGCCTTGAGCAGGCTGTTGGTGCCAAGGATGTTGGTGTCGATGAAGGCATCGGGCCCGGTGATCGAGCGGTCGACATGGCTCTCGGCGGCAAAGTGCACCAGCGTGGTGATCCCGTGCTCGCGCAGCAGGCGCTCCACGAGCTCGGTGTCGCGGATGTCGCCCACCACCAGCTCGGCATTGGGCGCGCCTTCGATGGTCGAGCGGTTGCCGGCATAGGTCAGCGCATCGAGCACGATCACCCGGTCTTCGGGGTGCTTCGCGTTCCAGTAATGCACGAAATTGCCGCCAATGAACCCGGCACCGCCGGTCACGAGTAGGTTAGCCAAGCTTTGTTTCCTCTTCGAGCATCAGGCGCAGGTTGCTGCGCCAGTGAACCGCTTCCTCGCCAAGCGTCGCACGCGTCTTGCGGCAATCGAGCAGCGAGAAGGCCGGACGCCGCGCGGGCGTCGGGTAGTCGGCCGTGGTGAGCGGACGGATCAGCGGAATGCGCGTCAACAGGCCGAGCGCATGAGCCTCCTCGGCGCATGGCGACCGCGAAGTCGTACCAGCTCGCCACCCCGGCATCACTGTGATGAAAGGTGCCGCCCGCGCCCTTCTCGACCAGACCCCAGATGGTGGCGGCAAGGCTCGTCGCCCAGGTCGGCGCACCGATCTGGTCGGCAACCACGCCCAGTTCCTCGCGCTCCTTCATCAGGCGGATCATGGTGCGCACGAAGTTGGCACCGCCCGCCTCGTAGACCCAGGCGGTGCGCACCAGAATGTCTTCGGCCCGCAAGGCATCCTCGCCTTCGGCCTTGGTGCGGCCATAGGCGGACTGCGGATTGCGCGGGGCATCGGGGGCGTAGGGAGACGACGAGGTGCCGTCGAAGACGTAGTCGGTCGACACGTGCACGACCTTGCCGCCCGTCTCCGCCATCGCTTCGACCATCGCGGCGACCGCGCCGGCGTTGATCGCACGCGCGGTCTCCTCGTCGCTCTCGGCCTTGTCAACCGCGGTATAGGCGGCCGCGTTGAGGATCAGCTCGGGCGCCTCGACCGTCAGCCGCGCGCGCAGCATCGGCACGTCGGTGAGGTCGCAGTCAGCGACGTCGATCGCGCTGATCTCGGCCCACTCGGGTGCAAGCCGCTGCAGCGCCCCGCCAAGCTGGCCGCCTGCCCCGGTGATCAGCACTCTCATGGGAACACCAGCACATTGGCAAGCGACAACCCGCGCGCGTCCTTGTCCGAGATGATCGGCGCCATGCCGATGGCGGGCCATTCGATCCCCACCGCAGGATCGTCCCACGCCAGCGTGTGCTCCGACTGCGGCGCATAGGGCGCGGTGCACTTGTAGAGGAAGTCGGTGTCGTCCTCGAGCGTCAGGAAGCCGTGGGCAAAGCCCTCGGGCACCCAGAACATCCGCTGGTTCTGGGCACTCAGCTCAACACCCACCCATTTGCCGAAATGGGGCGATGACCAGCGCAGGTCGACCGCGACATCGAACACCGCCCCCTTCGTCACCCGCACCAGCTTGCCCTGCGGACCCGGGTTCTGGAAGTGCAGCCCCCTCAGCACCCCCTTCTGCGAGCGGCTGTGGTTGTCCTGGACGAACTGCAGGTCGAGGCCCGCCTTGCGAAAGGCATCCGCGTTCCAGGTCTCCATGAAAAAGCCGCGCGCATCGCCGAACACGCGAGGCTCGATGATCAGAACGCCCGGCAGGGCGGTCTCGATGATGTTCATCCCGGTTCCTGCTCGGTCAGCAGGGCAAGGAGATACTCGCCGTAGCCCGACTTGCGCAGCGGCTCGGCAATCTCGCGCAGCCGGTCGGCAGTGATGAAGCCCTGACGCCAGGCAATCTCCTCGGGGCAGGCAATCTTGAGCCCCTGCCGCTCCTCGGTGATGCGCACATAGGTCGCGGCATCGAGCAGCGAGCCATGGGTGCCGGTATCGAGCCAGGTGAAGCCGCGCCCCATGATCTCGACCGCCATCGCCCCTTCATCGAGATAGAGGCGGTTGAGATCCGTGATCTCGAGCTCGCCGCGCGCCGAAGGCTTCATGTCGCGCGCGCGGTCAACCACGGTCTCGTCGTAGAAATAAAGGCCGGTCACCGCATAATTCGACTTGGGCGCCCTGGGCTTCTCCTCGATCGAGATCGCCTTGCCCGCGGCATCGAACTCGACAACCCCGAAGGCCTGCGGATCGTTGACCCGGTAGGCGAACACCGTCGCACCGGAGGGCCGGGCATTGGCATTCTGCAGCAGCGAGGGAAGCCCGTGGCCGTAAAAGATGTTGTCGCCGAGGATCAGCGCGCTCGGCCCGCCGCGCACGAAATCCGCACCGATGTGGAACGCTTGCGCCAGGCCCTCGGGCCTGGGCTGCACCTCATAGGACAGCGACACCCCGAAATCCGACCCGTCACCCAGCACCCGCTTGAATTGTGCGGCATCGTCAGGCGTCGTGATGATCAGGATCTCGCGCATCCCCGCCAGCATCAAGGTGCTCAGCGGATAGTAGATCATCGGCTTGTCGAACACAGGCATCAGCTGTTTCGAAACACCACGCGTCAGCGGATACAAACGCGTGCCAGAGCCACCAGCGAGGATGATGCCGCGCCTGTTTTTGGCCCCGTTCGCCCCCTGCATTGATTGCCCCTCGTATAAATCTATCAATTGCTGCGGCGCGATAAAGGATTGGCATGACGCGTCAAGCGGGCACGAGATCAACCGATCGATTTTTTGACTGGCGCGGAACGAGACAAGCCGCCATAGGGCGCGCATGAATCTCCTTCGCAACTCGGGTCGGAAGCTTGCCCATAATCCGTGGTTTTTGGTTGCGGTCGTTCTGCCCGTGCTGCTCAGCGCGATCTACTATTTCGCAATCGCCTCGGACCAGTACGTCTCGGAATCCCGGTTTGTCATCAAGGCACCGAACCAACGCGCAGCACAGACCACGTCTTTCGCCAACCTGATCCAGTCGACCGGGCTTTCCAGTGGACAGGAACAGTCGAACCAGGTGATCGACTTCATCCGTTCGCGTTCTGCTCTGCAGACACTCGAGAAGAACCTCGACGTCAAGAAGGCATACGGCAGCTCCCGCGTCGATTTCCTTTCGCGCTTTCCGCGGTTTTGGGAAGATGACGCGTTCGAGGATCTGTTCGAATTCTACAAGAAGAAGATCGACATCAGCCGCGACAACGATACCGGCCTCGTTGTTCTGCGAACCGTCGCGTTCACCCCCAAGGATGCCGCGGCGATCAACGAGCTTCTGCTCAGCCAGAGCGAGACGCTGGTCAACGAGCTCAACGAGAATGCGCGCACCAAGGCCATCTCGGAGGCGGAAAGCCGCGTGGTGGAGGCCCAAACACGGGTCAACACGGCGCTGAGAGCAGTCTCGGATTACCGGAGCCAGGCGCGGCTCGTCGAGCCGCTCAAGGAAGCCACCGGGGTCGTCGAGATCGCCAACCGGCTGATCGTCGAGCGCGCCGCGCTCGAAGCCCAGCTCTCGACGGTGCGCCAGGTCACGCCCGATCACCCGTCGATCCCCGTGCTGCGCGAGCAGATCGCCTCGCTCACGCGCGAGATCGACCGCCAGAACGCACGGCTCGTCGGTGGCGGCACCAACACCATCAGTCGCAAGCTTCCCGACTACGAGGCATTGGTGCTCGAACAGGAACTCGCCTCGCAGCTGCTGGTGCTCTCGCAGACCTCGCTTGAGCAGGCGCGCACCGAGGCTCTCAAGCAGCAGTTCTACCTCGAGCGCGTGGTCGAGCCGAACGTGCCCGACCTTCCCGAGTATCCCAAGCCATTCAAGACGGTGCTGACCGTCCTCGGCTTCGCACTCTGCCTCTACTTCATTTTCTGGATGTTGATCGTGGGCATTCTCGAGCACGCACCCGAGGACTGACGGCGATGCCATCGTTGCGCCAAGGCTGGAACATTCAGGTTCGCGTAATCGGCGCGCTCATGCTCCGCGAACTGACGACGCGGTTCGGTCGGGAGAACATCGGATTTCTTTGGATGATGGCCGAGCCGCTCCTATTCGCGTTGCTGGTCGGCCTTCTTTGGCGCGTGTTGAAGGGACCAGTCGAAGCCGGTGTCGATATCGTCGCTTTCGTCGTGACTGGGTATCTTCCGCTCGTTCTGTTCCGAACATCTGTGAGCCGAGGCGTGAAATCCTTCACAGCCAATGGCGGCCTTATGTACCACAGACAGATCAAGATTCTGGACCTGCTTCTGGTCCGCTTCTTGGTTGAACTTATCGGGCACGCGATGGCCTATCTATTCATTGCCACGGTCCTGTGCGTTCTTGGCTTCTTCCCGGTTCCCTACGATCTGGGCTTTCTCGTACTTGGCGGGTTCTATTACGCTTTCTTCACTCTTGCCGTTATGCTCGTAGTCGCGCCGCTCAGCGAAATGAGTGAGGTGATCGAGAAGATCATCCCAGTCACCACCTATCTGATGATCCCGTTTTCGGGCGCGTTCAGCCTCGTCAGCTTCCTTACGCCGACAGTGGCTAACGCCCTGCTCTATTCTCCGCCGGTCCACGGGATGGAAATGATGCGTTACGGAGTTTTTGGTCCGTCCATCGACCCCCACTTCGACTATCTATACCCGTTCATGTTCAACCTGCCGTGCATGGCACTCGGTTTGCTACTTTGCAGGATCGTGCGTCAACGTCTGGTGATTGAATGATCGCTTGCGTTGATCTCCGCAAGTCGTACCGGCTCGGGCACAAGAAGCATAACGTTCTAAAGGGCGTGAACCTGACGATCCGCCCGGGCGAAAAGATCGCGCTGCTGGGCCGCAACGGTGCCGGCAAGTCGACCCTGATCAGGCAGATCGGCGGTGTCGAGTTGCCGGACCGCGGCAAGATCGTCCGTCACATGACGAATAGCTGGCCGATCGGCTTCAACGGAGGCTTCCAAGGCAGCCTAACCGGCTACGATAATGCGCGCTTCATTGCCCGGATCTACGGGAGCGAATTGTCGAGTATCCGCGGTTTTGTCGAAGAGTTCACCGAATTGGGATCTGCGCTGAAAAGGCCTGTCCAAACCTATTCTTCCGGGATGAGGGCCCGGCTTGCTTTTGCCCTTTCGCTGGCCATTGAATTCGATTGCTACCTGATTGACGAGGTCATACTTGTCGGCGACCAGAACTTTCAAAAGAAATGCCACTCCGAGCTGTTTGAGAAGAGAGCTGATCGCGCAATGTTGATTGCCAGCCACGACATGCACACGATCGAACGGGTCTGCGACCGTGCGATCTTGATGCACAACGGCATAGCGTATGAATATGAGGCAGTGGCTGACGCGATCGCAGCCTATGAACAGTTGTGACGACCCAGATGGCGATTGGCGCTCTTTCGCGTACTACGACCAAAACAAAATCGGTCAGCGCTTTGGCAAAACCGCCGACGGGCAATCTGTAGGCTCCCCCGCAGGGGCGCGCAATTTGCCTCATAAAACGCGCTGTCGCCTAGCGAGAGATCAGACTGGATTGCTCCCACGACGACCTAGTTTGTCAGTCGAGCCGGCGAAAGAGGTTGGCGTTTAGGGTGCCACACCAAAGTAACGCAGCAGGTTATTGCACGGCTTTCATATGTTCTGAAAAAGCACGCTTCAACCGGATCGGCTATAGCAGGGAAGCTCCCTAAATCGATAATCTTCCTGATGTACAGTGCATTGATTAGGTGAGCGCTAAAGGCGAAATTGTGACAAGCTTATACGCGCGACAAACCAATTGACATCCACACGCATTCCGGCTCTTGGCTTGCCGGGAGGGCGTCGGGCGAGGGCGCCGGAAGGTGGGGCATAGGGGCAACCGTAGTTTGTGGACATGCAAACACTCAGCACGACGCAACGGCTCCCAAATTCGGGGCGAAGCCCTGGTTCGGAGTAATGCGGGATGAAGGTCTTGTTGATAGGGGGCTGCGGCTTTGTGGGATCGCACGTCGCAGATGCACTCTTGGACCAGGGGCTGAAGGTGCGCGTTCTCGACCTCAAGCCGGAGGCGTACAGGCCTCCGTTGCACAACGTTGAGTACGTTTTTGGTGACTTCGGTGATAGCAACACGCTGTTCGAAGCTTTGGCGGGCGTTGATGCGGTCGTTCATCTCGCGAGCACGACGGTTCCGGGAACGGCCAATCTCGATCCGGTGGCCGATATCAAAGGCAATCTGATCTCGACAGTCCGGCTGCTTGGTCTCCTGCGGAACACGGGGTGCCGCAAGTTCGTCTATCTGTCGTCCGGCGGAACGGTTTACGGGATTCCGCAGCATGACACCGTGCCGGAGACCCACCAGCTTAAGCCGATCAATTCGTATGGCATCGTTAAAGTCGCCATCGAGAACTACCTCCATATGGAGCAGATGCTTCACGGCTTGAGTCATGTTGTGCTCCGAGCGTCGAACCCTTACGGGCCCAGGCAAGGACGGCTCGGCGTGCAGGGCATTATAGGCACGAGCTTGTGGAAGGTTGTTCAAGGCGAGCCGATCGAGATCTGGGGCGATGGGTCGGTGATCCGTGACTTCGTCCACGTCCGTGATCTTGCAAAGCTCTGCGTCAAGGCGTTGATTTCTGATGCCACGGGTTGCTTCAATGCCGGCAGCGGAACTGGAGCATCGGTTAACGAAATCGTCGAGAAGATCGCGCGCACCCTTGAAATGAAGGGGCTCGAGCCGATGACAGTCACACACACGCCCGGTCGCGCCTATGATGTTCCGCGTATTGTGCTCGACATCACCCGGGCGAAGGAGTGCCTTGGGTGGACGCCGCAAATCAGCCTAGAAGAGGGGATTGCCGAAAGCTTCGAATGGGTCCGCAATCAGATCTCCAACTCATAGGGAAGGTGGGGCGCCTTGTCAGCCAGCAAAACCTTTGCATGTCGCCTAGTGGCCGCCAACCTTGACTTGGAAAGTGCGATTTCATGCTGCTCGTCACGATAGGACCGCGGGCGTCCACGCCTGACCTCGTATCGCTGCTTGTGCCAATTGGCGACGTGATTGCGATTCTCTTGCCCGGCCATGGTCTTTCACGTCGTCAGATTGAAGCGCTGCTGCACGACGCTCTGGTGATCGAGTATCTTTGTCCTCCCAAAGGGGCAATTAGCATACTGGCTGAGGCCGTATCCAAGCTAGAGCGCCTGCGCAAAACGCGGCGCGGACCGCTGCTGTTGATCAATCGCAAGCAGACCGTGGCGGAGATCTCCTCGATACTGACCGGCCTCGGAGATAGCGGAATGATTGTAGCACCAGGAGTGACCGGGGAGCCAGAGATCGTGGGCTTCTCGTCGGAGATTGCCGAAAACACGCTGCTGCCCCGCTTCTTCGCCCTGCTCCAAGAGCTCGGCATTAAGGATCAACGCGGCCTGGAATTGCTTGAGCAGACGTTCGGAGGCGGGCGCACGTGACGGCAGTCGACACCATTTGGGAGAAGTATGCTTCCCAGATTCCCGGGCTGCTCGAGCGCCGCCCCGATTTCCGCTTCGACCCGGATTACTATGCCAGCAAGACGAGCCTTGTCGGTGCGTCCCTGGACGCCATCCGGGAGCACTTCGACGCGCACGGCCACGAGCATGGGCTCAAGGCCAACAAGTACCATGAATATGCCAAGCACAGCGACGAAGTTCAGAAGATCCTATGCGAGTTAGTTGACGAGGAAGAGATAGAGCCGCTTCTTCGCAAAGGTGAGCCGCTCGCAGTCGAGCTTCTATTTGAACTCATAAGCTTGGGAGATCCGATTGATTCACAGGTCTCTCGATTCTCAGTGACGCATTACAATATGTCCCACCCGGACATCGCCACGGCAAATGTAGATCCCCTTTATCACTATCTCAATTTCGGTGCGAAGGAAGGGCGGGCCACTCTCGGCGCGATCCGCGAGGCTAGGCAGGTTGGGAGGATCTCTTTTGATCCGGCAAAGCCAACCGTTCTGGTCTGTGTTCACGAGATGTCCCGTACGGGGGCGCCGATCGTCGGGCTGGACATTGCGCGCGAGGCTTGTGAGACACACAACGTCATTGTCGCCTCTCTCCGTGACGGCCCACTCCTTGAGCAATTCACGCAGTTTGCCACCGAGGTACTGATCACAGATAAGCCTAGGACCGAGTTCCGCTTTCTCTCTTCGGTCGCGGCGAGGGACATCGATTTTGCGATCCTGAATTCTGTAGTTTGCTTCCCGTTCATCTCCTTCGTTGTGGAAGCCGAAATTCCCTTCGCCTCCTATATCCATGAATACGCGCAGTACACGCGGCCGTCTTATCCATTCAATTTCGTCCTGCTGTATTCGGACTTGCTCGTTTTTTCCTCGCAGCACGTCCGCGACAGTTGGCGGGATCGCATGCTTGACGTGAATTTCAACGTTGATCGCGACACGGCGATCCTTCCCCAGCGGGTCCCGACGTTGGGTGGCGTTTCGGTCGACGTCCTATCCAACAGTCGCGAGCGCCTTTCCCGTCAGATCGGTCGCAACCTGACGAATACTCGGATCGTCTGCGGCGCCGGTCAGCCGCAGTGGCGAAAAGGCACCGACATCTTCGTGATGGCGGCGCAGATCTGCAGAAGTCGCGACCCTGACACCCTGTTCGTGTGGATCGGCCACGGCGTTCAGCATGATGAACTGCACTTCGGTGCCTACATGACCCACCATTTGGACCAGATAGGCGTGGGCAAGAAGGACTCCAACGTGGTCTTTCTCGAAGCAGGTCCGGCTTACAAGGATCTGCTGGCAGCGTCCGATGTCATGTTCATGTCTTCGAGGCTCGATCCCTTGCCAAATGTCGTGTTCGATGCTCTCGAACACGGGTGCAAGGTGATCCAGTTCGAAGGGGCTTCAGGCTTCACGGACGAGGACTACAAGAAGTTGGGTATGTTCGCGACCGTGGAGTTCGGAAATCCGGAAGCCGCGGTAGAAGAGATACTGAAGACGCCGCGAAAGCAGGCCTCTGAGCGCCAAGGACGCGGCGATCAACTGGACCTGTTCCGGATGCTTTCCGAAACGCTGATGAAAAGGCTCGGGCAGCAGCGCTATTTCGTTTCCGGCGTCTCACAGATCGACGAACCAGTGATGTTTACCTCGAGCGCCGCGGACGCCGATGCCCGCGCGCTGGAGCGCAGCAAGATGTTCCAGTACGGGCGCCGGAGGCTGTGGCGCGATCTCGACGACGTGCGGAGCGAACTGAGCTCATCCGACAACTGGGTTCACAAGGCTCTTCGTCTGGCGCCGTACGAGGTGTCTAGAGAGGAGACGCTGCCGGTTTTCTCGATGCACATCCACGCCCACTACACCGATGAGCTGGCGTCGGACGTCGAGGCATTCTATATGTACCGGGAGGCGAAGCGTGTCGTCATAACCACCGATACGCACAAGAAGAAAGACGCCATCCTAAAAATCATGGAGCCGCATGGTATCCGGCCCGAGGTGGTGCTTGTTCCGAATACCGGACGCGACATCCTGCCCTTCATCAAGATGTTCGAGAAGGGCGGCGTGGCCGGTGAAGACGAATTCTGGTGCCACGTCCATCAGAAAAAGTCGCTAACGTCAACGAGCGGTGGCGACCGGTGGCGCAAGTTCCTCCTGCGCATTCTCCTCGGGGACGCGAGCCGTGCTTCCAGCGCGTTCGCAAATCTCACCCGCGCCGGAGTCGGCTTGGTCGCACCTTTCGACCCCCACTTCATCGGATGGGACGACAGCCGGCGATTGCTCCCGAAATTCGACGGTCGCCTGCCGGGGCCGTTCCCGGAGAACCCGTTGCTCTTCCCAGTCGGAAACATGTTCTGGGTCCGGCGATCAGTGGTGGAGGCGATGATCGAATTCTTCGGACCCGATTATGCGTGGCCGAGCGAGCCCATTTCAAACGACGGCACGGAGTATCATTTAATCGAACGCCTCTGGCCCGCGATCGCTGCGTCGATTGGACTAGAATCGGTGTTCGTGCATAAGCTCGACGAAAAGAGGCTCTAGGCCGTCGGAGCAGCTAGAGCGGTTTTCGACCGCTCTGAATCGGGGGGCCATCCTTGGCGAAATCTGATTCACGATCTGCGCTGGTAAAGAAAGCCCGCATAGACGGGCCAGCCTCTCTCTATGAATTTGCGTGTCCGGCTGCTGCCAGTGGTCGATGATGGGATGATCTGCCGTGTGGTGGCGAATCGTTCTGGCGTTGCGCCTTCGTCAGCGATCCGCTTGCACGCACAACGACGTGATGCTGGAGATTTTGCTGCCAAGTCCCCAGGGTGGCGATATGCACTCGAAACCGGTTGAAAGGCGGGCGTAAGACATCCTCGCTGTTTGGGAAGCACGCAAGGACACCACGCTCGTAGAGTTGCAGCTGACGGCGGTTGAAATAGGTCTGGCCGTCTACGGCGCCGAGTTTCACCGCTTCTTTGCAGGCTGGGGCATGACGCGCAAGAAGCTATCCGGCGGGGCCCGCCTTGCGTGGGCAGATAGAAGGCGCTCTTAGGCGTGTCCTTAGCTAGCGTCGCAATCAGCAGATCGACAAGGTCTTTCCAGATCGGGGCCCCGCTCGAAAGGACTCAGTTCGCACACATATATTTATCGTGCTTGGCGACTCACAGGCCCGCCATGCCACGGCTCAGTGAAGATCGAGCCAGGGGTGCCTTTCGGTCATCATCAGATGTAGCTTGCGGATATGATCGGGAAGGTTGGTATCAGTCCGCAGCATTGATGCGGAATGTTCGCGATAGCGCGAGAGTATCTCGGGGATGTGCACGGCGAACTGATTTGCCTCACACAGGCGCAGCCAGAGGTCGTAATCTTCCCATCCGTAGTCGATGTGGTGAAACCCCTCGAAATCCAGCAGGATTGACCTACGCACCATCGTCATCGCATCAAGGTAGTTACCGTGTCGCAGCGCGTCGCGGCTGAATAGGCTCGCCCCCATTAGCGCGGATCGACGGTGGAACACTTCGATCAGGCTGTAGGCCACAGCCGCATCCAGTCGGCTGTCGAGAGCGGCAACATGCTTCTCTATGCAGCGCGGATAGATGGTGTTGTCGGCATCGAGGAAGAAACAATACTCGGTCGTAGCGTGGGCGATGCCGGTGTTTCGAGTGATCGCCAAGCGGGCGTTGCTGGTATTCTGAAGCAGCACAAGCGCTAGCCCGCAGTCGCGATTTTGCTCCATCCAGCTCTTTACGACCGCGGCAGAATCGTCTTGGCTGCAATCGTCGATGACAATGATGACGAGGTCGCGGAAACTCTGCGCCCGCACTGACTCAAGCGTTTCGACGATGTAATTGGCGTAGTTGTACAGTGGCACTATCACACTGACCCTGCGGCTGGCGTGGCCGTGGCTGAATAGGACTCGGGCCTCGCGCGTGATCATGACAGGATCTCTCCGTGCGCGGTGATGGAGGCGAGCAGGGCCTCACAATTGGCACGTACCTCGGCAAGTCGGGCGCGGCCTTCGGCGGTGGTCAGCAAATGATTCAGCATTTCTGGCATCGCTGCCGCCGCGCACTCTAAGTAGTGTACGCCAGACGTGAGAATCCCGGTATCAATGCAGGGCTCGGTCAGAACGACGCAACCCTCGCAGATGCCCGAAACAAACAGCCGGTGCCACTCGAAATAATGACTTTCGCCCTGGTGGATGTTGAGCAGGATCTTCGCGTTACGTGCGAGCTGAGCAACGTCATGTTTCGGCAAGGTGTTGCCATTGGTTGAGTTCGCTGGCCCGCTAAGGCGGGGGCTGTGAATGAAAGCGTCATACCTGGCGAGAACCGGCGCAAGCTTGGCTAGTATGGCCTCGCGCCGCGGGTTCAGAGCGCCAATGAACAAAATCTCGTAGGGTCGCTCGTCATAGTTCTGCGGCCAAGTCAGCGCCTTCACATAGCGCCTCGCGGTAGTCTGTTTGGACAGAGGCGCCGTCTCGACCGCGAACACTGAGCTTTCGAATGGCAGCAGCGGCACAAAGCTGGCGCGTATGCCAAGTCGGCGCAGGCCCCGTGCTGAGGCGGGATTGATGTCGATTGCCATCCGCGAACGGAGCATGACCCCGAGCGCCAGCGAAAACCAGGACGTATGCCACTGCTCGGTGTTGAAATACACCGCGCGTGCCAAGCGCTCAGCCGGCCAGTCCTTTCCCGGACCGTGGATGCAGTACTCGTGCGGAGCAACGACGAGCAGGTTGTGGTCCTCCTGCATTAAGGCACTGTCATCGGTCAAGCGGCGCGCCTTATATCCACGCCGCGCCAGGTAATCGGCGAGGTAAGCCGCGATGTCCGTGAAGAAGAAGTTCCCTTCGGCCCAATGGAGCACAAGGGTCTCCTTAGCAGGGTCGAAAAACGCATCGATCTGCTCAAGGCGTTGGGCGGCCGAACCCTTTATGAACTCGTCGGCATTGCTGGACGAAAATGCACGGCGGCCTTCCGCCAACCCGTAGTAAACGTAGTGTTCAAGCGGGTGCATGTTAATCGTGTCTGGGTTCTCGATGAGGTAAAATGCGCCCGAGAACAGCGGACCGGGATCATGAAGCGGATCGTTCGAAGAACGCTTGAGGTAACTGGTAAGCGCCTCATCGAGGTTAGGGGACACATCGGGGTTCTTAGACCTGTACCAGTGGAGATCGAACAGACCGCTTGCAACTATCCTGTCGCGCAATGCCGGCGAGAGCGCGCTTACGGCGACCGGCTCCGGCGCGGCCGGAATCCCGCCACGCTCCTCCGCAAGGCCGTGGAGGAGGGCGTGCGCGAGCGGACCCGACCTGAATTGCGCGACGTCCGGGTTGAACACAAGATATTGCGCGGCATCGAACAGGCCTCGCCGGCCTAGTTTTCGCAGGACCGTGCGGTACCATACGCGCCAGGGCAGCCACCTCTGCCACCAAGCAGTCGGCTCGGCCGCGAGGATGTTTACGACCGCATGCACCCATCGATGTCGATCCGCGAGAGCGATATAGCTTCGCCGGAGTTCCTCCAGCTCGCGCTGGAGGCGCAGGTAATCCTCGGTGAGCCGCTCCGAGCTTGCCGGCGTCTGACTCGCTCGCGGATCAACCTCCGGTCGCGGCTTGTTCTTCAAGCGTTAACTCCCGGCCGTCCGAACACGACGACATCTTGATGATCGTCCCAAGCCCGCTCGCGGAAACCCAATATCCGCACGTCCTCGAGCCCTTGAATCTCGCCCATCAGTCTGGACGGATTGATCAGGGTGACGCCATAGGTCGCCTGTGCCGCGAAGGCTGCGTCGCGAAACGCCGAATCGTAATCGACGAAACCGAAGCCAGTTTCGTGATACTGGGCGCGCGCGATCTCGAACAGATCGTCGCCAATCAGCTTCCACTTGTGATCTTGGATGTAGATCGCGTGACGCCCTTCAACCGTCGCGATGGCAATCCCGTTAGGCGTCAGAGAACGGGCGATGAAGCGGATCGCCTCAATAAACAACGGATGCGGAAGGTGGGTCAAAAGCGAGCCGCAGAAGATCAAGTCCCATTCCCCGATGTCGAGCGTGGCTAGGCTTTCGCTGCTCTGAATCGGCTCCGCGCCGAACTCGCGCTCGCAGAAGTGGATATGCGACGAGTAAAGATCGCAAGCGCCAATCCTCGCCTCGGGAAACATGGCCCTAAGGTGACGCGTTACCCGTCCTGATCCCGAAGGAAAATCAAGAATGCTGGAAGGAACTCCGCGCCCATTGATGAGCAATTCAGACATCACGATACGGAGGGCGTCCCTTCCAACGGCAAAGTAGTGGTCGCGCTGCCACTGCTCTTCAAAGCGGTTTTCCTTATCAGAGTAGTCTAGCACCTGACTTACTTCACGCGATTGGTAGCCCGCCCATAAAGTGAGGTGGATACGGAGGGTCTCTTCCAAACTGATCATCCCCACTTACCCCCTTCTTCAGCCTGGCACGCCGAGACCGCTGTTGCCGTCTCCGACCGCCCTTCGCAAGGGTAATCTCGTCTCCCCCCCAAGCCTAAAACGGCGCAGGGTAACGGATTACGCAATAGCCAACGGGGAATGGATGTGGCCGCGCCTGATTTCAACGGCTGGGACCTAATCGCGACCGAGCAACTGCTCCTGAAATGTGAGTGGACACGATGCGAACCCTTACAGTAGGGAGAGTGCACCATGACGCAAGCACCACGCAAGTTGCCAGCATCACGCCACAAAACAGATTCCAAGCCAAAGGGTATTTTGGTTTTGGGGATGCATCGGAGCGGTACGAGCGCATGCACCAGAGTGCTGAACCTTCTTGGTTGCGCGCTCCCAGACGAGCTGATTGCGGGAGGTGATGGCAACGAGCTGGGGCACTGGGAATCAGTCGCTGCGGTAGCGCTCAACGATAGAATGCTGGAATCGGCAGGGTCGAATTGGAGCGATTGGGGCCCCATTAATGATGACTGGCGCGACTCGAGCGTGCGCGAGGAGATGGTAGCAGAGGCCAGCGCCTTGCTAAAGGAGCACGCCGAACTCGGCCCGCTTTTCGCGCTCAAGGACCCAAGGCTGTGCCGATTGGCCGATGTCTGGCTCGAAGCCATGCACGATGCGCAGATAGACCCGCTAGTCGTGATAATGGTTCGTAATCCGCTGGAGGTCGCGGAATCGCTTGAAAGCCGGGATCTCATGTCCCACGGCTATGGCCTGCTGCTGTGGCTGCGCCATGTAATCGACGCGGAGCGGCTCTCACGCGGTCAACGGAGGGTCGTTTGTACTTATGACCAACTCCTTGAAAATTGGCATGACGCGGTCGGCCGGATCAAGAGTGGCCTTGGCGTGTCGTTCCCCCGGAATTCGCCCGTCGTTCATCGGGAGATCGATGACTTTCTGAGTCCGTCACACCGACATCACCGGCTGGCGGTGGAAACCGTTTTGAGGAATTCGGGCCTGTCAGATTGGCTTCGTAAAGCCTTGGCCGTCATGTTGCGATGGAGTGAGGTTGGCGAAAGCGAGGAAGATCATCGAGAACTTGATGCGATCGCTGCCGAGTTCGACAATTCCTATAGCGCTTTCGCGCGCCTGCTTCTGCTCAGCGACGCTGCCGGCGAAGTTGGTTCTGCTAGTCATCTAAAGCGTCAGCTGTCGGCGCAGATCCAAGAGGCACAACACGCGTCGATAGCCGCGCAAGCGGCGATAAAGGATGCCGAAGACAAGCTCGAAAACGAGCGCAGGCGGCTCGCCGAACTCGAAACCGAAATCGAGAGCCTGCGAACTGTCCAACCCCAGCTTAACGCCGAAATCGCTGAGCTCAAAGCCGCCCTCGACTCATCAGGTGGCAAGGTCGACGAGCTCGAGGCCGAAGTCGAAAGGCTCGAAAACGAGCGCAGGCGGCTCGCCGAACTCGAAACCGAAATCGAGAGCCTGCGAACTGTCCAACCCCAGCTTAACGCCGAAATCGCTGAGCTCAAAGCCGCCCTCGACTCATCAGGTGGCAAGGTCGACGAGCTCGAGGCCGAAGTCGAAAGGCTCGAAAACGAGCGCAGGCGCGCCGAGGAGCTGGAGTTTGAGATCAAGCTCATGCGAGAACGCGATGCCTCGGCGTCGCGTGAGATAGCCAAGCTCGAAAAGGCTTTAGAGGATTCCGCTAACCTCGTCCGCAAGGAGGAAGAGCGTCGGCGGGAAGCCGAAAAGGTGGTTGAGTCCCAGCGCTCTAACCTTGCTCAGAGTGAGTGGAAAGTTTCGGAGTACCAAGGGCGGCTGGCTACCGCTCAAAGCGCCCTGATCCAGCGCGAGGAGGAGCTGGCTCAGCTTTGGAAGCAGTTGCTCGAAGCGGAGAAAACGACGGCTTACGCCAAGGCTACCTCCGACCACGAACGCGAGCGCGCCACAGCCGCGGAGCGCAAGGCTGCCGAACTCGCGCAACAGGTCGATGAGTTGAAGAGTGCATCAGCTCTCTCAATAGAGAACCTTTCCGCCGAGGTAGCGCTCATGACTCAACTGTTGCGCGACCAGAACACAGCCGCCGAAGCGGCCGAGGAAGAGCTGCTAGCGCTAAAGCATCAACTTCGAGATCGCGAAAGAATGCTGAAGGAGGCCCAGGAGGGATTAGCGGAGGCCAGTGCAAAACAGCATGAAATGTCTTTCGAATCCAAGGCCCTATGGTCAAAGGTGGTAGAGGCAGAAAAGCAGAAGCTCGATGCAGAAACGGCCCGGGCTGCGGCTGAGCGTAAGCTAAGCAGTCGCTCTGACGAGCTTACCCGTCTTACTAGGGCGTTGTCGGACGTAACCGAGCGCTCCAGTTTGTCGCAGGCTCAGGCCACTTGGCTGCGCGAGGTTGTCGTTGTGTCGCGAAGCTTTCCGAAATGGTGGTCGATCATGCCGACGAAGTGGCGACGTAAGCGCGAGGAGATTCGATATCGCCGGCGCGGTCTTTTTGATCCTGATCGCTACCTCGCAAACAACCCCGACGTTGCGGAATTCGGAATGGATCCGATGGTCCATTACATCGTGCACGGAATGGAAGAAGGGCGGACATGGGAGCGGTGAACCTGGTTCCACCCAGAGCACTAATCCAAGTTAGCTGCATTCGGAAAGTCGGTCAGCTGCCATGCAAGCCGCTAGCCTTTCATACCGGGCGTTGAGCCAAAGGAGGAGGTTCGCTCTGCGGCAGGGCTGGGCTTTCAAGCTTTGGTTGACCATCCGGGTCCATATCGACGCGTTTCTGATCGATCCCTTCCGATATCTGACCGCGTGGAAGTGGCGCATCCTTGGGAAGCGGGTTAGAGCAAGCGGGCAATTCGCTGCTCTCCTCGCAGGATCTCCGCGCGCCTACGATTTCTGGATCCTCATCCTAGATCGCTCTCAGTCTCACGCGAAAGTTGATCGCGACGTGCCGATCGTCGCGCTGGTGCAGGACAGCGATGATCACGTAGCCGTGGATGCGACACTGCGGAGCCTTGCGGCATCGGGTATCCAGTCACTGGTGATCGGATCATGCGTCAAAGCAATCCTCAGGCGGATCCTAGGCGGCGCCGATCGTCAGCAGGAGCGATGGATCATGCTGCTGCAGGCTGGCGACCTCCTTTCGCCCCGCGCGGCAGCCAGCTATCTTGCGGCGATTGAAACGGTCAGTGCGTCCTGCACGGTGATCTATGCCGATGACGATGCTCTCGATCATAGCGGCCGACGGACAAGGCCGCACCTCAAGCCGGATTGGAACAGTGAACTCCAAGGCCATTTCGACTTCGTAACAGGGGCCTGCATCGTTCGCGCCGATGCGGTAGACCTCGCCGACGCGGACGGAACTTGCGACTGGACTGCCCGGATGGTGTCTGGTGCAGCGAGGCGAGGCACGGTGAGTCATATCCCGAAGATCCTTCACCACCGTCGCGCGCGCCCACTAGCTCCGGCAAAGGTCGATCCGGTCCAGGTCGCTTCCCACCTACCCCTCGTCAGTGTCATAATCCCGACGCGCAACCGGGTGACCCTTCTGCGGACATGCATCACCGGCCTGCGAGCCACCCGCTACCCGGGCATCGAGATCATAGTCGCCAACAACGACAGCGATGACCCAGAGACGCTCGCATATCTTGGGGCGCTTGCTGAGGGGGGAGTGACGATCGTCGATCAGCCGGGGCCGTTCAATTACTCGGCGATAAACAACAATGCCGTTGCGCTTGCTCGCGGCGAGCTCATCTGCCTGATGAACAACGACATCGAGGTGCTTTCGCCCGACTGGCTTGCGATCATGGCGACCCAGGCGATGCGCCCGGAGGTTGGCGCGGTCGGAGCACAGCTCCTATACCCAGACGGCCGCATCCAGCACGCAGGCGTGGTGATCGGGGTCGGCAACGCGGCCGGTCATGCCCACCGGTTCCTGCGTCCGGAGGCGGAAGGATACTTCCGGCGCCACTCGCTGCCCCAGTACGTCTCCGCGGTCACCGCCGCCTGTCTCGTCGTGCGCCGTGACCGATTCCTGGCCGTGGGCGGGCTCAACGCGTCGAACTTCCCCGTCGCGTTCAACGATGTAGACCTGTGCCTCAAGCTCAATCAGCGCGGCTGGCAATCCTTCTACGAGCCGCGCGCGGTGCTGCTACACCACGAGTCGGTCTCGCGCGGACTCGACACCGACCCGGTCGGCGCCGCCCGCTTCGCTGGCGAATTGGCGGCGCTACAGCGGATCTGGCGGACCGATGAGATCACCGACCCCTTCCACCACCCGATGCTGAGCCGCGCCTCCGAGCAGTTCGCGCTCGACCTCACGCCGGCGGCGGTGCCGGCCTGATGACGCGCATCGACCTTCCGCAGGTGACCCTGATCTCCGCGACCTCGATCAATATCGAGGCGACCCTTCAGGCGATAGAGGCATGTCAGAGGCACGTGCGCTTCGCGGCCTGCAAGCTGCTCACGCACGAGCCGCCGGCGCAGACCTTGCCGGGTGTCGAGTTAATCTTCACGCAGCGTCTCGTGACGGCGGAGCTCTACTCTCGACTGATGCTGAGTGATCTCGCCAATCACGTCGAAACGTCGCACTGCCTCGTTGTGCAATGGGACGGCTATGTATTGAATCCCGGCAGGTGGAGGCCGCAGTTCCTCGACTACGACTACATCGGCGCGTCTTGGCCGCAATTTACCGACGGACGCGACGTCGGCAACGGAGGGTTCTCGCTGCGCAGCCGGCGCCTGCTGGACGCCTGCCGCTCCGCACAGTTCAAATCCAGCCACCCCGAGGACTTAGCGATAGCACGGCACAATCGTGGGTGGCTGGAAGCGCAGGGCTTGCGTTTCGCCCCTCGTGCCGTGGCTGACGACTTTGCCGCAGAGCGAAGAGGGTCGCCGGAGCACACTTTCGGTTTCCACGGGGTGTGGCACATGCCGGCGCTTGTTGGTGCCGATCGCTTCTGGGACTTGTACTGTGGGCTTGAAGACCGATCCTCAGTCCACCAAGACAGGGGGGCAATCATGCGCGATATGGCAGCACAACCGCACGGTTTTCGGCGCTGCGTGAAGATGGGATGGGACGGACTGTGGCAACCTTCGCGACGACGGAAGAGATGGGCGTGACCAATCCACTGCCGGGCTTGCCGCTCATCGAATCTCCCCTCTTTTTCGCCATGGCGGACGCATCGGAGTTGAACGAGGAGGAGAAGCGCATCGGCCGCGACCTCTTCGAGCAGGGCTACGCCGTGTTCGACTTTCCCGACCCGGATCTCGACTCGAGGATCGCGGGGATCAAGCGGCGGCTCGGGCCGCGCTACGGCGTCGACCTCACAGATCCGGTAGCCGACAAGACCATAGGTGAACGTCGCATTCAGGACGCCTGGCAGACCGATCCCGACGTGAAGGCGATCGCCGCGAACTCCGCCGTCCTCGAACTGCTCAGCAAGCTCTACGGTCGGCAGGCCTTTCCCTTCCAAACCCTGAACTTCCCAGTTGGAACCCAGCAGGAAGCACATTCTGACATCGTTCACTTCTCGTGCCTGCCCGAGAAGTTCATGTGTGGCGTGTGGCTCGCGATGGAGGACATCCACCCGGACGCAGGTCCGCTATTCTACTATCCCGGGTCGCACCGTTGGCCCGTGATGAGCAACGCCTTGGTCGGCCGGCGCGGCTTCGAGACGAGCCTCGGCTCGGCGCAGGATCCCTACGAAGAAGCTTGGCGGGCCTTGTGCGCCGCTCAGGACGCCCATCCGAGCACCTTCCTCGCCCGCAAGGGTCAGGCCCTCATCTGGTGCGCCAACCTGCTGCATGGCGGCAGCGCGCAGACCGACCCGCGCCGGACCCGCTGGTCGCAAGTCACACACTATTACTTCGAAGACTGCATCTACTACACCCCCGCCTTCTCGGACGAGGCGCTGGGCAAGCTGCAGATGCGCAAGCTCACGAGCATCGCCGACGGCAAACCTCGCCCGAACCTCTACCAGGGTCAGCCGGTAGAAGCGGCTTGCGCACAATCGGGACCGGCTGCAGCCGGTTCCGCTGGAAAGGGGCGCGGTTTTGGTCCAAAGGCACGACGAGCGCTGCGCCGCGCATTCGGGCGCTGAACGGCTCGTGCGATCGCACGGAAACGGGTTGGAACGATTAGGATGATTTTCAAGAAGATTCACGCTTCAGGCCCGTCGGTGCTCAGCAGGATCGGGCTTGTCGCGCTAGTGACTATCACTCTCTCGAGCTGCGCTACGCTTCCGACCAGCGGGCCCTCCGGGTCAGACATCCGCTCGCAGGTGGCGAAGGACGCGGGCCAACTTGGCATCACGCTCGTGCAGGTCGAAAGGGTCGACGACCTGCCGCGCCCGCCCGCTCCTCCGGCACCGTTCCGCCCCGATTACACGCCGCCGCCCTCGACGGAACTGGTCGGACCGGGCGACGTCCTAAACGTCGCGATCTTCGAAACCGGCGTCGCCCTGTTCGGTCGAACCGCCGCGATCGGAACGGAGGGCAGTTCCAACTTCGATGCCGCGTCCCGTGCGGAAAGGTTCCCGCCCCTTAGGGTCAGCGATCAGGGGACGATCACAATTCCCTATGTCGGGCAGGTCAACGTTGCCGGCCGCACCACCCGCGAAATCGAATTGCAGCTGCGTCAGGCGCTGCGCGGAAAGTCGCAGAACCCGCAGGTGCTCGTGTCGATCGCCGAGGGGCTCACCAATTCCGTGATCATCGGCGGCGACGTCGCCCGCCCGGGACGCCTCGTGCTGCCGACCAATCGCGAGAAGCTGTCCGAGGTGATTGCGCTCGCCGGCGGCAACAAGGGCGAGATCCGCGACCTCGTCGTTCGGGTCTCCCGCAATGAGGAAGTGCAGGAGTGGCGTTTGAGCGATGTACTCGACAATCCGGCGATCGATCTGCGCATCTTCCCCGCCGACCGGATTACCCTAATCCGCCAGCCGCGCAGCTTCACGGTGCTCGGCGCACCGGGACAGACCAGCCAGTTCGCGTTCCCTAGTGCGAAAACGTCGCTGATCGAGGCCATCGCGATGGCCGGCGGGGCCAATCCCAATGCGGGCAATGCACGAGCGATCTTCGTTTTCCGCATCGATCGCGACGAGACCGGCAAGGAAGTGCCGATCGTCTATCATTTCAACATGATGCAAGCGAGCTCCTACATCCTCGCGCAGAAGTTCGACATGAAGGACAAGGATGTCGTCTACGTCGGCAACGCGCTGGCCAACCAGCCGTCGAAGCTGATCCAGGTGCTCAGCCAGCTGTTCTTCCCGCTCGTCGCCCTTCAGCAAGCTGGCACGATCTGACGCGAGCCCGGGAGCATGGCCGCCACGGAGAACAGCGCGCCGCTGCTGCTGGACGTGACGCGCCAGATATGGCGGCGCTGGGAGGGCGTGAGGCCCACCGGGATCGACCGGATCTGCGACGCGTGGCTCGAACACTTCGCGCCCCGGTCGCAGGCGGTGATCATCACGAGGGGACGGCAGGTGATCCTCCCATTGGCTGCCTCGCGCGCGCTGTTTGCAGCGCTCGCAGCGCCGAAGTCGCCTAAGGGCTCCGCGGCGGTTTTCCGGCGCAAGCTCATCGCGATCGCGCTGCGATGGGGCTGGTGCTGGCTGCGCAACCTCGATGGCAAGGGCCGCTTCTGGCTCAACGCCGGGCATACCGGCCTACACAACCTTGACTTGGTAGACTGGTGCGCCCGGGCAAACGTCCGCCCGATCTACCTGGTTCACGACCTCATCCCGATCACTCATCCTCAGTTCTGCCGGCCCGGGGAGGACGCGAAGCACGTCAGACGCATTCAAACCGTGCTGAACACTGCCTCTGCCGTGGTCGCGAACAGCCGCCACACGCTTAGAACCCTGACCTGCTTTGCGGATCAGGCCGGCTTGCCGGTCCCCCGAGCGGTCGTGGCGTGGCCCGGCTGTTCGAGCCTGCGCCGCGCAACCGCGACGGACCGACACGATATGCCGGCCACTTTCGTGATCCTTGGAACGATAGAGGCCCGCAAGAACCACGCGCTGCTGCTCCGCTTGTGGAAGCGCCTAATCGCCACGATGGGTGAAGCCTGCCCGCGCCTCGTGATCGTCGGGCGGCGCGGCTGGGAGGCCGACGACGTCTTCGCACTGCTGGGACATGAGGATTTCCGCGGCAAGGTGATCGAGGCGGGGACGCTCGACGACGCACAGCTGGCCGAAGTTCTCGGCCGCGCACGCGCGCTGTTGTTTCCCAGCTACGCCGAGGGCTTCGGCATCCCGCTGGTCGAGGCGTTGGCCGCGGGGATTCCGGTGATCGCCAGCGAACTCGATGTCTTCCGCGAGACCGCCGGAGACATCCCCGACCTGCTGCCAGCAGACGACGAAGATGCCTGGATCGCGACGCTGATGGATTATGCCGGCGGTAGCAGCGCCCGGCGCGAACGCCAGCTGGAGCGGCTGAAGGATTACAAGGTGCCGACTTGGGCCGAGCACTTCGCGCGCATTGATGCGCTGCTCGAGGAGTTGTCCTAAGGAATAGGCTTGCGGGCCTTAACCGCCACGCCCGAGGAGGCGGTTGGTCCGTCCGGCAAGCCTGCGCACCGCAACCACGGCGCGAGCGTTCGCATCGAGCCGCACCTGCTGGCTTGTCAGACGCCGCACAAGCACCTCGGCCGGACAGGGCAGGCCGGTCTCGGGGTCGAGGTAGCGCGGGTAGACGAGCAGGGCAGCGGCGACCAGTTCGTCGAGCGTGCGGCGCGCGGTGCGGCGCGGCGGCACGGGGCCGCGATCGGTCGTAAGGCCCCAGCCGGCATAGAACGGCACCCCGTGCACCGTCACCTGCTTGCCGCGCATCAGCGCCTCGAACCCGGCGAGCGAGCTGTTGACGTGCAACTCATCGACCATCGCGATCAGCGCCGCCATCGGGCTGCCGGTCTCGACCCTGTCGGCAAGCGCGGCGACCTCGCGTTCGGGGATCATGCCGCGGCGGTGGCCGGCCAGCACATCGGGGTGTGGCTTGTAGATGAGATAGGCCTCTTGACCGGCCTCGGCGCGGGCGCGGCGGAGCAGTTCGAGATTGGAGGCAAGCGCACCGCCGCTGGTCACCGCGCGATCATCCTCGACCTGCCCGGGCACGAGCACGTGGCGGCGCGCTCCGCCGTAGCGGGGGAGCGCCTCGGTGCCGCCGGTCTCGTATTTCGAGAGCCCGCCGGCGATGATCGCCTCGCGCAGGGCGCGGGCGCGCCCGAGAAGTTCGGGCGGGAAGGCGCCCTCCTGCAACACGGTCTCGAGTTCGCTGGGCGCGGCGGGCGCGAAGTGCGGGCCCGAGGCATCGACGATGATCGAGAGCGGCGGCACGCAATCGGCCCCCAGCCCGGCGGAGCGGATGAAGCCGTCCTCGATCTCGATCACCGGGGGTTCGCGTTGTTCGAGGGCGCGCTCCTGCGCGGCAGTGAGCCGGGCGCGCCAGATCGCCACCGCGCCGCCCTCGGGCAGGTCGTCGAGCGTGCGGCCATAGGGTACCTTCGCCCCCGCCCACAGCAGCGGGGTCACGGTCGGCTTCTTCCAATAGGCGATGCCCAGCACCGAATGGATGCGCCGGTTGGCATCGATGAGGCGGCGCCACAGGCCGCACAGCGCGATGGCCTCGGCAGACTCGATCGACCGACCGGTGAAGGGGTCGTGCCACTGCCAGCCGGTCAGCCCCATGACGAGCAGGCGCTCGCGCTCGGCCTCGCCCGCTTCCCGCTCCACCCCGCCATCGGCGACGAGCGTCAGCGGCACCCCGGCGGCGAGCGCCAGCAGGCCGCGCGGGTCACCCTCGGGCAGGCGCACGCGGGCGGCGGCATCGAGCGCGGGCCAGGGGTCGCAGGCGCGGTCCCACACAGTGGCATCGGGAAGCGGGGCAGCGGTGCCGTCGAGCACCACGGGGCCATCCGGCAGGGCCGGCGCCCGGCCCCAATAGCAGCCGCCGACGCGGTGCTGCGCGAGGGCCGCGAGCAGCGCCGCACCATCGCCCCCGCCCGCGCCGCCTGCCGCCGCGAAACGCGGTGCGCGCGTGCCGGGAAACGGCGGGATGGCAAGGAGCGGTGCTGGCGTCATCTCAACCGAGCGCGGCGATCGCCACGATCCGGGCAAGTAGTCCCTCAAGCTGGTCGAGCGGCACCATGTTGGGCCCGTCGGACAGGGCGCTGTCGGGATCGGGGTGGGTTTCCATGAAGAAGCCGTCCACGCCGACCGCCGCCGCCGCGCGGGCGAGCGGCTCGACAAACTGGCGCTGGCCGAGCGAGCGGTCGCCCCCGCCGCCGGGCAGCTGGACGCTGTGTGTCGCATCGAACACAACCGGCGCGCCGAGCTCGCGCATGATCACGAGGCCGCGCATGTCGACCACGAGGTTGTTGTAGCCGAAGCTCGACCCGCGCTCGCACAGCATGATCTGCGGTTCGGCGATGCCCGCCGCCTCCGCCGCCGCGCGCGCCTTGCCCAGCACGGCGCCCATGTCGGCCGGAGCCATGAACTGGGCCTTCTTGATGTTGACCGGCCGCCCGCTGGCCGCAGCCGCCATGATGAGATCGGTCTGGCGGGCAAGGAAGGCCGGGGTCTGGATCATGTCGACCACCTCGGCGACGACCGGGACCTGGTCGGGCAGGTGCACATCGGTGAGGACCGGCAGCCCTGTTTCGCTGCGCACCTTCTCGAGCACGCGCAGCCCTGCCTCGACCCCGTGGCCGCGGAAGCCCGACACCGAGGTGCGGTTGGCCTTGTCGAAGCTGGCCTTGAAGATCACCGGCATCGCGAGGCGCTCGCCGATCGCCTTCAGCCGCTCGGCGATGCCGAGGCAAAGGGCCTCGCTCTCGATCACGCAGGGGCCGGCGATCAGGAACGGCGGGGCGCCCGGGGCGCGGTGGAAGGTCGGCAGCATCAGACAGGCTCCGTTTGCGCGCGGCGGACCAGCTCGGCCTCGATCAGCGGAATGTCGCTCGGATTGTTGAGTTCGATCATCTCCCATGCGGGAGCGGGGCACACCGCCACGCCGACCGGCAGGCCGGCATCGAGAAAGCGCAGCTGCTCGAGCCCTTCCTGCAGTTCGAGCGGCACCGGGCCGTGCGCCGCATAGGCCGCGAGCGCGGCGGGCCGATAGGCATAGAGGCCGAGGTGGAGCAGCACCGGCTGCTGCGGCACCGTGCCGGGCGAGACGTGGGGGATGATCGATTTCGAGAAATAGAGCGCCCGGCCGCCGGTGGCGCACACCACCGTCGTCCCGCCGACCCTGCCCGCGGCTGCATCGGTCTGAAGGTGCGCCAGCACGGCGGGGGTGGCCGGGACTGCCGCCGTCGCCATCGCCAGCGCCGGATCGGTCTCGAGCAGCGCGACCACCGCCGCCACCATCGCCGGCGGGGTGAGCGGCGCGTCGCCCTGAAGGTTCACCACGATCTCGGGCACGGTATCGAGCGCATCCAGCGCGGCAGCGCAGCGTTCGGTCCCGTTGGCGCAGGTCACCGGGGTCATTACCACGTCCATGCCCGCAGAACCTGCCGCATCGGCGATCTGCGCATCGTCGGTCGCGATCACGCAGCGCGCATCGCCGCCGAGCGCGCGTGCCGCTGCGAGGCCGGCCTCCCAGGTGTAGTGAAGCGCGGGGCGTGCGATCCCGTCAGCGCCGGTCAGGGGCGCGAGGGGTTTGGCCGGGAAGCGTGTCGATGCGAGCCTGGCCGGGATGATGATCTGGACGCGGGACATGACCTCTCAGGGTGCGGCACCGGGAGCGGGCGGCACGGCGATATCATAGATCTGCACCGCGCCGAGCGGAATCCGCGGCTGCCGGTCGTCCACCACGAAAAGCACGGTGATCCGGTGCGTGTTCATCATTTCGAGCGCTTCCTGCACGCGTGCAGTGCGTGCGATTGTGCGCGGCGCGTGTGTCATCACGTCGGCGGCGGTGCCGAAGACGACATTGCGCGCCCGGCGCCGCAGGTCGCCGTCGGTGATGATCCCGACCAATTGCCCCTCGTCGTCGACCACGCCGGCGACGCCGAGGCGCTTCTCGGTCATGGTCACCAGCACGTCGGGCATCGGCGTCCTGAGGCCAACCAGCGGCAAGCGGTCACCGGAATGCATCACATCCTCGACGCTGCGCAGGAACAGGCCGATCTCGCCGCCCGGATGCAGCGCCCGGATGTCCGAGCCCGACAGGCCGCGCGCGCGCATCGCCGCCACCGCGAGCGCATCGCCGAGCGCCAGCATCATGGTCGAGGAGGTTGTAGGTGCGAGGCTCGAGGTGCAGGCCTCCTCGACCTTGGGGAGGAGCAGGCCGAGATCGGCGGTGCGCATCAACAGCGAATTGGGATTGCGCGACACACCGATCAACGGGCAGCCGATGGCCTTTGCGTATATGCACAACGGCTGGACCTCAACCGTCGCCCCGCTATTGGAAAAGACGATCAGCACATCGCCCGGACTTACCATGCCGACATCGCCGTGCGCCGCCTCGGCCGCGTGAACGAAAAGCGCGGGTGTTCCGGTGGCGGCGAGAGTCGCGGCGATTTTGCGTGCAACGTGGCCCGACTTGCCGATCCCCGAGACGATCACCCGCTGGCGGCAACCGAGGATCATCTCGACAGCGTCCGCGAATGCATCGCCTACATGCTCAGCTAGACTATGAAGAGCTTCGGCCTCCATCGTAATGACGCTACGGCCGACCTCAAGATGCCTGTCACGGGCAGTTGGCGCAGGGAGAGGCCCTTCGACTTCGGCGCGCCGTTCGGAAGATAGGTGTTGCAATTACCCCTCCATGAGGTGTCAATATGGACGGCGCGACCCGAAGCAACTCGACAGCGTGGGTTATTCTTTTGTGCCAATCCTGAACATTATTTTCGACCTAGACGGCACGCTGATCGACAGCGCGCGGCTGACCGGAGCGATCGTCGACCGGATGCTGGCGGATCGCGGCGCGGCGGCGCGCGCCGACCAGGCGCTGATCCGGCGCATGGACGCGGTCGGCGGCACGGCGATGATCGCGGCCGCGCTGGGCGCCCATTCGGTCGATCCGGCGAGCGAGATCGAGGAGTTCCGGGAAATCCACCGCACCATCGCGGTGCCCGGCGACCTGCCCTTCCCCGGCGTGCCCGAGACGCTTGCGGCACTCGCGGCGGCCGGCATCGGCATGGCGATCTGTTCCAACAAGCCGCAGTTCCTGTGCGACAGGATCCTGGGCGAGCTCGGCCTGGCGCGGCATTTCGGGGCGATTGTCGGGAGCAGCCCGGATCGCCCCCGCAAGCCCGATCCGCACAGCGCGATCCTTGCGCTGGAGAGCATCGGCGGGACGCGGGCCGACACGCTCTATTGCGGGGATTCCGCGATCGATTGCGCCACCGCCCGCGCTGCAGGGCTGGAGCCCGTGCTGGTGGCATGGGGCTATGGCACCGCCGAGGCGCTCGAGCACGAACCGCGCACGCCCGTTTTCGAAACGATGGCTGCCCTGCATGACGCGGTGCTGGCACATGGCGGGTCAGGCCTTGCGGACCGATGAGATGCGGGTCGAGAAGATCCGATCCCAGATCATGCCGGTGATGGCGTAGTTGCCTTCGACTTTGAGATGATGATGGCGCATGTGATGCGTCTTGAGCATCCGGGCGATGCGACCCTTCATCGGGAACTGGTGACAGGCGAAGTGCACCAGATCATAGGTCACGTAGCCGGTCATGAAGCCGAGCAGGAACCACGTCCCCTGCGCACCGAGGACCCACACGGACAGTGCCCAGACCGCAAGGCCGACCGGGATGCTCACGATCGGCGGCATCAGGTTTCGCAGCGGATCGTTGGCGTCGGCATGGTGGTTTTCATGAATGACAAAGATCGCTTGTCGCAGCAACGGCGAGCGTGCCTCGAAATGAAACACATAGCGATGCAAAGCATACTCAGCCAAGGTCCAGACAATCAGACCGGCCAACACGAGCGGCACGGCCCAGAATGTCGGGGCAACGCGAAACCCGACCATGGCAATTGCAGGGAGCAAGGCGACCCATACGATCAAGAAAGCGCTCAGGGGTATCACCGTCAGCTTCTCGAGCCACGGATTGCGAAAGAGTCTCAATCGGTCGGGCGAATTGCGGTCTAACACTTTACTGACCATCCCCACCACTCGCACATCGCAAACCCGGGAGCGGGCACGACGATTCTCCGGTACCACCGAAATAACAAAAATGGTTACAAAATCGCATTCGTCTTGGCTCGCAAAAAGAACGTATGGACGCCCTGGTTTGTTCCCGCTCCTTGAAGCGAGTCAACATGATACCGCAGGTGCGAAGCAGTAAGGCATGACATTAATGTGACAAATCCGTCCGGTCTTCTTCGTGACATGCCGTCCCGGGTGCTCGTCACCGGAGCTTCCGGAACGCTGGGCCGCCGGCTTGCGCTTCGACTTGCGCGGCCCGGCATGCGCCTGTCGCTCTGGGCGCGAGATTTGAACGCGCTCAGTTTTCTTGCCTGGCAATGTCGTGCAGCCGGGGCGGAGGTGGGGGTCTGCGCACTCGATCTAACCGATATAGATGCTGCTCTCATCGCTCTGGAAACGCAGGACGCGGCCGAACCCTTCGACATCGCTTTGCTGGTTGCTGGGCGGGGAGACACCCTGCCGCCCGGCGCGCTGGTCGAGCCGCCGACGCAGATCGTCCGGCTGGCGCAGACGAACTTCGTGGCCCCGGCCGCCATGGCAGCCCTGCTGGCAGACCGTATGGCCGTGCGCGGCCGCGGACGGATCGCGCTGGTGGGCACCGCCGCCGCCTCGCATTCCCTGCCTTTCGCGGCGGGCTATGCGGGGAGCAAGGCCGGCCTTGCCCGTTTTGCCGATGCCCTGCGGCTGGCGGTGGCGGGCCGCGGGGTGAGCGTGACCCTGGTGTCCCCCGGCTTCTTCGCCGACGCGGCGGCGCTGTCCCGCCCCGGCGAGATCGCGGCGGACATGGTGGCGGAGCGAATGATCGCGGCCGTCATGGCCGGAAAGGCCGAACTGGTGGTGCCCCGCCGCTTCCTGCTGCTGCGCTGGTTCGACCGCTTGCTGCCCCGCCCCTTGCGCGACCGGATCCTGCTATCCCTCCGCCTCCCCTAGGCGGATCGCATCGAGGATCGCGTGGTGCAGCGCGGCGGGCGCGAGCTCTGGCGCCTCGTTGCTTCCGGCGAGAGGCGTGCCGTCGGCGGCAAAGCGCAGCAGGACGTAGGGAGTGTGACGCTCGGCTCCGGGCTCGCTTGCGCCGGGTATGCTCGGACGGTGATCACCGAAAAAGCACAGCGTCACCGGCCGGCCGAGGCGCGGCAGTTCGTCGAGCAGGCGGGTCAGCATCGCGTCGCTATGGGCGAGCAGCCGGAGATAGGGCGCGATCAGGTGGGCCTCCTCGCCCTGCTCGGCCGGCCAGGGACCGTGGTTCTCGATGGTCACGGCATAGATCAGCCCCGCCCGGGCGCCATCCTGCGCCAGCGCGAGTATCCTATCGGTCATCGCCGCATCGGTGACATAGCGCCCCTCGCCCGGTGCGGGCGGCGGGAAGGAATCCTCGCCGACCAGCGCCCTAAAGCCGCTCGCGGGCATGATCCGGTTGCGGCCGTAGAAGCGCATGTCGTGGGGATGGACGAACCAGCGGTCCCACGCGCCGTGGTCAAGCCGGTTGGGCAATGCCCAGCTCGCCTCGCGCACGGCGGTGAGGAAGGGGTCGAAGCGGCGCATTCCCAGCCGCTCCTCCGGCAGGCCGAACAGCACCCCGTATTCGGTCCGCATCGTGTAGGCGCCGAAGCCCGAGACCGCGAGGCGGCCGGCCTGCCACGCCAGCGCACGCGCGCGCTCGAGCCCCGGCAGGGCGAGCGCCGGGTCGCCGAACAGGTCGACAGGGTCGGTGAAGCTCTCGCACTGGACGATCACCACCAGCTGGCGCGATTCTCCGGTGATCGGGGCCGCTGTGCAGGGCGGCGGATCGGGCGAGGCGCGCCAGGCACGCCAATGCGCGAGCAGGCAGGGCACGAGGCCGAGCCGTGCGACATCCGCCTCGGGATCGGGCACCTCGGCGAACCCCGCCCTGACGAGCCGCGCCAGCGCCAGCGCGAGGGCCGCGCCGGCGCCGAGCATCAGCCCCGCGCCCGCCAGCCGCGGGGCTACCGCCGCGTTCGAGAGCAATACCAGCGTCACCCCCAACCCGCCGAGCCCCCCCGCCAGCACCACCACCTGCCACGGCCTGAGCGCCGAGAGGTAGAACTGGGGGTGCTGGAACACCGCGCCGAGCAGGGCGAAATCGCTGAATACCAGCGGCTCGCCGAGCACCCGGCGCTTGATGTTGGAGATCAGGGACAGTGTCCCTGTCAGGATCGCAACTCCCGCCGCCGCCACGAAGGGCGCGCCGGTAAGGGTCAGCAGCAAGCCGAATCCGCACAGCGCGGCCATCAGCAGCACCGCCAGCCCGCCCGCACTGCGCGCGCCGGCAGGGCCGCAGCCGCGCGGCGCCGCGAAGGCATCGGCCAGCAACGCCAGCAGAGCCAGCAGCGGGAGTGCGACCATCATGTCCGGCAGCAGCCCGCCCATCATCCTGCCTCATTCGCGGGGAAGGCCGCGCGCCTGCGGCAAGGCATCGCCGCCCGCCCGGACCTTCCGCTTTTCATCCCGTCCGCTAAAGTCGATTTGTACCCGAAATCAAAACAAAATGTCGTCAGAGCATCGACAAGCCCGCGGCAGAGGGACTAGGGCGGCAGGCAGAAAGACTGTCCATCCGCATGAGCCAGACCCCCCGATGAGCGCCGTTTCCGCCCCTCCGCCGCCTGCGGGGCCCGTGCAGGCCGGGCGCCGGGTGATGCTGCTGCAGGGGCTGATGGGGCCCTTTTTCCAGCGACTCGGCAAGGGTCTGCGCAAGGCGGGGCACGAGGTCTTCAAGGTCAATTTCAACGGCGGCGACCGGGCCTATTGGGGCCTGCCCAACGGGATCGACTACAAGGGCACCCTCGCCGATTGGCCCGCGACATTCGCCGGACTGCTGACCAGGCACCGCATCACCGACGTCATGCTGTTCGGCGATTGCCGCGACCATCACATGGGCGCGGTGGAGATGTGCCGGGCGCACGGCGCGACCGTGTGGGTGTTCGAGGAAGGCTATGTCCGGCCCGACTGGGTGACGATGGAGAACGGCGGGGTCAACGGCCACAGCCAGCTCTCGCGCGACCCGCAATGGTATCGCGACCGCGCCGCGCAGCTGCCGCCCGTGCCGCAGCACCGCAAGGTCCCCTCGTCCTTCCGCCGCCGTGCGCTCCAGGGATTGTGGTACAACACCGCCGACGTTCTCACCCGCTGGCGCTATCCCGGCTGGGAGACCCACCGCCCGTGGCACCCGCTGGTCGAAGGCGTGGGCTGGGCGCGCAAGCTGATGCGGCGCGACGAGCGCAGGGCGCAGGGCGAGGCGCTGCTTGCCCGCCTGCAGGACGAACGGGCTGGCTATTACCTGTTCCCGCTCCAGCTCGATTCCGACGCGCAGATCCGCCTCCATTCGCCCTTTGCCGGGATGATCGAGGCGATCAAGCTGGTGCTCCAGTCCTTCGCCGCCCACGCCCCGGCGGACAGCCGCCTCGTCGTCAAGGAGCACCCGCTCGACAACGGGGTGCGCGACTGGCAGCTCGAGACCGCCGATCTCGCCCGCCGCTTCGGGATCGCCGACCGGGTGGACTATCTCGCCTGGGGCGACATCGAGGCCATCGCCGAGGGCGCGCTGGGCATGGTCACCGTCAACAGCACCAGCGGCACGCTGGCGCTGGCGCGGGGGGTGCCGGTGGTGGTGCTCGGCAAGGCGGTCTACGGCCTCGCCGACCTCACCTTCCAGGATGGGCTCGACCGCTTCTGGACCGAGGCCGCGCCGCCCGATGCCGCGACCTTCGCCGCCTTCCAGCGGGTGCTGATCGACCAATGCCTGATCCCCGGCGGCTTCTTCTCCGACGAGGCGCTCGACAAGGTCGTCACCCATGCCATCGCGCGGTTCGAGGGCCGGCCGCTGATGCCGGACTGAGCGCCGGGCGATGGAGTTCAGCCTGTTCGAGCACGCGCTGGTCGCCGCCGTCGTCCAGATCCTCATTGGCCTGCTGACCGGCAAGTGGTGGGCGGGCGGCGCGCTGCCGACGGGCTATTTCATCGGGCGGGAAATGGCGCAGGCGGAATACCGCTGGATCGAGCAGCTGGGCACGGGCCTGCGCGCCGATATGCCGTGGAACGCCGCCTTCGACCCGCGGGTGTGGCAGACCGCCGACCAGACCGCCGACTGGCTCGGCCCGCTTATCGTCACCCTCGCCATCGCCCTGATCGCACCGCGCATCACCGCCCGTCGGCGTGGCGGCGCGCTTGACGACACCCCGCATCGCCCATAGCCGCCGGGCAGGCACCGCAGAGGAGAACGCCGCGCGTGAGGACCATTCTCGTCACCGGATCGGCCGGGTTCATCGGCTTCCATCTTGCGCAGTTGCTGCTCGAGGAGGGCTTCCGCGTCGTCGGCTATGACGGGATGACCGACTACTACGACGTGCGGATCAAGCAGCGGCGCCACCAGATGCTGCTCCAGCACCCGCACTTCACCTGCACCGAGGGGATGCTCGAGGATTTCGACCGCCTCCACGCACTGGCGCTGGCGGAGAAGCCCGACGCAATCGTCCACCTCGCCGCGCAGGCAGGGGTGCGCTACAGCCTCGAGAACCCGCGCGCCTATGTCGATGCGAACCTCGTCGGCACCTTCAACGTCATGGAATGCGCGCGCGAGCTGGCCGTCGATCACCTGCTGATGGCCTCGACCTCGTCGGTCTACGGCGCCAACGAGGACATGCCCTTCACCGAGGTCCAGAAGGTCGACACGCCGCTCACGCTCTACGCCGCCACCAAGAAGGCGAACGAGACGATGGCGCATTCCTACGCGCACCTGTGGACCCTGCCGACCACGATGTTCCGCTTCTTCACGGTCTACGGTCCGTGGGGCCGGCCCGACATGGCGCTGTTCAAGTTCACCCGCGGCATCCTCGAAGGGACGCCGATCGACATCTACAACGACGGCGAGATGTACCGCGATTTCACCTATGTCGCCGATCTGGTGCGCGGCATCCGCCTGCTGATCGACGCCGCCCCGGTGCGGCCCGAGACGCCGGACGACATCGCCCAGGGCGACAGCCTTTCGCCCGTCGCGCCCTTCCGCGTGGTCAACATCGGCAATGGCGAGAAGGTGCGCCTGATGGACTTCGTGGAGGTCATCGAGGCCGAGTGCGGGCGCGCGGCGGTGAAGAACTTCCTCCCAATCCAGCCGGGCGATGTGCCCGCGACCTGGGCCGATGCCTCTTTGCTGAAGTCGCTGACCGGCTACGCGCCGCAGACCCCGTTCCGCGAGGGGGTGGCGCGGTTCGTGGCGTGGTACCGGGACTATTACGGCGTGTGAGGCCTACTTCGGCGGCGGCGGGAGCTGGCCTTCGCCGGGGAGCTCGCCCTGCCGCTCGCGCTCGAGGCGCTGCATGTATTCGCGCTCGATCATCTCGACCCGCTCCTGCTCGGCGGCCGCCTGTTCGTCGATGGTTGAGAGACGCTCGGCCCGCGCCTTCTCGATCAGCTGGCCGAAGCGCACCGCCTCGGCCTCGGACTTGTCCTTGGCCCAGGCCTCGACGAACTTCTGGTTGCACCCCGTGAAGCCCCCCGCGCCCGCGGGCTCGCAGCTCATGGCGCCGAAATCGCCGACATACTTGATCTGGTCGACCTGCCGCGCGAGCGACTGGTTCTTGGGGTTGTCGGAATAGCGCAGGTTGGAGGGGATGCGGTACCGCTCCTCCTCGACGAGGATCTCGCACACCACCACTTCGCCTTCCTTGGCGACGGGGCATTCGGATTCGCTGTAGGCGATCACCATGTTGATCTTCTCGTTCGCGCCCTGCGCGGCAGCGGGGCCGGCCGCGACGAGAGCGGCGAAGGCGGCGGCGGGGGCGATCAGGTGCTTCATGGCGCGTGGATCCTCTGGCGGTGCGCGAACGGGGCGGACAGACCATTGCCCGCGACCGGGGGCGCTTGTCTAGCCCGCGAGGGCTGAACCGGGCGTGAAGCGGGCGCGTTATGCGTGGTTAGCGAAATCTTGAGGGCTCGCCGCCTATGCCGCGCGCATGGAAGAGAAAATCGCAGTCGTGGGCCTCGGCTATGTCGGGCTGCCGGTCGCCGTGGCGCTCGCCGAGCGGCTGCGGCCCGAGGGCGCGCGCGTCATCGGCTTCGACATTGCCGCCGCCCGCATCGCGCAGCTCAGGGCCGGCGAGGACGCGACCCGCGAGATCGACAGTGCGCGGCTGACGTCATGCGGCCTTGAAGTCTCCGACGATCCCGGGGTGCTCGAAGGCGCGGGGGTGATCATCGTCACCGTCCCCACCCCAATCACCGACGAGCGCCGCCCCGATCTCACCCCGCTCGAACGCGCCTGCGCCACCATCGGCCCGCGCCTGTCGAGGGGCGCGCTGGTGGTGTTCGAATCGACCGTCTTCCCCGGCGTCACCGAGGACATCTGCGGGCCGTGGCTGGCGCAGCATTCGGGCCTCGTGCAGGGCGAGGACTTCGCGCTCGGCTACAGCCCCGAGCAGATCAACCCGGGCGATCACGTCCACCGGCTCGAGACCATCACCAAGATCATCGCCGCCGACAGCCCCTCCGCGCTGGAACGGATGCATCGCGTCTATGGCGCGATCGTCGATGCGGGGCTGCACGAGGCGCCCTCGATCAAGGTCGCCGAGGCGGCCAAGGTGATCGAGAACACCCAGCGCGATCTCAACATCGCGCTGATGAACGAGATCGCGCTGATTTTCGACCGCATGGGCCTCGCCACGCGCGACGTGCTGGCGGCGGCGGGGACCAAGTGGAACTTCCTGCCCTTCACGCCCGGCCTCGTCGGCGGGCACTGCATCGGGGTCGATCCCTTCTACCTGACGGCGGCGGCCGAGCGGCTCGGCTACCGGCCCGAGGTGATCCTTGCCGGGCGGCGGATCAATGACAGCATGGGACAGGCGATCGCGCAGAAGGTGGTCAAGCTGCTGATCGCGAACGGCGTCTCCCCCTGCCGCGCACGGGTTGGCGTCATGGGGCTGACCTTCAAGCAGGACGTGCCCGACATCCGCAACTCCAAGGTCCCCGACATCCTCGCCGAACTGCGCGAATACCGGATCGAGGCGCTCGTGAGCGACCCGCTCGCCGACCCTGCGGCGGCGGCGCACGAATACGGCATCACCCTAAGCCCGCCCGAGGATCTCGTGCAGCTCGACGCACTGGTGCTGGCGGTAAATCACGCGGTCTACCTCGCCGACCCCGCCGACCTCGTCGCCCGGGTGCGCGAGGGGGGCGTGCTGGTCGACGTCAAGAGCGCGCTCGACCGGGCGATATTGCCCGGGGAACTGGTCTACTGGAGCCTCTAGAGCGGCGGCAGGCGCCCGATCCGGCTGGCATCGTTGACCTTCGCACCCACCCTTCGTAGATGGCGCGGGTGAGTAGTCCTGCGTCCAGAAGCCTGATTTCGCGTGCTGCAAGGGTGCTGCTGACCCCGTTCTGGGCGCTGCAACTGGCGACCGGCTACAAGAGCTTCCTCGACAATCCGCTGATAGGATCGCGCCGTCTCAACGATCTGGGGCTGCACGTCGGGCGGGTGCGGCTGGCGGATGCCATGTGTCGCTGGCGGCGGCGGCGGCTGGCGCGCGCAGTCCGCCCCGAATGGCGCGAGGCCTTCGACCGCGACGGTTTCGTGGCGATCCCCGATATCGTCCCCCCGGCCGAATTCGCCGCCCTGCGCGAGGCGCTGCTCGCCTATCGCGGCCCGGCGCGCGAGATGCGGCAGGGCGATGCGATCACCCGGCGCATGGCGATCGACCCGCCGATGCTCGACGCCGTCCCCGCCCTGCGCCGCCTGCTCGCGCGCGACGATATTGTCGCCCTGTTCCACTACGTGGCGAGCTATCGCATCGCGCCGCTGCACTACATTCAGACCATCGTCAGTAAGGCGGGCGGGAACGAGCCCGACCCGCAGGAGACGCTGCACGCGGATTCCTTCCACTCCTCGCTCAAGGCGTGGCTGTTCCTCAATTCGGTGAGCGAGGAGGACGGACCCTTCACCTATGTCCCCGGCTCGCACCGCTTCACGCCCGAAAGACTCGCGTGGGAACGCGGCCGCAGCCTCGCCGACCCGAAGGCGATCGACCGGCTCTCGGCCCGCGGCTCACCCCGCATCGGCGAGCGCGACCTGGCGGCGATGAAGCTTCCCGCCGCGCGCGCGCTGGCGGTGCCGGGCAACACGCTGGTGGTGGCCGATACCGTGGGCTTCCACGCCCGCGGCCCGTCGAGCCGCGCGGGCGAGCGGGTGGAGCTGTGGTCCTATGCCCGGCGCAATCCCTTCCTGCCGTGGCTCGGCGGCGATCCGACCAGCCTTCCCGGCATCGCCGAGCGCCGCGTCGCGGTGGTGTGGGCCGCGCGCGACCGGCTCGCCAAGTGGATCGGCCAGCCCTGGCACCCCGTCGGCGAGCGCACTCCCACGGACCAGACCTGACCAGGGCAACCAACGGCCCGCAGGGCCGCGAGCGCACGCGCGCGAGCCGCAGGTGCCCGGGGAGCCTGGAAGAAAATCAGAGTCTTTCGCTGACCTTGATCGCGATGCGGCAGCCCAGCCGGATTGCGCCGGCGAGCAAGGGATAGGCGGGCGCGCGTTCCGCTCCGTTGGCGAGCGCCGAATCGCGGTGCTCGCGCTCCTCCTCCCGGAATTCCTCGATCATCGCGGCGAGTTCGGGATCGGCGCCGGTCGCCTGAAGGCGGTCAAGCTGTTCGGAATAGTGCTTGTCGATCTCGGTCTCGACTGCGGCGGTGCAGGCCATCGCCGCCTCCGGCCCGAGCAACGCCGTGCCCGCGCCCAGCGCGTAGCCCGCCGCCGACCAGAAGGGGTGGAGCGCCGTCGGACGCACCCCGCGCTTTGCCAGCAGCGCGTCGAACTTCGCGCGGTGTTCGGCCTCCTGCGCGGCCATGTGGCGGATCTCGGCCGAGTGCGGCCCGCGGTCGCCCATCACGGCAAGCTGGCCCTCGTAGATGCGGGTCGCGCCGAATTCCCCGGCCTGGTCGACCCGGATCATGCGGTGGAGTTCATCCCTGTCCATCATCGGCTCCTTTGCTGGGCGACCTTCGCTTTGCCCGACCCTACTTGCGATACGCGGCGAGCGCCACAATGGCCGCACCCGCGATGCTCGAAATCAGGAAATTGAAGCCCGCAAGGCTGATGCCCCACAAGGTCCAGGGCGCCACGTCGCAGCGGATCAGCGGTGCGGCGTTGAAATCGAGCACGTCGGTGCCCGAGACCGGCGCCGCGCACCCGGTGATGCCCTGCCACCAGCCATATTCGACCCCGGCATGAAAGCCGCCGATCAGCCCCGAGGTCAGGATTGCGAGGCCCGCAAGCGCGGTCCATACCTGCGGCGGCTTCGCCACGAAGGCGACCAGCCCCAGCGCCACGGCCGCGAAATGGGGATAACGCTGCCACCAGCACATTTCGCAGGGGAACAGGCCGAAGCCGTATTGCGACACGTAAGCCCCGCCCAGCAGCGCCGCCGGCACCAGCACGGCGAGCGTGCGGGCCACACCCGGTTTGTCCGTCATCGCTGCCTCAGGGCTTGGCCGGAGCCTTGGGTGACCGGACGGCCGGACGCAGCGCCACGGTGCTCTTGGTGGTGCGGCGCAGCGTGTCCATCGCGTAGTTCAGCTGGAAGTCCTTGATCCCCTGCTCCTCGAGCTGCGCGGCGGTGAGCTGGAAGCGCGGATCGGCGATCTTGTCCGCCTCCATCTCCTCGTCCTTGATGCCGAGCTCGTTGATGAGATGCCCGCGCAGGTCGCTCTCGCGGGTCTGGTACTTGGCGCGCAGCGCGTAATCGGGGTCGGAGATCTGCGGCACCGCGATGTCGGGCTTGATCCCGCCCTCCTGCACCGACTTGCCCGCCGGGGTGTAGTAGCGCGCCGTCGTCAGCTTGAGCGCGGCATCCTTGCCGAGCGGCAGCAGCGACTGGACCGAGCCCTTGCCGAAGCTGCGCTCGCCCATGATCAGCGCGCGGCGGTGATCCTGCAGCGCGCCCGCGACGATTTCGGAGGCCGAGGCGGAGCCCGCGTTGATCAGCACGATCATCGGCACGCCTTCGGCCATGTCGCCGCGATAGACGGTCTCGGCATCGTAGAGCATCGTCTCGCCGCGCGCGCGGCCGCGCTGGCTGACGATGCGGCCGTTGCTGAGGAACAGGTCCGACAGCGCCACCGATTCGTCGAGGCTCCCGCCCGGGTTGTTGCGCAGGTCGAGCACCAGCCCGTTGACCCGCCCGCCGGGTGCCTTCTTCCGGATTTCGGCCCAGGCGGCATAGACATCCGCGCCGACATTGGCCGAGAACTCGTTGACGGTGATGACGCCGATATTGCCGGCGGCGAGTTCCGAGGTGACCGGTTCGAGCTCGATCACCCCGCGGGTGACGGCAAGTTCGAGCGGTTCGGTGCGGCCGGGACGGAAGATCGTCAGCGTGATTGAGGTGCCCTTGGGCCCGCGCATCTGCGCCACGGCGTCATCGAGCTTGGTGTCGACGATCAGCTTGCCATCGAGATGCGTGATGAAGTCGCCCGCCTTGATCCCGGCGATCTCCGCCGGGCTGCCACGGAAGGGCGAGACGACCTTGACCGCGCCGTCCTCCATCACGACCGAGAGGCCGAGGCCCGAATATTGCCCGTCGATCATCGTCTCGAGGCGCTGTAGATCGCTGCCGTCGAGATAGGCCGAGTGCGGATCGAGTGCGGCCAGCATCCCGTCGATCGCGCCGCGGATCAGCACGTCGTCCTCGACCGGCTCGACATAGCTCGCCTTGACCCGCTGGAAGACCGCGAAGAGCTTGGCGAATTCCGGCCCGGCCCGGCCATCGACCTGCGCCATCGTGGCGGTGGTGGCGGGGATAAGCGCGACGGCGGTGACCAGCGCGGCGCTGCGCAGGAGAGCGGCGATGTTCATGAGGCGGGAGGCTCCTTTGTCACGCGAATGTATAGGTTTGCCGAGCTTAACGCCAGATAGACACGCCTGGACGCCTTCATGTGCTCCGGCGAGGGACAGGCGGGCAGGGAAAGCTTCCGCGCACGGCGGGATTAATGCAGGTATTGCAATGGGTTGACCGGCTTTCCACCCTGCCGCAACTCGATCGTCACCGGGTCCTTGCCGCCGCTCGCCCGCCCGAGCGGGCTGCCGCCGATCACCGTGTCGCCGACCGCGACCTCGACCTCGGCGAGCCCGGTGACGAGGCTGGCCCAGCCGCCGGCGTGCTCGATGATGACGATTCGCCCGAAGCCGCGATAGGCCCCCGCGAAGGCGACGCGGCCCCGCGCGGGCGCGACGACCTGCGCGCCCGGGGCGGGGGCGAGCGTGAGGCCGGTCGAGGCGAGGCCGCTCTCCCGCCGCGCGCCGAAGCCGATCAGTGTGCGGCCCTGCACGGGGAGCTGGAATTCGGCCGGCGGCGGGGCGCTCGCGCTCGGGGCAGGGGCAGGCGCAGGATCGGCGGGGAGCGCGGCGGCGAGGTCTGCGGGGCGCAGCACCGGCCCGGGCAGGGCTGCGAGTTCGCTGCGCAGCGCCGCCACCTCGCCGAGCTTGCCCACCAGCCCGTCGAGATCGCGCGCCTCCTCGGCCAGCGCCAGAGCACGCTCGGCCTCGCGCAGCGCCGCCCCGCGCGCCGTGCGCGAGGCGAGACGCTGGCGGTTCTCGAGCGCGGCGAGTTCGCTGCGGCGCTGGCGCAGCACGTCCTCGCCATCGCGCAGCTGGTCGAGCGCGGCGGCGGCCTGGCGTTCGAGCGCGCGGCCCCGTTCGAGCTCGCTGCGCAGCGCGGCGGTGCGCCGGCGGATCTGCGGCACCGCGCTCGCCATGACGGCACGGACATGGACGACGTCGGTGAGCGATCCGGGCTGGAGCGCGGCCAGCGCCAGCGGACGGCGGGCGGCGGTCTGGAGCGCGGCGGCGAGGCGGGCGGTCGGCTCCTGCCTGGCGGCAAGGCGCGCGGTCAGGCGCGCGCGCTGGTCCTTGGCGATGGTCAGCCGTGCGCGGGCGGCCTCGATGTCGGCCTCGGCCTGCTGGATGCGGGCGGCGAGCGCGGCGGCTTCGCTGGCGGTGCGCTGCGCGGCCTCGGTCGCGGCCTCGGCATCGGCGGCGAGGCGCGCGGCGCGACCCTCGGCGAGGCGGCTTTCGCGGGTGGCGCGGGCAAGCGCGGCTTCGGCCTCGGCCGGTTCGAGCAGCGCGACCGCCGGCGCGGCCAGCGTCGCGGGCAGCACGAGACCCAGCGCCGTGGCGGCGGCGAGCATCGCGCCCGGGATCAGGATGGTTGCGCCCCGCATGGCGACGTCATGCCCGATGATAGGGATGGCCTGCAAGGATCGTGGTGGCGCGATAGAGCTGCTCCATCAGCATCGCCCGGGCGAGCATATGCGGCCAGGTGGCGGGGCCGAAGGCGAGCAGGAGGTCGGCGGCGGCGCGTTCGGCATCCGAATGGCCGTCCGCTGCGCCGATCAGGAAGCGGGTCTCGCGCACGCCCTCGTCGCGCCACTTGCCTAGGAGGGTGGCGAAAGCTTCCGACGTCATGGCCTTCCCCCGCTCGTCTAGCAGGACGGTGCGGCAGGGGGTGAGCGGCTCTGCGGCCTTGCCCGCGCCGGTATCGGGCCACTCGGTGAGCTTCACCGGCCAGGTCAGGCGCTTGGCATAACGATCGACCAGCTCGCCCTCGGGCGACCGGCCAATCTTTCCGCGCGCGATGATGTGGAGGAGAATAGTGCCACCCAATCTACGACAGAACGATTTCGGCACGCGAAGCGGGCCGCGAGGCCACGCGGCCGAGCCGCAGGTGCTCTGCCGCGCAGCGGCAGAAACAGCACCGAGGACGGGGGCGCGGAGGCGCCCCCGCAAAGAAAATCAGTTTCTACCAATCATCGACGTTTCCGAGCCTTCGAAGCTCCACATCCGCTCGAGGTTGTAGAAGCTGCGCACCTCGGGGCGGAACAGGTGGATCACCACGTCGCCCGCGTCGATCAGCACCCAGTCGGCGGCCGGAAGGCCCTCGACCCGCGCGTGGCCGAAGCCCGCCTGCTTGATCTTCTCGGCGAGCTTCTGCGCCATCGACGCCACCTGGCGGGTCGAACGCCCGCTCGCGATCACCATGTGATCGGCGATCGAGCTCTTGCCCTCGAGCGGGATCGAGACGACGTCCTGCGCCTGATCATCGTCAAGCTGGGCGAGCACGAGCGCGTGCAGCGCCGTGGCGCTGAGGTCAGCACCCACGAGCGACTTGGCCGTATTGGCAGCAGCTTGCACCGCGCCAAGCGGCAGGGAAGCGGCGAGGGCTTCGGTCATCGGCAATCACGTATCTCCAGAGTTCGGGGCGTTGAAGGCGTCCATCATGCAGGCGGGCCGGGAAGGCTGCCGAGGTGCATATGGTGCGCCTCATGCGTCCTCCCAAGTCCGGATGCTGCGAAATGTCAGCCGATCGCGCACGGGCGCGTCCTGATCCGGTTTCAGCAAAGCTGCGGCCCACCCGGCATGGGCACGGCGGATGGCCGTGGCCGAGCGGTGATCCGGATCGAAACGCAATAACACCAGGGCCGGTGCGCTCCATTGCCCCCGTTTCCGAATGCTGGCGGCGGGCACGATATAGCGCCGGAGCCAGGCCATGGCGGGGCTCGTCATGGCAGCTGCATCATAGCCGGGCCGCGCGATGACCGCAATCGGCATTGTCCGCGCGATCCTCCGCCAGCCGCGCCAGAGGTGGAACTGGGCGAGATTGTCGGCCCCCATCAGCCACACGAAGCGCCGCCGCGGATAGCGCCGCACGAGCTTCCTGAGCGTGTCGACGGTGTAGCGGGTGTCGAGATCGAGCTCGATCGCGCTCGGCACGATCGGGGCGCGGCGCGCCTGCCGCTCCGCCGAACGCAGGCGCGCCTTGAGCGAGCCCATGTCGTCCTGCGGCTTCAGGGGATTGCCGGGCGAGACCAGCCACCAGGTCTCGTCCAGCCCGAGCGCGTCGGCGGCAAACAGGGTGATGCGCCGGTGCCCGCCATGCGCGGGGTTGAAGCTGCCCCCGAGCAGCCCGGTCAGGTAGGGTCGGGACATCGGGCTCAGGGGCGGGTCTGCCCGCTCCCGCGCACCTGCCACTTGTAGGTCGTCAGCCCTTCGAGCGCGACCGGACCGCGCGCATGGAGCCGCCCGGTGGCGATTCCGATCTCCGCGCCCAATCCGAACTCGCCCCCGTCGGCGAATTGCGAGGAGGCGTTGTGCATCACGATGGCGCTGTCGACCTCGGCGAGGAAGCGTTCCGCCACGCCCTCGTCGGCAGTCACGATCGCGTCGGTATGGGCGGAGGAATGGCGCGCGATGTGGGCCAGTGCCTCCTCCAGCCCGTCGACCACCGCGACCGAGAGGATCGCGTCGAGATATTCGGTGTCCCAGTCGTTGGCGCTGGCGGGGATGACGCGCGCATCGAGCGCCTGTGCGCGGGGATCGCCGCGCACCTCGCAGCCCGCCTCGATCAGCGCCGCCACCAGCCCGGCGCCCTCGGGGAAGGCCGAATCGATCAGCAGCGTCTCCATCGACCCGCAGATCCCGGTGCGGCGCAGCTTGGCGTTGAGCGCGATGCTGCGCGCCATCGCCGGATCGGCGGCGGCGTGGACATAGGTGTGGTTGATCCCGTCGAGATGGGCGAGCACGGGAACGCGCGCATCGGCCTGCACCCGCGCGACGAGGCTCTTGCCCCCGCGCGGCACGATCATGTCGATGAGGCCGCTCGCGGTCAGCATCGCGCCCACGCAGGCGCGGTCCTGCGAGGGGACGAGCTGCACCGCCTCTGCCGGCACCCCGCCCGCCACGAGACCCTCGACCAGCGCGGCGTGGATCGCGCGGTTGGAATGGACGGCCTCGCTCCCCCCGCGCAGCAGCGCCGCGTTGCCCGCGCGCACGCACAGGGCGGCGGCATCGGCGGTAACGTTGGGGCGGCTTTCGTAGATTATACCGATGGTCCCGATCGGGACACGGATGCGCTGGAATTTCAGACCGTTGGGCTGTTCGCTGCGGTCGATCACCTGGCCCACCGGATCGGGCAGGCCGGCAACCGCCGCGACCGCGTCGGCAATCCCCGCAAGCCGCTTCTCGTCGAGCGCCAGCCGGTCGAGCATCGCCCCCGAAAGGCCGTTCGCCCGCCCTGCGGCCACGTCCTTCGCGTTGGCCTCGAGCACCGCCGGGGCAGCCGCACGCAGGGCATCGGCGGCCCGGTACAGAGCGGCGGCGCGGGCCGCGCTCGGCATCGCGGCGAGCGCGCGCTGAGCCTTGCGGGCAGCCCGAGCCAGCGCGGTGACGAGCGCTTCGGGATCGGCGGCGGAAAGGGTGGCGGTCTGCGTCATGGCGCACCGCTCTAGCACCGCCGCGTCCGCCTGTCAGGCCTCTCGCGGCAGGGGCGATTCGCCCAGTCTGGGCCGATTCGCCGAGACGGTGGCAGGCGTGTGACGTGGCGGCACCCGCGCCCCTTTCGCTTCGCCGCGATTCCCTTTCGATTCACCTGCGAGCGACACATAGGATTCGACCATAGGTGATCGGCTTGATAGCGGCCTCGCCCGGGGCATAGATACAAAATCGGGGCCGCAATTGTCACACAGGAATAGCGCACAGGCGTGGGGGGACCGGCTGCGACAGTGGTTCCCGGATCGCGAGTTCTTCATGCGCGCCGACGGGCAGGTGCGCTTCATCAAGCTTTCGGCGAAACTCCAGATGCGCGTCGCCGCCGGCGTCGTGGCGATGGCCTTCCTGTGGCTGGTCGCGCTCGCGGTGATGGCCTGGGGCCAGTATCGGGCCGAAGCCGATCTCGCCTCGCTCGCGCTCGAAAAGGCCCGCGTCGCCTCCGCCAGCGAACGGCTCGAAGCCTATGGCGGCGATCTCGACAAGGTGGTGGACGATCTCCAGCAGCGCCAGGAGTTCCTCGAGGAAATGGCCCGGATGCTGCCCGAGGACATGGTCGCCGAGGGCGCGGCGAGCGGGACGGTCAGCGATTCCACCGCCGAAGCGAGCGAGACGGTCAAGAAGGTCAGCGCCCTCATTCCGCAGGCCCGCGGCCTCGCCGAGATCGAGGCCCGCCAGCTCGCCTTCGCCGAGCGTCTGACCCGTTTCGCCGACGCCCGCGCCCGCCGCGCCGAGGCCGCGATCCGCAAGCTCAATCTCGACCCCAAGTTCCTCAGCCGCGAAACGCAGGAAGCGATGGGCGGTCCCTTCGAGGCGATCCTTGATGCGGACGACATCGATCCGCGTTTCGAGCGGCTCGGCCTCAGCCTTGCCCGCATGGCCGTACTCGAGCGCGCGATGGACGGCATCCCGCAGGTCGTACCCGCTCCGGTGCAGCACATCACCTCGGGCTTCGGCTACCGCCGCGATCCGATCAACGGCCATGCCGCGATGCATTCGGGCATCGACTTCCGCGGCGCGATCGGCTCGCCGATCTTCGCCGCCGCCGAGGGCCGCGTGACCTTCGCCGGGTGGAAATCGGGCTATGGCCAGGCGATCGAGATCACCCATGGTAACGGAATGTTGACCCGCTATGCGCACCTCTCGCGCATCGGGGTTCGGGTGGGGCAGGAGGTTGCTGCCGGGGCCACCATCGGCGGGCTCGGCAACACCGGGCGCTCGACGGGGCCGCACCTGCATTTCGAAGTCCGCATCAATGACCGCGCGGTCAATCCGCGCCCGTTTCTGGAGGCCGCCCCCGATGTTCTCAAGGAAGTCCGCCGAACCGGATCTGTCCAGCCCGCCGCCCGCGCGGCCCGTTAGCAGGAGCAGCACGATGGCATCGGGTTCGACCTTCTCGGTGATCGGCGCGGACGTGACGATCAAGGGCAATATCGGCGCCTCGGCCGATCTGCACATCGACGGCTCGGTCGAGGGCGACATCACCTGCGCCGCGCTGGTGCAGGGCGAGAAGAGCACGATCAACGGCGCCGTGACCGCCGAGAGCGCCCGGCTCGCGGGGCGCGTCACCGGCTCGATCACCGCGCGCGAGCTGGTGATCCTCAAGAGCGCCCGGATCGAGGGCGATGTCCATTACGACGCCCTGACCATCGAGCAGGGTGCGGAAGTCGACGGCCGCTTCGCCCCCAACGCGCGCCAGCCGGTGAAGGCCGTGCCGAGCGCGCAGGTCGAAGCCGCGGAATAAGTCCAGGTCAGAGCGCCTGTCCGGTCATGGGCCGGACGGCTACGGGGGTGCCGCTGTCGTCGCGGGGTCGTGCGATGGTGGTGCGATGGTCGTACCGAGGCAGTTGCCGCGCCTTTTCCCCGCATCACCGGCGCTTGCGGCCATGTTTCACGTGAAACATTCGTGGAACGGGAAGGCCTTCAGAGCACCTCGGCCCTGAGGGTCTTGCGGTCGAGCTTGCCGATCATCGTCTTGGGCAGGCTCTCGCGCACCACCACCATGTCGACCCGCTCGTGCTTGCCGATGCGGGAATTGAGCCAACCCGCCAGCTCCTCGCCCGTGGCGGTCGCGCCCTCGTTGAGGGTGACATAGGCGCGCGGCACCTCGCCGCGATATTCCTCGGGCACGCCGATCACCAGCGCCTCCTTGACCGCGGGATGTTCGAGGATCACGTCCTCGACCACGCTCGGGAAGACCTTGAACCCGCCCACCGCGATCATGTCCTTGATGCGGTCGACGATCTCGAGAAAGCCCTCGGCGTCCACCCGCGCGACGTCGCCGGTGCGCAGGTAACGCTTGCCCTCGATGGTGACGAAGGTCTCCGCGTCGGTCTCGGGCCGGTTCCAGTAGCCGCGCATCACCTGCGGGCCGTGCACCGCCAGCTCCCCCGGCTCGCCCTGCGGCGCGAGCTTCGTCGGGTCCTCCTTGTCGAGCAGAATCACCTCGGTGCCGGGCACCAGCTGACCGATCGTGCCGCGCTTGCGGGTACCCTCATAGGGATTGGCCGAGACCACGCCTGCGCTTTCGGTGAGGCCGTAGCCCTCGCACACCCGCACCCCCGTCACCGCCTCGAACCGCTCGTGGACCGGCCCGGGCATCGGCGCCCCGCCCGAGATGCAGACCTTGAGGCTGGAGAGGTCGGTCTTGGCGAGGTCGGGATGGTCAAGGATCGCCTGGAACATCGTCGGCACGCCGGGAAAGCCGGTGCAGCGGTACCGCTCGATGGTTTCGAGCACCTGCTTGGTCTCGAAGCGCGGCACCATCGCGATCGAGGCGCCGGTGACGCAGGCGTGATTGAGCAGCGCGGTGTTGGCAAAGACGTGGAAGAAGGGCAGCGCCCCCATGAACACCTCGCCCACCGGATCGCCGAAGGGATTGAGCGCGGCGACCTGCTGGGCGTTGACCGATAGCTGGTCATGCCCCAGCATCGCCCCCTTGGGCCGCCCGGTGGTGCCGCCGGTATATTGCAGCAGGGCGAGATCGGCGGGCGTGACGTCGACCGGCGCGGGCGCGCGGTCCGGGGTCATGTCGGCCCAGCTGCGGATCGCGGGGCCATAGGCGACCTCGGCGATCTGGCTGCGCTTCAGGAGCTTGAGCGCGAGCCCCTTGTACCACGGCAGCATCTCGGCGAGGCTGCCGACCACCAGCGTCTCCAGCGCCGACGCTTCCAGCACTTTCGACGCCGTTTTGTAGAGCTCCGGCACGTCGAGCGTCACCAGCACCTTCGTGCCGCTGTCGGCGACCTGCCAGCTCAGCTCCTCGACCGAGTAGAGCGGCGAGAAGTTCACCACCACCGCCCCCGCCATCATCGCCCCGTAATAGGCGGCGGCGTAGATCGGCACATTGGGGAGGAACAGGCCGACCCGGTCGCCCTTGACGATGCCGAGCGCCTGAAGCCCGGCGGCGAAGCTGCGCGCCTGGCTGTGGATGTGGCTGTAGGTGTAGGTCCGCCCCAGGAAGTGCAGGAACGGCGCCTGCGGGTTCTGGTGAAGCGTGCGCTCGAGCATCGCCGGAAGGCTCATCGGCGCGAACCGGCTGTCGAGCGGGACCGGGTGGTGATAGGCGGCTTCGGGGCGGGCGATGCTACTGACAGTCATGTCAGTTAGTGTGGCGCACAATGGCTTGGCGCACAAGCGAAACTCGCGGCGAATTCGCGGTAACCGCCGCTCCAAAAACAGCGTCGCCCCGGATCACGTCCGGGGCGACGACTTCTTCGTCAGAAGTTCAGTTTCTCAGATGAACCCGCTCTCGGGGTCGATCTTCTGTTCCTCGGCCTCGGCGGCGCGGCGGCGGGCAAGCCAGGCTTCGGCCTCGGCTTCCTGCGCAGCCTCGCTGGCGGCCTTGGCCTGCGCGTCACGCTCGGCGCGCAGTTCCTCGATCAGCTTCTCGCGATCGTTGCGTTCCGGCTTGCCGGCGGCGTCGGCATCCTCGGTGATCCCGGCGCGCTTGGCCGCCTTGGCGACCATCGCGTCGAGCTCGCGCTGCGAGCACAGGCCGAGCGTCACCGGATCCTTGGGCGTGATGTTCTGGATGTTCCAGTGCGAACGGTCGCGGATCGCGCCGATGGTGTTGCGGGTGGTGCCGATCAGCTTGCTGATCTGCGCGTCCGACACCTCGGGGTGGTTGCGCAGGATCCAGGCAATGCCGTCGGGCTTGTCCTGGCGCTTCGAGACGGGGGTGTAGCGCGGGCCCTTGGTGCGGGTCACCTCGACCGGGGCCTTGTGCATCTTGAGCACATAAGACGGGTCGTTCTGGCCCTTCTCGATCTCGGCCTGGGTCAGCTCGCCGGAGTGGACGGGGTCGCGGCCGGTGTACTTGCTGCCTGCAAGGTCATCGGCCATCGCCTGCACTTCGAGGATGTGGAGGCCGCAGAACTCGGCGATCTGCTCGAAGGACAGCGCGGTGTTGTCCACCAGCCAGGTCGCGGTGGCATGGGGCATCAGCGGCTTGGGCTGATCCTTGGTCGCCATGGGGAAATCTCCGTTGAAAATGAAAGGGCCGCCCCTTTCGGAGCGGCCGTCTTGGAGTCTCAGATAGGCGAAACGGGGGGAAACGGCAAGAAATGGATTCAGAAAGCGGGCATGGCCTGAAGGCTGACCGCCTCTTCCTCCTCAAGCGCCACGAGCCCCGCGAGGAACTGCCGTGTCGCGGCCTCCCACGAGTAGCTTGCCCCGTAGGCGGCGCAGGCGGCGCGGTCGCAGTAGCGGGCAGCGTCGATCGCGCGGGTGAGGTCATCGTGCAGCGCGCCAACCTTGCTCGTCACGATGTCGAGCGGCCCCGGCACCGGGAAGGCGGCGACAGGGGTGCCGCAGGCAAGCGCCTCGATCATGACGAGGCCGAAGGTGTCGGTGCGGCTCGGGAAAACGAACACGTCCGCCCCGGCATAGCAGCCCGCGAGCTCGACGCCGCTTTTCTTCCCGAGGAACAGGGCCTGCGGGAACTTCGCCTGCAGGGCCGCGCGCGCCGGGCCGTCACCCACCACCACCTTGGTGCCGGGATAGGGGCAGGCGAGGAAGGCCTCGATGTTCTTCTCCACCGCCACGCGCCCGACATAGAGCAGGATCGGCCCCTCGGCCCGCGCATATTCCGGCGGGGGCGGGGCATCGGGAGAGAAGCAGGCGAGGTCCACGCCCCGGCTCCAGTGGGTGAGCTGGGTGAGGCCCTGTTCGCGCAAGCAGGCGCGGATCGTCTCGGTCGCGACCATGATCCGCTGCGCGGGGCGGTGGAACCAGCGGATATAGGGCCAGAAGACGCTCGCCGGAAGGCCGGTGCGGCGCGCGAGGTAATCGGGGAACTGGGTGTGGTAGGCGGTGGTGAAGGGCACCTTGCGACCGAGGCAATAGCGCCGCGCGGCAAAGCCGAGCGGGCCTTCGGTGGCGATGTGCACCGCCTCGGGCGCGATCCGGGCAAGCTGCCGCCCGACCGCGCCCGGCGCCGTCAGGGCGAGGCGGATCTCGGGATAGGTCGGCGCGGGGATGGACGGGTAGCCCTCGGGGCTGATCACCGTGACCTGGTGCCCCCAGCCGCGCAGCACCTCGCAGGTGGTCGACAGCGTGCGGACGACCCCGTTGGTCTGGGGATGCCAAGCGTCGGTTACGATGGCGATCGAGGCCGGGACGGGTCCTCCAGGCTCGGCGCCGTCAGGAAGAATCGTCGTCAGGCGGTTCACGCCGCCTCCCGGGCCGGGCGCAGAGGCGCCTCGACCTCGACTGCGGCTTCCCCGTCGCGGCGCTTCATCTCTTCGGGCCAGTGCAGGATTTCCATGCGCCCGTCGTGATGCTCGACGAGGGCATTGCATCCTTCGACCCAGTCGCCATCGTTCCAGTATTCGATCGGCCTGCCGTTGTGCTGGAAGGTGCGGAATTCGGCGGTGTGGATGTGCCCGCACACCACCCCGTCGACCCCCCGTTCGCCGGCAGCGCGGGCGACGACTTCCTCGTACTTGCCGATGAACTCGACAGCGTTCTTGACCTTGTGCTTGGCCGCCTTGGAGAGCGACCAGTAGGGCTTGCCCATCCAGCGCCGCACGGTGTTCACCGCGAGATTGCACTTCATCATCAGGTGGTAGGCATGATCGCCCACGAAGGCGAGCCAGCGGTGCGAGAGCATCACCGCGTCGAACTCGTCGCCGTGCAGCACCATCAGGCGCCGCCCGTCAGCGGTGTCGTGGAAGGCGGCGCGGCGGATTTCGATCCCGCCGAAGTTGAGGCCGGTGAACTGGCGGAACATCTCGTCGTGGTTGCCGGGGATGTAGACGACCCGCGTGCCGCGCCGGGCGCGCTTCATGATGCGCCACACGATGTCGTTGTGCGCGGCGGGCCAGTAGAACTTCTTCTTCAGCCGCCAGCCGTCGATGATGTCTCCCACGAGGTACATGGTATCGCTGTCCACGCTGTCGAGAAAGTCGATCAGCAGGTCGGCGTTGCAACCCTTGGTGCCGAGGTGCACGTCGCTGATCCAGACCGTGCGATAGGACCGCCGCGCTCGCCCCTCCGGTTCGGGGGTGCGCGGGCCGCCGAGCGGGAAGCTTGCGATGTTGTCGCTGATCAGGTCGTTGATTTCGGCACCGGTCATGAAGATCCCTCGCGTGTGATCTCTCGCGTCCCCTCCCCCATGACAGCCAAATGTTACAGCGGACTCACAAGCAAATGACGGTTTCGCGTCATTTTCCGAACGGCAAGGGAGTCGAAGATGACCTCATGCAACCGGTTACCGACCAGATCATGACTGCCCTGCGAGAAATAAAGGCGCCCGCACGCGGGTCTGCCGCAGCGCGGGTTCAGTCCATCGGGACGAACCCGGGGAGCCCCTCGATCCGCGCGATCCAGCCGGTGACGTGGCGGTAATCGCCGAGGGCGAAGCCGCCCTCGTGGGCAATATGGGTGTAGGCGAATAGCGCAATGTCGGCCAGCGTCGGGGCCGCGCCGCAGAAGAAGGCTTTGTCGGCAAGGTGCCGGTCCATCAGCGCAAGCGCCGCCTCCCCCGCCTCGCGCTTGTAGGGCAGGATGCGGCGCTGGTCATCGGAGAGGTTCGCCTCGCCCAGGATGCTCATCCAGAACCGCAGCGTCGCGACGTTGGGTTCGTGGTTGTACTGCTCGAAGAACATCCAGCGCAGCATATCGGCCTGCGCGATGCGCTCGGCCGGGATCAGCGCGGAGCCATGGGCGAGATACCAGCAGGCGGCGTTGCTTTCCGGGAGGAAGCGCGCCTCCGGGCCCTCCCCGATCTGGAGCACCGGGATGCGCCCGTTGGCGTTGATGTTCGCAAGGAAATCGGGCGTCCGCGTCTCGCCCCTCGTGATGTCGTACTGCCGGGTCGCCAGCGGCAGGCCGAGCAGCGCGGCAATGAGCTTGATCTTGTAGCAGTTCCCGCTGCGGGGATCTTCGTGGAGGGTCAGGGGGGCCATGCGGTGCTCTCCGGTGGTTGTGCTCGGGACCGCTTGTTGCTTCGGGCGGGGCATCGTGACAATTGGCCGGATTGCCATTCACAAAAAGGATTCTGCCAATGCACGCGCCAGCGCCCAGTGGCCCGATGGTTGTCGCACTCGGCTTCGATGGCGCGCCGATGTTCGAACTCAGCCTGCCGGCCGAGATTTTCGGGCTTCGGCGGCCCGAATTCGGCGCGGAATGGTACCGCTTCGCCCTCGCCTCGATCGACGGTCGGCCGATCCGCACCTCGCAGGGCTGGAACCTCTCGGTCGATGGCGACATGTCTCTGATCGAAGCGGCGGACCTGATCGTCATACCGGGCTGGAAACCCGCCGACCCTTCCGTTCCCGAAAGCCTGCGCGATGCCCTGCTCGCCGCCCACGCCCGCGGCGCGCGCTTCGCCTCGATCTGCTCGGGCGCCTTCCTGCTTGCCGAGCTCGGTCTGCTCGATGGCAGGCGCGCGACGACGCACTGGCTCCACGCGCCCCTGCTGGCGCGGCGCTATCCGCAGGTCACGGTGGCATCGGACATTCTGTACGCCGATGGCGGCACGGTGCTGACCTCGGCCGGATCGGCGGCGGGGATCGATCTTCTCCTGCATATCGTCCGGCAGGACTACGGCGTGGCGCGCGCCAATGCGGTCGCCAAGCGGCTGGTGCTTCCGGCGCAGCGCGAGGGCGACCAGCGCCAGTTCGACGATTCGATGCGCGCGCCGCAGCAGACGGACCGCCTGGCAACGCTGATGGCGCAGATCCTGTCGCGCCCCGCGGAGGCCTGGCCTGTCAGCCGTCTCGCCGCAGAGGCGGGAATGAGCCTGCGGACCTTGGCGCGGGCCTTCTCCGTCAGAGCCGGCTGCGCGCCCGGCACCTATGTGCTGCGCGCCAGGATCGCCCGCGCGCGCGAGTTGCTCGAGACCTCGAGGCTGCCGGTGGAAAGGATCGCGGAGCTATCGGGCTTCGGGTCGGCGACCAGCCTGCAGCAGAACTTCCGCAGACAACTGGGATGCTCGCCGACAGCCTACCGGCGCAACTTCGCGCCGGCCGAGGCTCACGCCTGATCGCCCGCGACTTCCAGCACGATCTTGCCGATGTGCTCGCCCGCTTCCATCCGGGCATGGGCGGCGGCGGCCTCGGCGAGGGGGAAGGTCGTGTCCATCACCGGCGCCAGCTCCCCGTCGGCGAAGAGCGGCCAGGCGTTGTCGGCGATCTCGTCGGCCAGCGCGGCCTTGAAGGCATCGGAACGCGGGCGCAGGGTCGATCCGGTCAGGGTCAGCCGCTTCATCATCACCAGCGCCATGTTGATGTCGGCCTTCGCGCCGCCCAGCACCGCGATGGTGACATGGCGCCCGTCCTCGGCGAGGCACTTGAGATTGCGCGCGACATAATCGCCCGACACCATGTCGAGCACCACGTTCACGCCCTTGCCCCCGGTGTGCGCCATCACCGCCTCGACGAAATCCGTCTCGCGGTAGTTGATCGCGAGATCCGCGCCGATGCGGGTCGCGGCGGCGCACTTGGGGGTGTCGCCACAGGTGACGATCACCTCCATCCCGAAGGCCTTGGCGAGCAGGATCGCCGTCGTCCCGATGCCGCTCGTGCCGCCGTGGACCAGCACGCGTTCCCCGTCGCGCGCGAGGCCGCGCTCGAACAGGTTGTGCCACACGGTGAACAGGGTCTCGGGCAGCGCGGCGGCCTCGGACAGCATCATGCCCTTGGGCACCGGCAGGGTGTGCTGCCAGTGCGCGGCGCAATATTCGGCATAGCCCCCGCCCGGGGTGAGGGCTGCGACATATTGCCCGATCATCTCGCGCGGGACCTCGGTGCCGACTGCGACGACCTCGCCCGCGACCTCGAGCCCGAGCAGCGGCGAGGCGCCCGGCGGGGCGGGATACATGCCGGCGCGCTGGAGGCAGTCGGGACGGTTGACCCCGGCATAGGCAACGCGGATCAGCACGTCGTCCGGGCGCAGGCGCGGCAGGGGCGAGGTCTGGAGCTTCAGCACCTCGGGGCCCCCGGGTGTGTCGAAGCCAATCGATTGCATGACCTCGGGCAGTTCCACCCCGTTGCTTGCGACCATCAGCTGCGCCCCCAACCCCACAATTTAACCATCTTGCACCTGCGAATAACCGTCTCGCCGATTGACAGCAAGCCGCTTGGGGCGGATGCTGCGCCGCAATGGAAGAACCCGATCGCCCGCGGCCTGTCGGAGATGCAGCGAGTCGCCTCGCACGCGAGGACCTCGGCCCCTATTCGCAAGCCGAGCTGGACGAGCGGATCGCGCTGCTCGAAGCGGAAATCGCACGGGTCAGGGCGCACAGCGCCAAGGCCGCCGCCCACCGTGCCGCTGCCGATGCGCTGTTCGCGAAGGGGCCGGGATGATCCGGACAGGGGCTTCCTTCGTATTGCCACGCGGGGATTCGCAATTCCTGTCCGTCCCCCCATATTGTCGGAAAATGGCTCTCACCGTCCGCTCGCCACGGGCATCCTCTCTCCGCTGAAAAGGCCTCCCCCATGCCCAGCTTCGCCCAGAACCTCGAACGCACGCTGCACAACGCGCTCGGCAACGCGTCGGAACGGCGGCACGAATACGCCACGCTCGAGCACCTGCTGCTCGCGCTGATCGATGATGAGGACGCCGCCCAGGTGATGGCCGCCTGCGGGGTCGACCTTGCCGAACTGGGCGAGGTCGTGAAGCAGTATCTCGATCAGGAATACCAGAGCCTCAAGACCGAGGACGGCGCCGATCCGCAGCCGACCGCCGGCTTCCAGCGGGTGATCCAGCGGGCGATCCTGCACGTCCAGTCCTCGGGCAAGGACACCGTCACCGGCGCCAACGTGCTGGTCGCGCTGTTCTCCGAGCGCGATTCCTACGCGGTCTATTTCCTCCAGCAGCAGGACATGAGCCGGCTCGACGCGGTGAGCTACATCAGCCACGGCATCGGCAAGGGCGGCCGCCAGATCGAGAGCAAGACGCCGCAGGGCACCGACAAGGCCGAGGAAGCCGCACAGACCAAGGAGACGGGCGGCAACAAGAAGGAAACCGCCCTCGACCAGTTCACGGTCAACCTCAACGCCAAGGCGGAAAGCGGCAAGATCGATCCGCTGATCGGCCGCGGGCCCGAGGTCGACCGGACGATCCAGATCCTGTGCCGCCGTTCCAAGAACAACCCGCTCTATGTGGGCGATCCGGGCGTCGGCAAGACCGCGATCGCGGAAGGCCTCGCACGCAAGATCGTCGAGGGCGATGTGCCCGAGGTGCTCGCCGAGGCGGTGATCTACTCGCTCGACATGGGTGCGCTGCTCGCTGGCACGCGCTATCGCGGCGACTTCGAGGAGCGGCTGAAGCAGGTCGTCACCGAGCTCGAGGCCATGCCGAATGCGGTGCTGTTCATCGACGAAATCCACACCGTGATCGGCGCTGGTGCGACCAGCGGCGGGGCGATGGACGCCTCGAACCTGCTGAAGCCGGCGCTGTCGAGCGGCGCGATCCGCTGCATCGGCTCGACCACCTACAAGGAGTTCCGCAACCACTTCGAGAAGGACCGCGCGCTGCTGCGCCGCTTCCAGAAGATCGACGTGAACGAGCCGACCATCGAGGACACGATCAAGATCCTGAAAGGCCTGCGCACAGCCTTCGAGGATCACCACAAGGTCAAGTACACGCCCGACGCGATCAAGACTGCGGTGGAGCTGTCGGCGCGCTACATCAACGACCGCAAGCTGCCCGACAAGGCAATCGACGTGATCGACGAGGTCGGCGCGATGCAGATGCTCGTGCCGCCCAGCCGCCGCAAGAAGACCATCACCGCCCGCGAGATCGAGCAGGTCATCGCGACCATGGCGCGCATCCCTCCCAAGTCGGTCAGCAAGGACGACAAGAAGGCGCTCGAAAACCTCGAACGCGATCTCAAGCACGTCGTCTTCGGGCAGGACGAGGCGATCACCCGCCTTGCCACTGCCATGAAGCTGAGCCGTGCCGGCCTGCGCGATCCGGACAAGCCGATCGGCTCGTTCCTGTTCTCCGGCCCCACCGGCGTCGGCAAGACCGAGGTCGCGCGCCAGCTCGCAACGATCATGGGGATCGAGCTGAAGCGCTTCGACATGTCGGAATACATGGAGCGCCACTCCGTATCGCGCCTGATCGGCGCGCCTCCGGGCTATGTCGGCTACGATCAGGGCGGCCTGCTGACCGATGCGGTCGACCAGAACCCGCATTGCGTGCTGCTGCTCGACGAAATCGAGAAGGCCCACCCGGACCTCTACAACATCCTGTTGCAGGTGATGGATAACGGTCGCCTGACCGACCACCACGGCAAGACGGTCGATTTCCGCAACGTGGTCCTCATCATGACCACCAATGCGGGCGCGGCCGACATGGCGCGGCAGGGCATCGGCTTCGGCGACGTGTCCAAGGAGGACGCGGGCGACGAGGCGGTGAAGAAGATGTTCACCCCCGAGTTCCGCAACCGCTTGGATGCGATCGTGCCCTTCGCCTATCTCGGCAAGAGCACCGTGGCGCGGGTGGTCGACAAGTTCATCCTCCAGCTCGAACTCCAGCTGGCCGAACAGAACGTCCACATCCAGTTCGACAGCGACGCGCGGGGCTGGCTCGCCGACAAGGGCTACGACAAGCTCTACGGTGCCCGCCCGATGGCCCGCCTGATCCAGGAAAAGATCAAGCAGCCGCTCGCCGAGGAACTGCTGTTCGGCAAGCTGTCCGAGGGCGGCGAGGTCCATGTCAGCATCAAGGACGGAAAGCCCGCCTTCGAGATGACTCCGGCCCCGCCCAAGGTGAAGCCGGTCAAGAAGGCGGCGGCAAAGAAGAAACCCGCTGCCAAGAACCCCGCCGCCGAGACCGACGAGGGCTGAAGCCGGCCGTACAACATTCGGGGCGCGGGAGAGGAACCTCTTCCGCGCCCTTTCTGTTTAGACCACGATGAGCTCCCCCTTCTCCTGGATCAGGCCCGAGCCGTGGGGCATCCATGTCGTCCCCGCCGACATCTGGGTCGATCCCTCGCGGCCTGTGCCGCGCGCGCTGGTCACGCATGGCCATGCCGATCACGCCCGTGGCGGGCACGGGGAGACCATCGCTACCCCCGCAACGCTGGCGATCATGAAGTTGCGCTACGCGACTTCGCAAGGCGCGGTGCCGGTCGGATATGGCGAGACGGTCCGCCTCGGCGGCGGTGTCTCGGCGACCTTCGTTCCCGCCGGCCACGTGCTCGGCAGCGCGCAGATCCTGCTCGAGCACGCCGGCGAGCGGGTCACCATCACCGGCGATTACAAGCGCGCTCGCGATCCGACCTGCGCGCCCTTCGAAGTCACCCCCTGCGACATCTTCATCACCGAGGCGACCTTCGGTCTGCCCGTCTTCACCCACCCGCCCATCGGCGAGGAGATCGGCAAGCTGCTCGCGGCGCGCGCCGAGAACCCGGACAGCTGCATCCTTGTCGGCGCCTATGCGCTCGGCAAGGCACAGCGGGTGATCGCGGAGCTGCGGGCGGCGGGCCACAGCGACACGATCTGGCTCCACGGCGCGATGGAGGCGATGTGCAATCTCTACGAGGAGCACGGCGTGGCACTGGGCGACCTGCGGCTGGTGAGTGATGCACCCTCGAAGGAGGCGATGCGCGGCAGCATCGTCATGGCCCCACCCTCGGCGCTCAACGACCGCTGGAGCCGCCGCCTGCCCGAACCCGTCACCGCGATGGCGAGTGGATGGATGCGCGTACGCCAGCGCGCCCGCCAGCGCGGGGTCGAGCTGCCGCTGGTCATTTCGGACCATGCCGACTGGGGCGAACTCACCCGCACCATCGCGGAAGTGAACCCGCAGGAGACCTGGATCACCCACGGCCGCGAGGAGGCGCTGCTGCGCTGGTGCGAGCTATCCGAGCGCCGCGCCCGCGCGCTGGCGCTGGTGGGCTACGAGGACGAGGATGACTAGCACCCTCGCCCTCGCAAACGGCTTACTTGATGGTGGCCAGATCGGCAGCGATCTTGGCGAGCATCTCGTCGGTGATCATCCCCTGCGAGAAAGGCGCGAGGGTCTTGAGGCTCAGCGCCTTGAACTGGTCGTAGGCGGGGTGCTGGTCGATGCCGGGCAGGTGCTTCACGAGCACGGCCTTGGCGCGCTCGTCGGCAACCAGCGCCTCGATGGGGGTGTCGATCGAGAACAGCGCGGCCGGCGCGGGGGCGGTCGGCGCCGGGTCCTGGGCGAGCGCGGCGGCGGGCGCCGCAACGGCGGCGAGGGAAAGACCGAGGGCAGCGAGAGGCGAGAACGTCATGCAGGCGGTTCCTTGTTGAAGACGCAAGGCAAAGGCGCGTCGGTCACGCTATCTAGCGCATCCGTATGTCGGCGCAATGAACCGGTTGGGCACAGCTGATGGAGGAATTCGCCGCCCTGCTGGACGCGCTGGTCTACACCACCAGCCGCAACCGCAAGCTCGCGCTGATCGCCGCCTATCTGCGCGAAAACGCCGATCCCGACCGCGGCTGGGCGCTCGCGGCGCTTACCGACGGGCTCGACTTTCCGGCAGTGAAGTCCTCGACGGTGCGCAATCTGATGATGGAGCGGGTCGATCCGGTGCTGTGGACGCTCTCCCGCGATTTCGTCGGCGACACGGCCGAGACCGCAAGCCTGCTCTGGCCCGAGCCGGAGGACCCGCTCCCGCAGCCCGACCTGTCGCTCGCCGAGGTGGTCAAGCGCCTGTCCGCCCTCACCCGCGCCAGCGCGCCGCGCGAATTGCCCGGGTTGCTGGATAGGCTCGATGCCAAGGGCCGCTACGCCCTCATCAAGCTCGCCACCGGCGGGATGCGGGTGGGCGTCTCCGCGCGCCTCGCCAAGACCGCCTTTGCGCTCGCCTTCGATGTCCCGGTGGAGGAGGTCGAGGAATACTGGCACGCCCTCGCCCCGCCCTATGCCGAACTTTTCGCATGGGCCGCAGACGGCGGCCCTGCCCCCGATCTCGCCGGCGTGCCGCGCTTCCGCCCCTTCATGCTCGCCCACCCGCTCGAGGACGGGGAGGTGGACCTCGCGGACTATGCCGCCGAGTGGAAATGGGACGGTATCCGGGTGCAGCTGGTCCGGGCGGGCGGAGAGACGCGGGTCTATTCGCGCTCGGGCGACGACATATCGACGACATTCCCCGAACTGCTCGATGTCCTGCCGATGGACGCGGTACTGGATGGCGAATTGCTGGTGCGCGGCTCCGCACAGGGCGGCGAAGCGGGCGGCGCGGCGAGTTTCAACGCGCTCCAGCAAAGGCTCGGGCGCAAGACCGTCTCCAAGGCGATGCTCAAGGAATACCCGGCCTTCGTGCGGCTCTACGACGTGCTGATCCTCGAAGGCCGCGACTGGCGCGAGGCCCCGTGGGAGTCGCGCCGCGCGACTTTGGAGGCGCTCATGCCGCGCCTGCCCGCCAGCCATTTCGATCTCTCGCAGCTGGTCGAGGCCGAGGACTTCGCCGCCCTCGCCGCGATCCGCGACACCGCGCGCGACGAGGCGATCGAGGGGCTGATGCTCAAGCACCGCACCAGCCCCTACGTGGCGGGCCGCAAGGTCGCCCTGTGGTACAAGTGGAAGCGTGATCCGCTGCTGATCGACTGCGTGCTGATGTATGCCCAGCGCGGCAGCGGCAAGCGGTCGAGCTTCTATTCGGACTACACCTTCGGCTGCTGGGCGGGCGATCCCGATGCGGGGGCGGAGCTGCTCCCCGTCGGCAAGGCCTATTCGGGCTTCACCGACGAGGAGCTGAAGAAGCTCGACCGTTTCGTGCGGCAGAACACTCTGAGCAAGTTCGGACCGGTGCGCGAGGTGGAGCGCAAGCTGGTGTTCGAGGTCGCCTTCGATTCGGTGCACGCCAGCAAGCGCCACAAAAGCGGCCTCGCGATGCGCTTCCCCCGCATCCACCGCATCCGCTGGGACAAGCCCGCGCACGAGGCAGACTGGGTCGAGGGGCTGAGGGCGCTGATAAAGGATTGACGGGAGCCGCGCGGCGCATGACAAGTTGCAAATCGCAACCGGAGAGAACCATGTCTTACGCCACCGCAGCCCTTGCCACCTGTGCCAACATGCTCGGCACACTCGATCACCTCGTCACCAAGGCCGAAGGCCACGAGAAGGGCGAAGCGCTGCCTCAGGCGCGGCTCGCCGAAGACATGTTCCCGCTGCACACCCAGATCCGATTCGCCATCGATCAGGTGGTAACCGCCCTGAAGCGGCTCGGAGCGTCGGAGCTTGCCGCGGACGACAGCGAGATCGCCAGTTTCGCCGAAGCCCACACCCGCATCGCGGCTGTCCAGGCGCTGGTTGCGGAAACAGATCCGGCGACCTGGCCCGCGAGCGCCGACGTCGTGGAGTTCGACCTGCCCAACGGCATGGGCTTCAGGATGCAGGCGCACGAATATTGCCGGGACTGGGCGATCCCCCAGCTCTATTTCCATGTCATGGCCGCCTACGCGATCCTGCGTGCAGAAGGGCTCGCTGTCGGGAAGGCCGATTATGTCGGCTACATGATGAAGTATCTGAAGCAGCCCGTCGCGGGTTAGCCGAGCGCAGCCGCCACAGCGGCTGCGTGCGCCTTGGCGTTCTCGGCATAGTGCATCACGCCCACGCGCATTCCGGCGATGGCGGCGTCGTTCAGTTCCTTCATCTTCACCGCGGGCCGCCCGGCCCACAGCTCGCGCTCGCCCATAACCTTGCGCTCGGTGAGCATCGCGCCCGCCGCCAGCATCGCGTCAGAGCCGATCACTGCCTTGTTCATGACGATCGCGCCGAGGCCGACGAAGCCGCGGTCGTGGATCGTGCAGCCGTGCACCATCGCCATATGGCCGATCAGCACATCGTCGCCGATCACCAGCGGGCAGCCGTCGGGGTCGCCGGGGCGCGGCGGGTCACAGTGGAGGACGCTTCCGTCCTGGACATTGGTGCGCTCGCCGATGCGGATGCTGAAGACGTCGGCGCGCAGCACGCAATTGTACCAGATCGAGGAGCCTGCCCCGATCACGACGTCGCCGATGATCGTGCAGCCGGGGGCGATGAAGGCGGTCTCGTGGATCTGCGGGGTCTTGCCGTGGATCGGCACGATGTTAACGCCGGGGCGTGTGGTCATGGCAGGGATTCCCATTCTGCGCGGGAGATCGCGTATTGGATGGTCGGGTTTTCTTCGGGCGGATCGGCGGGGTTGTGGAAGGCGAGGTCGTCGCGCCGGCGCATACCCAGCTTCTCCATCAGCCGCCAGCTTCCCTCGTTCGCATGACAGGTCATGGCGACGATATGCGGCGCGCGATGCACCGCGAAACCCCAGTCCATCACCGCGCGCATCGCCTCGAAGGCATAGCCGCGGCGCCAGCGGTCCTCGCGCACCAGCCAGCCGATCTCGTGGTCGCCGGGGTTGGGGGCGAGCGGATGGATGATCCGGCGCAGCCCGCAATGGCCGACGAACTCGCCGGTGGCGCGCTCCTCCATGATCATGAAGCCGAAGCCCTCGGCAGCGAACCCCGCGCGCGAGGCGGCATGCTTGGCGGCGATCACCGCGCGCGGCTGCACGCCGCCGAGCCAGCGCATCACCGCAGGGGTGTTGAGCAGCGTCATGTGCGGATCGAGGTCGTCCTCGCCGATCTGCCGCAGGATCAGCCGGTCGGTCGTCAGAACGGGAGCCGTCACGCCGCCTCCCATGTCTCGCGCGCAATGGCATAGGCGATGATGCGCGGGTTGGCGGGATCGAAATCCGGGCTGTCGAAGTCGAGGTCCTCGCGCCGCTGCATTCCGAGGCGGATCATCAGGCCCCAGCTCGCCGCGTTGTTCTGCACGGTGAGCGCGATCACCTCGTCCGCGCCGAAGCGGTGGAAGGCGAGGTCGAGCGCGGCAGCGGCGGCCTCCTTCGCGTAGCCCTGCCCCCAGGCATCCTCGCGCAGCCGCCAGCCCACTTCCATCATCCCCTGCGGGCCGCCCGCCTGGTTGGACCGCTTCAATCCGCAGAAGCCGAGCAGCGCGCCATCCTCGCGGCGTTCGACGACCCAGAACGTGTGGCCGTGGTCGGCGCGGTAGCCCTCGACCCGCGCCTGCGCCGCCGCGCGTCCGGCCTCGTCCTGCACCCCGCCGAGCCAGCGCATGACGGCGGCCGTGTTGGTCACACGCCAGAACTCTGGCCAGTCAGCCTCGCGCCAGTCGCGCAAGGTCAGGCGAGCGGTGTCGTGACGGAACTCAGGCACAGGGGGCATCCATCGACCAGACGGTGGTGGGATTATCCTCGGGCGGGTAGTCCGGATCGACATAGCCGAGCTCTGGCCGGAACGTGAAGCCGAGCCGCCGCATCATCCGGGTCGAGGCGGCGTTGGAGTCGCTCGTCTGCGACCACAGCACCCGCAGCGCCAGCGCGGTGAAGGCATGATCGATCACCGCCCGTGCCGCCTCCGTCGCATAACCGCGCCCCCAATGGGCCTCGGCGAAGGTCCAGCCGATCTCGCGCTGGCCCTGCAGGACCTGCGGAGCGGCGGGCGAGCGAAGGTGGAACAGGCCGACACGCCCGACCCGCGTCGCGCCGTCGTGCAGCCACACCGTCCAGCGCCGGTGCCCGCCTCCGTGAAAGGCGTCGATATCGTCGGCGAGGCTTTCCGCCACGGCTTCGGGAGAGCGCACACCGGCGAGATGGCGCATCACGCTCGCGGTGTTCATGTGCGCCAGTACCCACGGGAGATCCTCCGCCACCGGCGGACGCAGGATCAGGCGTTCGGTCTCCAGCGTGTCCTCAGCCATTCAGCAGGCGGGCGACGTGGGCGGCGTGGTAGGTCAGCACCCCGCTGCACCCTGCGCGCTTGAAGGCGATCAGCTTCTCCATCACCAGCGCGTCGCGGTCCCCGATGCCGGCGGCCTGCGCGGCCTCGATCATCGCGTATTCGCCGGAGACCTGGTAGGCGAAGACCGGCACGTCGAAGCGCTGCTTCACCCTGTAGATGATGTCGAGATAGGCGAGCCCCGGCTTCACCATCACGCTGTCCGCCCCTTCCGCGATGTCCATCGCCACTTCGCGCAGCGCCTCGTCGGCATTGGCGGGGTCCATCTGGTAGGCCTTCTTGTCGCCCTTGAGCAGCCCGCCCGAGCCGACCGCGTCGCGGAACGGGCCGTAGAAGGCGCTCGCATACTTGGCGGCGTAGCTCATGATCTGGACATTGGGGTGCCCGTTCATTTCGAGCGCCATGCGGATCGCATGAATGCGGCCGTCCATCATGTCGGAGGGCGCGATGATGTCCGCCCCCGCATTGGCCTGGTTCACCGCCTGGTCGACCAGCACCGCGACGGTCGCATCGTTCACGACATAGCCGGTCTCGTCCACCAGCCCGTCCTGCCCGTGCGAGGTGTAGGGATCGAGCGCGACGTCGGTCAGCACCCCGATGTCGTTGCCGCAGGCGTCCTTGATCGCGCGGATCGCCTGGCACATCAGGTTGTCCGGATTGTGCGCCTCGGCCCCGTCATCGGTGCGCAGCTCGCGCGGGGTGTTGGGGAACAGCGCGATGACCGGGATGCCGAGCGCCACCGCCTCCTTGGCGCGGGCCACGATCCCGTCGACCGACCAGCGCGAGACGCCCGGCAGCGTCGCCACCGGCTCCTCGACGCCCTTGCCCGAGGTCACGAACAGCGGCCAGATCAGGTCCGCCGGCGTGACGGTGGTCTCGCGGTGCAGCGCACGGCTCCAGCCGTGGGCGCGGGTGCGGCGCAGGCGGGTGTTGGGGAAATGTCCGGTCATGGCCGCGAGGATTACGCCCAATCGCGGCTGGACGACAAGTGCTCGTTACAGTTTGCGTGCAGCCGGGGTCGGACCGGCGATCTTCTCGATCTCGCGCACCGGCTCCTTCACCTCGTCGGGTTCGGGCGCGAGGTCCTTGAGCGCGGCGCCGACCTCGATCTCCTTGAGCCGGATGAGCTGGCGGCGGAAATCGATCAGCTCGGTGCCCGAAAGCAGCGCGCGGCTGACGAACTGGACGGTGGCCGGATTGATTACCCGCCCACCGCGATACATCTCGTAGTGGAGGTGCGGTCCGGTCGAGAGGCCGGTGGAGCCGACATAGCCGATCACCTGCCCGCGTCGCACCGACATCCCGGCGTTCACCGCCATACGGCTCATGTGGCAATAGCGCGTCGAGAGGCCACCACCGTGCTCCAGCCGCACCTGGATGCCGCAGCCGCCCGAGCGGCCCGCGCTCGACACGCGGCCATCGCTGACGGCGACGATCGGGGTGCCGTATTGCGCCTTGAAGTCGACCCCGGCGTGCATCCGCATGTAGCCGAGGATCGGGTGGCGCCGCATTCCGAAGTTCGAGGTGACCGCCCCCGGCACCGGCGCGAGAAGGCCACGGCGCTGCTCGCCCACGCCCGAGGCCTCGTAAAAGCGGCCCTCGCCGCCCCAGCGCATCAGCTGCGTGCGCGGCTTGCCGTCGCGGTCGACGCCGGCATAGAGTAGCTGGCCCGCCTGCCGCTCGCCCGTTGCGGCGCGGCGATAGGCGATGATGATGTCGAACTCGTCCGAGGAACGCACCTCGCGGTCCATGTCGATCTGGGCGTCGAGCGCCTTGAGGTATTCCTGCACCGCGCTCGCCGGAACACCGGCCTGGCGCATCGAGCGGTAGAGGCTGCTGCCGACTGTCCCGCGCACGCGCAGCGGGGTCTCGTCGACGCGGATCACGTTGCGCTTCAGCGCCAGCGGCCCGGAAGGGATGACCGGCGTGCCGTCCGCCGACACCTCGCCGACGCCCGGGCGGGTCAGTTCGAGTTCCAGATCAAAGCGCGCACGGAAAGCGAGGCTGTCGAGCGGGCGCGGCTCGCCCGGCGCGGGGCGGCGACCGAGCACGAGGTCCATCTGCGTGCCGGGCTGGATGTCGCCCACTGCCACCGCTTGCCCGACCAGCGCGGCGGCGCGATCGATATCGCCCGCCGCCACGCCCGCACGGCGCAGCATCGAGGCGAAGCTGTCGCCCGGGGCGAGGGTGACGAGCATCTGGATCTGCGGCCGCTCGGGCGCGCTCTTGAGCGGGATCACTGCCTGGGTCGGCCCCATGCGTCGCCCGCTGTCGGCGCCCAGCGCCAGCGGCAGGATCATCTGGCTGCGCAGCTCGCTCTCGACCGCGTCCGATTGCGGCAGGGCGGGCCGCGCTTCGAGCGGGGTGAGATCGGGCCAGCAGGCGAGCGCCACCGCGCCCAGCCCGACCATCGTGCCGAGGCCGCGCAACCAGCGTCGGCTGCCGATGTCCTCGGCCAGATCAGGGGCGAGGTCGAGCCGCTCGAACCACAGGGAGGCGGCAAGACGCCATTCCTCGTAGCGCGCGCCAAAACCGGACGCCCCCAGCAGCAGCCTACCGCGCAGACGCTGCGCCTTGGTCGGTTCGGCGAGCGCCCGGGCATTGCGGAAATAGGCGGCAAGCTCGCGGGCGGTTTCCGGATCCACCGGAGGCGGCGCGGGCGGCACGACCGCAAGCGCGCGCGAACCGTCAGGCGCCTCGCCGCCCGGCGATGCCTCGTCCGGATCGCCTCCGTCGTTCAGTCGTCGCGCGTGATCCAACATCTTTGCCCCGGAAGCGGTGCCCTCGCGGGGCTGTGCGGTCCGCTCCATTCCGGACCGACCTTTGTCGCATTTTTCTGCCAGAACAAAGTAAATCCCGCCTTAACCAGCGACCAGCCGCGCCCCACACACGATAAGGTGATGTGCGTAGCGGGGTGCCACCCTTACCCATGGCCTTGCCCCCCGGCGGCAAGCCTGACAGAACCCCCGCGTCGTGACCCTGACCCCACCTTCCCGCCCCGGCGACGAGCGCCGCGTGCGCGCCGTGCTCGGGCCGACCAACACCGGCAAGACCCACCTCGCGATCGAACGGATGTGCGGCCATTCGAGCGGGATGATGGGCTTCCCGCTTCGCCTGCTCGCACGCGAGGTCTATGACCGTGTGCGGGCGATCAAGGGGCACAAGCAGGTCGCGCTGATCACCGGCGAGGAGCGGATCGAGCCGCCGGACGCGCGCTATTTCCTCTGCACCGCCGAAGCCATGCCGCGCACCATGGGCGAGGTCGCCTTCGTCGCGCTCGACGAGGCGCAGCTGGGCGCGGACCCCGAACGCGGACACATCTTCACCGACCGCCTGCTCCACGCCCGCGGGCGCGAGGAGACGATGATCCTCGGCAGCGCAACGCTCGAACCGATGGTCAGGGCGCTGGTCCCCAAGGCCGAAATCACCAGCCGCCCGCGCTTCTCGACCCTTTCCCATGCCGGCATCTGCAAGCTCTCGCGCCTGCCCAAGCGCAGCGCCGTCGTCGCCTTCTCGGTCGAGCAGGTCTACGCGATGGCCGAGGCCCTTCGGCGCTTCCGCGGCGGCGCGGCGGTGGTGATGGGCGCGCTCTCGCCCGAGACGCGCAACAAGCAGGTCGCGATGTTCCAGTCGGGCGAGGTCGACTACATCGTCGCCACCGACGCGATCGGGATGGGCCTCAACCTCGATCTGGACCACGTCGCCTTCGCCGCGCTGAGCAAGTTCGACGGCCGCAGGAAGCGCCGCCTCACGCCGTCGGAAATGGCACAGATCGCCGGGCGCGCGGGACGGCACCAGCGCGACGGGACCTTCGGCACGCTCTCGGGCACGGGCAAGGGCGACGGCGAGCCGCTCGCCTTCACCGACGAGGAGGTCTACGCCATCGAGGAGCACAAGTTCGCGCCCCTCACCCATCTCTTCTGGCGCGAGGCCGATCCGCGGTGCGATTCGCTCGAGCGGCTGATCGCCGATCTCGAGGCGCGACCGGATAACGGAGTGCTGAAAGCCGCTCCCGAAGCCATCGATCTTGCCGTGCTGAAGAGACTGGCTTCGGACCCCATTGCCGACACGGTGCGTGGGGCAGGCTCGGTGCGGCGCTTCTGGGAGACCTGCTCGCTCCCCGATTTCCGCAACCTCGGGGTTGAGCCCCACGCCCGCTTCGTCGCGCGGCTGTGGGACGACCTGCGCGGCGGTTACCTCGGCGCGGATTTCGTCGCCGCGCGCATCGCCGAGCTTGACCGGATGCAGGGCGACATCGACACGCTGCAAGGGCGGATCGCGGCGATTCGCAGCTGGGCATATATCTGCCAGCGGCCCGACTGGGTGCTGGCGCGGGACGAAATGGCGGCGCGGGCACGCGCGGTCGAGGCGAAGCTTTCGGATGCGCTGCACGCGCGGCTCACCGAAAGGTTCGTCAACCGGAGGACGACACTCTTGATGAAATCGCTGGGCCAGGACGCGACTGCGCTGCCCGTCACGCTTGAACCAGACGGCCACCTGACGGTCGAGGGCGAGAGCATCGGCCGCCTCGAGGGCTTCCGTTTCCATGTCGATCCGAACGCTGGTGTCGCCGATCGCCGGATGCTGCTGGCAGCGGGCGAGAAGGCTCTGCCCGCGCTGCTGGAGCGCCGTGCCGATTGGCTGCTCTCGCAAGGCATCGCCGAACTGGAGATCAGCGGCGGCGCGATCCGTTGGCAGGGGCGCGCCTTGGCCGAGATTGCCTTCCCCGGTCACCCCGGCTCGGGCCACTTCGGCACACCGCGCCTGACGCTGACCCACGACGTGGCGCTTCTTCCCGATGCGGCGAAGGCCTCGCTTGAGGCGGGGCTTTCCGCATGGCTGGAGAAGCAGCTCGAGCCGCTCGAACCGCTGCGCAAGCTCGCCGAGGCCGCGCGCGACCCCGCGGCCGGATCGCAGGCCCGCGCGCTGGTGATAACCCTGATCGAGGCGCGCGGCGTCATCAGCCGCGAGGAAGCGGGGCTCGAGAACCTGCCCAAGGAGATGCGGCCCTACTTGAGGAAGCTGGGCATCACCTTCGGCGCGCTCGACATCTTCGATGCGCCGCTCTTGAAGCCCGCTCCGCGCCGGCTGCTGCACTCACTGGGGCTGGACACCCGCGCGGTGCAGGAGGCGATGCTGCCGGTGCTGGCGGAGGGGAGCTGGGCCAAGGGCCGCCTGCCTGCCGGATACCGCTATGCCGGGTCACAGGCGATCCGCGTCGACCTCGCCGAGAAGATCTTCCGCGCGGCCTTCGAGGCACGGGCGGCGGTGGTCGCGGCGCACCCGAAGGAGCGCAATCGCCCGTTCCGGGTCGATCTGGCGCTCGCCGTGTCCGTCGGGCTCGAGGCCGACAACGCCCGCCGCCTGCTGGGCAGTGCCGGCTTTCGCGTCGAGCGAGCGCGGGCCCTGCCCGAAGGCGCGCACGGTGCCCCCGCGCCCGACCGCTGGTACTGGCGTCCGCGCCGTCCCGAGGAACGCCAAGCCCGCAGGGCCGAGCGACCCCAGCATCACAAGCCCGGACGCAAGGCCCCCCGCCCCGCGGAGGGTCAAACTCAGACCAAGCCGCAGGGCGAGCGGCGCGGGCCGAAGCCCGGCGGCAAGCCGCCCAAGGGCAACCGCCCGCCCCTGCCCAAGCCCGACACCGGCCCTGCGCGGGCTGGCGGGGCCTTCGACAAGCTGGCGGACCTGCTCAAGGGATGAGCCCCGGCAGCGCGGGAGAATCGCTCAGGATCGACCGCCTGCTGGTCTACCTGCGCTTCGCCCGCACCCGCTCGGCGGCGCTGGCCCTGATCGAGAGCCGCGCCCTGCGGCGCAACCGGCAGCACGTCCTGCGCCCGTCGGAGCAGGTCCGCACCGGCGATGTGCTGACGATCGCGCTGGGCGGCACCGTGCGGGTCATCGAGCTTCTCGCCCTGCCCGAACGGCGCGGTTCGCCCGCCGCGGCGCGTTCGCATTATCGTGAGGTTGACGAAGACGGACTTGACCCTAAAGCGCAAATCACCATAGCAGCGTCGCCTTCCGGGGCATCACGCCCGCCCGACGATCCCGAAGACTTCTCGTGAAAGAGCCGCAATGACTTACGTCGTCACCGAAGACTGCATCAAGTGCAAGTACACCGACTGCGTGGAAGTGTGCCCGGTCGACTGCTTCTACGAAGGCGAGAACATGCTGGTGATCAATCCCAGCGAATGCATCGATTGCGGCGTGTGCGAACCGGAATGCCCTGCCGAGGCGATTCTCCCCGACACCGAGGACGGTCTGGAGAAGTGGCTCGAACTCAACACGAAGTTTTCGGCCGTGTGGCCGAACATCACGAGCCAGAAGGCTCCGCCCGAGGATGCCGACGCGCACAAGGGCGAAAAGGACAAGTTCGAGAAATACTTCAGCGACGTGCCGGGCGACGGCGACTGAGCCTGCCCTTTCTGCCGGCCTGCATAGCTTTGCAGACCTGCGCAAAATCGCCGACTCGCAATTTTGTTGCAGACGTGTTATATGATGCCGCAACCGCGCGTGGCCAGGCCCGCGCAGGCGTTGAAACCAGGAAGGCCCGACACTAGCAAACCCCCTCCGGATGATCCACACCCGGCGCTCGCCCCGCGAGGGGCAAGGTCGCGCCGCCGGGCAGATCGTCCCTCTCCCGTTGTCGGGTCGGCCCACAGAAAGGAACTTGCATGGCAAGCACCGCGAACGCATTCACCGTCGGCGATTATGTTGTCTATCCCAAGCACGGCGTGGGCCGGGTAGTCGAACTCCAGAAGGAGGAGATCGCCGGGATGCAGCTCGAACTCTACGTGCTGCGGTTCGAGAAGGAGCGCATGACGCTTCGCGTGCCGGTCAACAAGGTCGAAGCCATCGGGATGCGCAAGCTGTCTTCCGACAAGACCCTCAAGCAGGCGATGGAAACCCTCAAGGGCAAGCCCAAGGTGAAGCGCACCATGTGGTCGCGCCGCGCGCAGGAATACGAAGCCAAGATCAACTCGGGCGACCTCGTGTCGATCGCCGAGGTGACCCGCGACCTGTTCCGTCCCGAAGACCAGCCGGAACAGTCCTATTCGGAGCGCCAGATCTTCGAAGCGGCGTCCTCGCGCCTCGCCCGCGAACTGGCGGCGATGGAGGAAACCGACGAGCAGACCGCGCTCGGCAAGATCCTCGACGTGCTGCGCGAGCACGCCCCCCAATACTACGACAACGCCGAAGAAGCCTGAGGCTTCTCCTGCCGCAAACTGACATCAAGGGCTGCCCTCGCGGGCGGCCCTTTTTGCTGGTGCGAGGCACGCTCTTGCACGTGGCGGCACGGTGTATTACATCTGCAATACGCCATATGGCCATCGGGAGAGACACAGCATGACCCACGCCCTGCCCCGGCACCTCGCCTCCGCCGCGCTCGTCACCGGCGGCCTCGCGCTCGCGGCCTGCGACGGCGCCGAGATCGAGATCAACGGCCAGAAGGGCGTGCCGCTCTCCGAGATCAAAATCGCCGGCGCACCGCCCTCGAAGGTCTTCCTTGCCTCGGGCGACACCGTGATCGTCACCGAGGGCGACACCTTCGCGATCGCGGTCGAGGGCGCGGACACCGAAAGCCTGCGCTTCGTTCGCGACAGCGAGATCATCGGCATCACCCGCGAGAATGGCTGGAACGGCGAGAGCAACGCCACCATCCGCATCACCATGCCCCCGCCCAAGGAAGTGATCATCGGCGGCGCGGGGACCGTGAAGCTCCCGACCCTCGCCAGCGAGGCCGACATCAACATCGGTGGCAGCGGGCTGGTCGAATTCGGGACCATCGCGGCGCAGAAGCTCGGCATCAACATCGGCGGCAGCGGCACGGTGCGCGGGGCCGGCACGGTCAGGTCGCTCGAGGTGCTGATCGGCGGCAGCGGCGATGTCGAAATGGCGGGCCTCAAGGCCGACACCGCCGAGGTGACCATCGGCGGCGCGGGCGATGTCGCCTTCGCCTCGGACGGCACCGTGGAAGCCAATATCGCAGGGGCGGGCGACATCAACGTGACCGGCACCGCCAAGTGCACCGTCCAGGCGATGGGCTCGGGCACGCTCAACTGCGCGCCGGGCGGCGGCGGCGGGGCGAGCGCGGCGATCCCGGCACCTGCGGCAAAACCCGCAGAATAGCGGTTGCCTGAGGGCAAGCATCGGGCGATTAGAAGCGCATGATGCGCACTCTCAAGCTCTCGGCTCTCGCACTTGCCGCCCTCGCCCTGCAGGGCTGTCTCGCCAAGGCGGCGGTCACCGCCGTGACCCTGCCGGTCAAGGCGGCCAGCAGGGGCGTCGATCTCGCGACGGAAAGCCAGTCCGAGGCCGACGAGAAGCGCGGCCGCGAAATCCGCAAGCGCGAGGAGCGCCTCGGCAAGCTCGAACGCGATTACGACAAGGCGATGCAACGCTGCGGCGATGGCGACGACACGGCCTGCGAAGCCGCCCAGGCGATCCGCGCCGAAATGAAGGCGATCATGCCCGGCGTCCCGGTCGAGCCGGACGACCGCTAGGCGGCGGCCCGCCGCAGCCGGTCGTTGATCGCGCGGCCCACCCCCTCCTCGGGTACAGGCGCCACCGCAATTCTGGGATGGTGCGCGCGGGCGGCTTCGTGAAGGCAGGCGTAGAGCCGCGCGGCGGCTTCATCGAGATCACCGTGCGCTGACAGCGTGACATCACCCACCACCGGCCCGAAGCCGATCATGAACTCGTCCTTGTCAGCCAGCGTGACGCCGAGACGCACCGGCTTGCCGGGCGCGTAGTGGCTGGCGAGCTGGCCCGGCGCCTCGATTGCCCCGCCCGCCGCCCGCGAGGCGATCTGGAGCGGGCCGGGGCGCAGTTCCTCCACGCTCCCATCGGCGCGCACCGCGACGATGGTCGATTCCAAGCCGGCCATGGTCGCCCCGCCATCCAGCACCATGTCGATCCTTCCATCGAGCGAGGCGAGGACGTGGTCTGCACAAGTCGGGCTGATGAAGCCGCTGCGGTTGGCCGACGGCGCTGCAAGCGGGAAATCCACCGCCCCGAGCAGGGCGCGCATCGCCGGGTGGGCCGGCGCGCGCAGGGCGATGGTCGGCAGGCCCGCCGTCACGGCTTCGGCCAGCGCGGCATCCGTGCGGCGCGGCAGGACGAGCGTAAGCGGCCCGGGCCAATACGCCTGTGCCAGCGCGCGTGCCTCGGACGAGAATTCGGCATAGGCCTCCGCCTGCGCCAGACCGGTCACATGCACGATCAGCGGGTTGAAGTCCGGGCGGCCCTTGGCGGCATAGATCCGCGCTACCGCCTCGTCGCTGTCGGCGCGCGCCGCGAGGCCGTAGACCGTCTCGGTCGGCACGGCCACGAGCCCGCCCGATTCGAGGATTCGCGCCGCTTTCGCGATCCCCTCGGGCCCTGCAGGCACCACTTCCGTAACGTTCTTGCCGCTCATGCCCGGGCGCTATATTCGTTTGCCCGCCCTGCCAAGGCCGGGCGCAATTTCCCACCTTAAGGACGCCCCCCAAGTGACCCCGTTTACCCCGCCGACCGCCGACCAGCTGCTTGCCATCCGCGTCAACGCCGGGATCGAGGAGCTGGCGCAAAGCGAACGCTTCGCCCATGCCGAGCCCGATCTGGTCGAGGCGATCGTCGAAGGCGTCGGCCAGTTCGCGGCGGGCGAATTCGCACCCCTCAACCGCGTCGGCGATCTCGAAGGCGCGAAGCTCGAGAACGGCGTCGTCCGCCTGCCCGACGGGTTCGACGCCGCCTACAAGGCCTATGTCGAGCAAGGCTGGAACGCCATCGCCTCGCCGGTCGCGCACGGCGGGCAGGGCCTGCCCTTCACCCTTGCCTGCAACGTGCTGGAGAACCTCGGCGCGGCGAACATGGCCTTCACACTGCTCCCCATGCTCTCGGTCGGCGCGATCGAGGCGCTGGAGCATCACGGCTCGCCCGCCCAGCAGGCCATGTATCTGCCCAAGCTGGTGAGCGGCGCGTGGTCGGGCACGATGAACCTCACCGAACCCGCCGCAGGGAGCGATGTCGGCGCGCTGCGCAGCACGGCCGAGCCGGTCGAGACCGGCGAGCACGCGGGCAAGTACCGGATCACCGGCCAGAAGATCTACATCACGTGGGGCGAGCACGAGCTGGCCGAGAACATCATCCACCTCGTGCTGGCCCGCCTCCCCGGCGCGCCCGAGGGTTCGCGCGGGATCAGCCTCTTCGTGGTGCCCAAGTATCACGTGAACGCCGACGGCTCGCTCGGCCCGAAGAACGACCTTCGCTGCGTCTCCCTCGAACACAAGCTTGGCATCAACGCCTCGCCGACCTGCGTGATGAGCTACGGCGACAACGGCGAATGCATCGGCGAGCTCGTCGGCCAGCCCAACAAGGGGCTCGCCGCGATGTTCACGATGATGAACAACGCGCGCATCAACGTCGGCAACCAGGGGGCACAGATCGCCGAGCGGGCCACCCAGCAGGCGCTCGCCTATGCCCGCGACCGGGTTCAGTCGGCCCGCGCCGGCTCGCCCGACAAGACCCCGGTGGCGATCATCGAGCACCCCGACGTGCGCCGCATGATCCTGCGCATGAAGGCCCTGACCGAGGGCGTGCGCGCGCTGCTCTACTATTGCGCCGGGCAGGTCGACCGCGGCAACCTTGGTGACGAGCCGGCGCGGGCGCGCGGCGAGATCGTGGTTCCGCTGATCAAGGCCTGGGGCACCGATGTCGGCGTCGAGGTCTCCGGGCTCGGGATCCAGATCCACGGCGGCATGGGCTTCGTCGAGGAGACCGGCGCGGCCCAGCACTGGCGGGATTCGCGCATCGCCCCGATCTACGAGGGCACCAACGGCATCCAGGCCGCCGATCTCGTGACCCGTAAGCTCGGGCTCGAGGGCGGTGAGGCGATGGTCGCGCTGTTCGACACCATCGCCCGCGAGACTACCGATGAATTCGCGCTCTCCGCCCTCGCGCGGGACTGCGGCAATGTCGCGCGCTGGATGCGCGACGATGCCAGCCTCGATGATCGTCTGGCCGGCAGCGTGCCCTTCTGCACGATGGCGGCGGTGTGCATGGCCGGGTGGCAGCTGACGAAGCAGGCGGCGGCGGTCAAGGCCGGCGCGGCTCCCGAACTCGCGGCGACCAAGCCGGTGACGGTGCGCTTCTTCCTCGACCGGATCGTGCCCGAGGCTGCGGGTCTCAAGGCCGGCGCGGTGGCGGGGGCCGACCTGCTCTACGCGCTCCCCGCAGAGGCGCTGGTCGGCTGACATGGCCGAGGGGGGCGACGCGCTGGACCGGATCGCCGCCGCGCTCGAGCGGCTCGCCCCGCCGCCTCCGCCGCCGACCGACTGGCTCGCCCATCCCGCCTATGTCTGGGGCGGCACGCGGGCGCAGGCGGTGCCGGAGCCCGATGCCCTGCCCCTCGATGCCCTGCACGGGATCGACGCCCAGAAAGTTGCGCTGCGCAACAATTGCGCCCGCCTCGCTTCGGGCGCGGCGGCGCATGACGTGCTGCTGTGGGGCGCGCGGGGCATGGGCAAGTCGGCGCTGGTGCGCGCTTGTGTGGCCGACGTGCAGCGGGAGAGCCCACGAGCCCTCGCCCTCGTCCAGCTTGCCCCGGGCAGCCTGCCGACCATCCCCGCGCTGATCGCCGAACTGGCGGGCGTGGATCGCGCGTTCCTGCTGTTCATCGACGATCTCGGTTTCGGCGCCGACGGGCGGGCGGAGATGCTGGCTCTCAGGAGCCTGCTCGACGGCGGGGTCGACCCGCGTCCGGCGCAGATCCGCCTTGCGGTGACCGCCAACCGCCGCGCCATCGTCGAGCGGGAGGACACCTCGGGCGCGCTCCACGAACGCGACGAGCGTGACGATGCGCTGGCGCTGGCCGACCGTTTCGGACTGACGCTGGGCTTCCACCCGGCGGACAAGGACACCTATCTCGCGATCCTCGCGGGCTACCTTGCCCCGCTCGGCCTCGGCTTCGATCCGGAGGAGGCGATGGCCTTCGCGATCCAGCGCGGCAACCGGTCGGGCCGCACCGCGCTGCAATTCGCGACCGAATTGGCCGGCCGGGCGGGGCTCCGGCTCTAGTTGACCTTCTGCCCGGCCTGCTTGCGCAGGTAATCGGCCTCGAAGTCGGCCCGCGGATCGCGCAGTGCGCGGGGCGGGAGCGAAGCGCCCTCCAGCCGCGCGATCGGCGCGGCCGGCGCAGCGGTGGGCGAGCGCACGCGCCAGATGATCCCTGCGGTATCGTCCGAGACGAGCAACGAACCATCACCAGCCCATTCGACCCAGGTCGGCCGCCCGCGGGTGGTGCCGTCCGCCTTGAGGAAGCCGGTGAGCACCGGCTTGGGCTTGCCGACCGGATTGCCGCGCGCGTCGAAGTCGACGAACACCACGTCGTAGCCCGAGGGCGGCTTCCTGTTCCACGAGCCGTGCCGCGCGATGAAGGCCCCGCCCGCGAAGTTCTCGCCCATCCGGTCGCCCTCCCTCGAGAACACCAGCCCCAGCGCCGCCACGTGCGGGCCGAGCGCGAATTCGGGCTTGCGGACATATTCCATCAGGAAGCGCGGCATCGGCGCATCGACGCGGCGATCGCGGTTGTTCTTGTAGTAGACCCAGGGCCAGCCGTACTGCGCGCCGACCGGCACGTTGGTGAGGTAATCGGGCACGAGGTCCGACCCGAGCATGTCGCGCTCGTTCACGGTGGTCCAGAGCTCGCCCGACCATGGGCTGAAATCCATCCCGTTGGGATTGCGCAGGCCGGCGCCGAACTGGCGCGGGCGGCCCTTGGCGAGGTCATATTCCCAGATCATCGCCCGGCCCTGCTCGATGTCCATGCCACTCTCGCCGATATTGCTGACGGAGCCGACCGCGACATAGAGCCGCTCGCCATCGGGCGAGAGCTCGAGGTTGCGCATCCAGTGGCCGCCGCCGGGCGCGAGGTCCATCAGCTTGCGCGGGCTGCCGGTCACATTGGTGCTGCCAAGCGCATAGGGATAGGCCAGCACGGCGTTGTGGTTGGCGACGAACAGCGTCCCGTCCTTCCATGCCATGCCAGAGGGCGAATCGAGGCCTTCGAGGATCACCTGCCGCGTCTCGGCGCTGCCGTTGCCATCGGCATCGCGCAGCAGCACGATTTGATTGGGCGATTCGCCGGTGGCACCGGCCTTGCTCAGCAGTTTGTCGGCGATCCAGCCCTTGATCGCGTCCATGATCCCGCCGCCGCCATTGTCGACCTTGGGCGCGCGGGTCAGGGCGACGAGGATGTCGCCATTGGGCAGCGCAAACAGCGTCCGCGGATGCTCCAGCCCTTCGGCAAAGCGCATCACCTCGAGCCCTTCGGCCGGGGTCGGCGCCTCACCTGCCTGCCAGCCTACCGGCTCGGCGATCTGCACGGTGGGGAAGGTCTGCGCCTCCCCCTCCTGCAGCACGGGATCGGTGCCGGTGACCTCCTCGACCGAAAGTTCGGCAGTGTCGCCGCGGGTCAGGAGAAACAGCGCGATCCCGACGATCACGACAACAACGACGAGAGCGATTGCGATTTTGCGGAAAATGGCCATGTGGCGGGGATAAAGCCCGCCCGCGCCGGCGGCAACCTCCCAAGCGACGAAAGACAAACACCCCCATGTACGATTTCAAGCCCGCCGCGCCGCTCGACACGGAAGCCCTCTATCGCGAGCTCCTCGCCGCCGCCGAGGCGCTTACGGCGGACGAGCCGGACGGCGTCGCCAACATGGCCAATGTCGCCGCGCTCCTGTGGGAGTTCCTGCCCGATCTCAACTGGGCGGGGTTCTACCGCGTCGCCCCGGCCAAGGGCGGCGGGACCGATGAACTCGTGCTGGGTCCCTTCGTCGGGCGGCCCGCCTGCATCCGCATCCCCTTCGGGCGCGGGGTGTGCGGAGCGGCAGCGCAGCAGGGCGCGACGCAGCTTGTCGCCGATGTCCACGCCTTCCCCGGCCACATCGCCTGCGATGCCGCCAGCGCGAGCGAGCTGGTCGTCCCCGTTCTGCGCGACGGCGCGGTGGTGGCGGTGATCGATCTCGACAGCCCGTCCCCCTCCCGCTTCACCGCCGAGGATGCCGCAGGCATCGAGGCGCTCGCGGCGCTGCTCGCCGAGCGGGTCTGATCCTTCCCGAAACGGGACAGCGCCGACTCCGCCGCTTGGGCGGCAGGCGCGTGCGGTGGTAAGCCTTTGCTAACCATCAGCCGTCCGGGCTGACCAAGGGGGATTTGTTCATGCCCAAGCTTTCGTCGACCCTCCCGCTCGCCGCTCTCGCCTTCGCCCTTCCGGCAGCGGCGCAGGCGCAGAACTACGCCGACCTGCCGCCGCTCGCGCCGATGGCCGAGGCCGAGGTCCGCACCCTCCCGGCAGACATGCGCAGCGCGCCGGCGATGCAGCAGACGGAGACCGTGACCAACGTCAACGGCGTCGAGACCATCACCCGCACCCGCCGCATCGATGCACCGCGCCCGATGCCGGCCGCGCCGATGCATCAGGGCTACGCGCCGCACGGCTATGCCGCACCGGCGGCCTATGGCCCTGCGCCGGTCGTCTTCGAGCGCCAGCAGTGGATCGACGAATGCCGCCGCCGCACCCGGGGGCAGGACAAGGACAGCACCGGCGCGATCATCGGCGGCCTGCTTGGCGCGATCGCCGGGGGCTTTGCCGGTTACGAGATTGCCGGGGTCGGCGACCGCGTGCTCGGCACCGTGCTGGGTGTCGGCGGTGGGGGGTTGATCGGCGGCCTCCTCGGCAGCCTGTTCGACGGCGACGACGACGAGGACCGCTACGACTGCGAGGCCGCGCTCGACGCCTATCTATCGCAATACGGTACGCCTGGCCCGCGCATCGCCAGCCGCGAGATCGCCTACCCGGCCCCATATCCGGCCTACGCGCAGTCCTATGCCTATCCGGCCTATTCCTACGGCTACAGCTACGCCCCGCCGCCGCAGATGGTGCTGGTGCCGGTGCGCAGCGAGGTGCAGCAGCAGGTCGTGGTGCGCGAGACCGAGCGTTACGAGACCTACACCGTGCCCGGTGCCTCGCGTGTCATCCCCGGGCCGCGCCCCTCGCCCAAGATGATCAAGAACCGCTAACCCATTTCTGTCCCCTGGGGGACAAAGCAAAAGCCCCGCGGAGTCAGGCGACCCGCGGGGCTTTTTCATGCCGGTCGGGGGCGCTGGCCCCGCTCAGATCTCGCCACCGGTGAGGCGCTGGCAGACCAGATCGAGCTGATCGAGCGTGGTATAGCGGATCGTGATCGTCCCCTTGCGCGGATCGACCTCGGGCTTGATCCGCACACTCAGCCCGAGGAACTCCTCGAGATGCTGCTGGACCGCGAGAATATCCGCGTTTTCAGAGGATTGATAGCCAGGCTGGGCAGGCTCCAGCCGCGCGCGGGGCTTCTTGGTGAGCGTCTCGATGTCGCGCACCGAAAGCCCCTCGGCCACGGCAAGCTCGGCGAGGTGCAGCGCATCGTCCCGCCCGATCAGCGCGCGGGCGTGGCCGATCGACAGCTTGCCCTCCTGGATCAGGTCGAGCACCGGATCGGGCAGCGTCACCAGCCGCATCATGTTGGCGACATGGCTGCGCGACTTTTCGACCATCTTGGCGATGTCGACCTGGATCATGCCCTCGTCTTCCGAGAGGCGGTGATAGGCGCGCGCTTCCTCGACCGGGTTGAGGTCCTCGCGCTGGAGATTCTCGATCAGAGCGAGGGCAATCACCTCGCGCTCGGACAGGTTGCGCACCAGCGCCGGAATCTCGTGCAGCCGGGCCTTCTGCGCCGCGCGCCAGCGGCGTTCGCCGGCGACGAGCTGGAAGCCCTCCCCGCCGGGGTGCGGGCGGACGATGATCGGCTGGATTACGCCCCGCGTCGCGATCGAGGCGGCGAGTTCGTCGAGCGCAGCCTCGTCGAAATGCTTGCGGGGGTTGCCCGGCAGCGGCTTGATGCTCGCGATCGCCAGCATCCGCAGCGGCGAGGAACCTGCGGCAGGTGCCTCGGCCGGAGCATCCTCGCGGCGCACCAGTGGCTCCTCGCGCCGCGTTTCCCCGAGAAGCGCCCCTAGCCCCTTGCCCAGCCGCCGCGGCTTGTCCGCAGACGCACGGAGATTGGCAGCGATTTCAGCGGTTTGCGCGGTATCTTCAGTCATGCGGCCTGTCTTTCTGCGGGAAATCGCCCGATCAGCTCGCGCGCCAGCGACATGTAGGCGCGGCTGCCGGTGCAGTGCTGATCGTAGATCAGCGCCGGGAGCCCGTGGCTCGGTGCCTCGGAGAGGCGGACGTTGCGCGGGATGACCGTCTCGAAAACGAGATTGCCGAGGCAGTCGCGCACATCGTCCGACACCTGGTCTGTCAGCCGGTTGCGGCGGTCATACATGGTCAACGCCACGCCGATGATGCCCAGATCGGGATTGAACCGCTGCTGCACCTGATCGACCGTCTGGAGCAGCTGCGAAAGCCCCTCGAGCGCGAAGAACTCGCATTGCAGCGGCACCAGCAGCGTATCGGCGGCGCAAAGCGCGTTCAGCGTCAGCAGGCCGAGCGAGGGCGGGCAATCGATGAAGCAGATATCATGGCCCGTATGTGAGGACAGCGCCTTGTCGAGCCGGTGGGTGCGCCCTTCGACCGCCACAAGCTCGACCTCCGCACCGGACAGATCGACCGTCGCGGGAACGATGTCGAGGCGGGGGATCGCGGTCGGCAGGATCGCGCTGGCAAGCGGAACCTCGTCGACCAGCAGATCATAGCTTGAAACGTCGCGTGACGAGGAATGCACCCCCAGGCCGGTCGAGGCATTGCCCTGCGGATCGAGGTCGATCAGCAGCGTGCGCCACCCCGTCGCCGCCATGGCCGTGGCGATGTTGATCGCGGTGGTGGTCTTGCCCACCCCGCCCTTCTGGTTGGCGATCGCGATGGTCAGCATGGCGTGTCCCGTCCTTCCCGCACGCCAATTCAGGGTGAACTGGCGCGTGTTTCGCGTGTCAGGCCTTCACGATGATCCCGGCCTCGGGATCGGTCAAGGAATGTTTCACGTGAAACATTGCCCGAATCGAAGGCTTCAATGTGTCCAACTCCTGCGCCGCCGAGCGCCCCTTGGGCAACACGTAGACGGTCCGCCTTGTGGAGAAGGGTGCGGATAGGTCTAGAAGTCTGGTGAGTGGAGCAAAGGCGCGTGCCGAAATGGCGCGGGCCTCGAAGGGAGCCACGTGCTCGAGACGCTGGCCTTCCACCCGGCACTTCCGCAGATCGAGCGCGGCGATGGCGCGGTTGAGGAACTGGACCCGGCGCGCGCGGGATTCGACCAAGACTACCGGCATATTCGGGCACAGGGCTGCAATCACCAGACCGGGGAAGCCCGGCCCGCTCCCGAGATCGAGCCACGGTCCGCCCCCATTGGCACCCAATGTTTCACGTGAAACATTCTCCAGTAGCTGCGCCGAGTCTGCAATATGACGCTGCCACAGCTGCGGCTCTGTCGCCTTGGCAATGAGGTTCTGCCGCAGGTTCTCGTCCAGCACGAGCGCAGCGAAGGCTTCGAGCCGCGCCATACCCGCCGCGTCGGTCAGCCCCGCCACATAGGCGCGGGCCTCGGCTTCGTTGGTGATCATGCAGCGAGCCTGCGCCGGGCATGGACGAGCAAGGCAGAGAGCGCCGCCGGCGTCACACCGGGAACCCGGCCTGCCGCCGCCAGCGTGCCGGCCGCCGCGCGGGTAAGGCGTTCGACCATCTCGTTCGAGAGGCCCGGTACCTCGCCATAAGGAAAATCCGCCGGAAGCGGCAGCGCCTCGCTCGCCCGCAGATCGCGCAGTTCGGCATCCTGCCGAGCAAGATAGGGTGCATAGGCGGCATCCTCCGCCATTTCCTCGGCGAGCAGCGGATCGAGCGCAGTCGCATCGCCCAGCCATGGGGCAAGTGCTTCAAGCGTCACGCCATCGTAGCGCAGCCACTCGGCGAGGGTCTTTTCGCCGTGATCGCGGCGCACAGGCAAACCGCGATCGGCCAGCTCGCGAGAATGGACCTTCTCCGAATGTTTCACGTGAAACATTGCTCGCAAATCCTCGCGCCGCTCCCACCACGCCCCGCGCTCCGCGCCTATGCAGCCCGCCTCAATCCCGAGGCCCGTGAGCCGCGTCGCCGCATTGTTGGCGCGCAGCCGGAGTCGATATTCGGCCCGCGCCGTGAGCATCCGGTAGGGCTCGGTAACGCCCTGCAAGGTCAAATCGTCGACCATCACCGCGATGTAGGAATTCGCCCGGTCGAGCCGGGGTGCCTGCTTGCCAAGCGCGGCGGCGGCTGCCTCGAGCCCAGCGACAAGACCCTGCGCCGCCGCTTCCTCGTAACCGGTCGTCCCGTTGATTTGACCTGCACAATAGAGCCCGGGGATCGCGCGGACCTGCAAGTCGGGCGTGAGCGCGCGGGGATCGATGTGGTCGTACTCGACCGCATAGCCCGGCTGCACGATCACCGCCCTGCCACAGCCCGGCATGGTGCGGACCACCTCCTCCTGCACATCAACCGGCAGGGAGGTGCTGATCCCGTTGGGATAGACGAGATGCGTGTCCAGCCCCTCGGGCTCGAGGAACACCTGATGCCCCTCGCGGTCCCCGAAGCGGTGGATCTTGTCCTCGATGGAGGGGCAATAGCGTGGCCCCGCCGCCGCAATCGCGCCCGAGAACAGCGGCGAGCGGTGGAGGTTGGCGCGGATCGCGTCGTGCCCTGCCTGCGTGGTGCGGGTGATGGCGCAGAACACCTGCGGGTTGACGCGGGCCGGCGTGAGCGGGGACATTGTCCATGCCTCGCCATCCGAGGGCTGCTCCTCGAGCACGGCCCAGTCGATGGTCCGCCCGTCGAGCCGCGGGGGCGTTCCCGTCTTGAGCCGCGCCATCGGCAGGTCGGCACCGCGCAGCTGCTGCGCCAGACGGTGCGCGGCGTTCTCGCCAATGCGCCCTCCCTCAAACCGCTCCTCGCCGCGGAAAAGGATTCCGCCCAGGAAGGTTCCGGTGCACAGAACCACGCGCGGTGCCTCGAGCACGGTGCCTTCGGCCAGTTCGAGCCCGGCCACCGCCCCGCCCTTCAGCACCAGCGCAGCAGCCTCTCCCTGTACCAGCGTCAGCCCCGCCTGCGCCGCCACCGCCGCCTGCACCGCCGCCTTGAAGCGCACCCGGTCAGCCTGAACTCGCGGGCCCCAGACGGCGCTGCCCTTGGAGCGATTGAGCATCCGGTAATGGATCGCGCCTGCGTCCGCAGCACGTCCGATCACGCCGTCGAGAGCGTCGACCTCGCGCACCAGGTGCCCCTTGCCGAGGCCCCCGATCGCCGGGTTGCAGCTCATCGCTCCGATGGCCGAAAGATCGAAGCTCACCAGCGCCGTGCGCGCGCCCATCCGGGCTGCCGCGCAGGCAGCCTCCACCCCGGCGTGACCGCCGCCGATGACAAGGACGTCGAAGCTTTGCATGGGGCGCAGATAGGGCGCGGGGCGCGGATCGTCAAAGCGGATTTGGTGAGCGGGTGCCCGCAATGTTTCACGTGAAACATTGGACTGCGGGCTCACTTGCCGATGCAGAAACGTCCGAACAGCGTGTCGAGCATGTCCTCGGTCGTCGCCCGCCCGATAAGGCGGTCGAATGCGAGGCGGGCGCGGCGCAGTTCCTCGGCGACGAGCAAGGGGTCCGCAAGGCGCCCCGCCGCTTGCAGCGCCTCGGCAGCCTCGGCGAGACGCGCGTGTTGGCGGGCGTTCAAGGCCGCCTCACCGGACTTCGGTAAGGCATCCCGTGCCGCTTCCACCAATTCAGTTTTGAGCGCCGCCACGCCCTCGCCGGTCCTCGCCGACAGCGTGAAGCGCGCAGCCAGTTTTGGGGGAAGGTCTTCGCGGTCGGACTGCGCCGCGATCTCCCACGCGCCTTCCGGTCCTACACCTTCCGGTCCGAGCCACAGGACAGTGTCGGCACGCGCCAGCTCCGCCTCGGCGCGGGCGATGCCGATGGCTTCGATCGCGTCCGCCTCGGCCCCGTCGCGCAGACCCGCCGTGTCGACGAAGGTGAAGGGCACCCCTTCGATCGCCACGCTCCGCTCGATCACGTCGCGCGTGGTGCCGGCGATGGGCGAGGTGATCGCCGCCTCGCTCTCGACCAGAGCATTGAACAACGTGGACTTGCCGGCATTGGGAGGCCCGGCGAGCACCACGCGGTAGCCCTCCCCCAACCGCTCGGAACGCGGGCGGGCGAGCCATGCGGCCAGCTCCCCGGCCAGCGCGGCAATGTTCCACGTGAAACATTCGGGAAGATCGGCGGCATCCTCCTCGTCGGAGAAATCGAGAACGCCCTCGACCTCGGCCGAAAGCCCGAGCACCTTCTCGCGCCAGCTTTCGACCTGCCGTGAGAGCGCCCCGCCCGCATTGGCCAGTGCGGCCGCGCGCTGAAGCTCGGTCTCGGCGGAAAGCAGATCGCCCAATCCCTCTGCCTCGGCGAGATCGATCCGGCCATTGGCGAAGGCGCGCCGGGTGAACTCCCCCGGCTCCGCACGACGCACCCCGCGAAGCGAAGCGAGCGCCCGCTCCACCGCTGCAATGACGGCGCGGCCCCCGTGGCAGTGGAACTCGGCCAGATCCTCGCCGGTCGCGGTCGCCTGACCGGGAAACCACAGCACCAGCGCCTCGTCGAGCGGCGCACCCTCGGCATCACGCAAACGGGCGAGAGAGGCGCGGCGCGGCGTTGGCACCCGCCCGGCAAGCACCTCCAGCGCCGTCCGCGCCTGGGAACCGGAGACGCGGATCACCCCCACGCCCGCCGGCGGCGCGCCGCTCGAAAGCGCGAAGATCGTCGGCGCGTCGCTCACGGTGTCAGTCGGAGGAGGTTTTCGATCCCGAGGAACCCGAGGCGGCCTTCATCCCGCTTTCGACGAAGCTCTGGAACAGCTTCAGCCCCACCTGCCCCATTGGTGCCAGCGCGCTGGCATATTGCTGGAGCTGGTCGGGGTTGGAGACGCCCTGCATCGCCTTGGCGAGGTTCTCGACATAGACGTTGTTGGCCGGGCTCACATCGGGCAGGCCCATGAAGCTGCGCGCCTCTTCCGGGGTGCAGTCGATTTCGATGGTGATCTTCATAGGGCATCGCCCTCCTCTCGTCGTGCGTCCTTCATTTGGGCTTGGCACGCGCGCAAGGCAAGAGATAGACCTTCTGGACACCCTGCAGGAGAGAGACCCCATGAGCCTCAACGAAACCATCCCGACCCTCGAAGGGGACGCCAGCTTCGGCGCCTATGTCGCGCGGCCAGAAGGCACGCCGCGGGGCGCGATCATCGTCATCCAGGAGATCTTCGGGGTGAACCCCGGCATCCGCCAGAAGTGCGACAAGCTTGCCGCCGAAGGCTACCTCGCTGTGGCGCCCGACCTGTTCTGGCGTCTCGAGCCGGTGATTGAGCTCGATCCGGACGTCGAACCCGAATTCCAGCGCGCGCTTGGCCTGTTCGGGGAGTTCGACCAGGACGCGGGCATCCGCGACATCGAGGCGACCATCCACCACATCCGCCGCACGCTCGGCGTCGCGAAGGTCGGCTGCGTCGGATACTGCCTCGGCGGGCGGCTCGCTTACATGACCGCGGCACGCACCGACATCGATGCGAGCGTGGGCTATTACGGCGTCGGGATCGACGGACTGCTGCACGAGAAGCACGCCATCGCCCACCCGCTGATGCTCCACATCCCCACGGCCGACGGCTTTGTTCCACGTGAAACACAAGAGGCGATGCACGCGGGCCTCGACGATCACCCCAAGGTGACCCTGCACGATTACGAGGGCCTCGACCACGGCTTCGCCACCGAACACGGCAAGCGCCGCAACGAAGAGGCCGCGAACCTCGCCGACAGCCGCACCGCCGCCTTCTTCGCGGAACACCTCGGGTGAGCGGCGGGGCAGCGCACCAGGGCCTCGCCCGCTGGCACGCCTATATGGAGGGCGGGAGCGATCCCGCCGTCCTCGCCGATCTGCTTGCCGATGATGCGGTGTTCCATTCCCCCGTTGTCCACACGCCGCAGGCCGGGAAACCGGTGGTGATGGCCTATCTTGTCGCCGCCAGTCACGTGCTGGGGAACGACGCCTTCCGCTATGTCCGCGAGCTCGTCGACGGGGACGAGATGATGCTCGAATTCGTCACCGAGCTCGACGGGATCAGCATCAACGGGGTCGACATCATCCGCTTCAACGAAAATGGAACGATCAGCGATTTCAAGGTGATGGTCAGGCCCCTGAAGGCCATCAACAAGGTCTGGGAGATGATGGGCGCACAGCTCGCGGCCGCGAAGGGATGACTTGCGCGGCGCTGGCGGCGAAGGCCTCGACGAAGAAGTCGCGCACCACCTCCTCCACCTCTGCCGACACCGCGCCCTCGCCCCGCGCTTCGAAGAAGGCCCTGGCATCCCCGATTTTCCGATCGTCGAAATATCGCATCGGCCAGCCGGGAAAGGTCGGCTCGGCGATCGAGCGTTCCTCGATCACCGCGACATTGCTGTGGCGCACGTCCCGACGGATGCTTTCGAACACCGCAAGCAGCTTCCATGTCGGCCCTTCGAGCACCTGAAGCAGCCTCCGGTCCGCACGCAGCAGTACGCCGGTGAGACCGCGCGCCTGATTGGCACTCCGGGCGTGATGCAGCAGGTGGAACATCGCAGCTCGATCGAGGTCGGGCGCCGCGATGCTGGTGTAGATGATGCGCCGCATGACGCGATCTCCCGTGATGTTCGGGATCGGCGTCTATCTCATAGCGACTGCCAGCGGATTGTCGCGACCTACGGGATTACCCCTAAGGGGCTAGTTCAGTACCGCGAAATTGACGATCATCTTGCGCACCTCGGGGTCGAGCCCTTCGGGCAAATCGCGCTCGAGCATGTCGCGCCGGGCATCGATGCTCTCGGCGATCATCACCCGCTTCATCGCCCAGTCCGGGCAGGCGCGCTCCCCGATCCCGCGCCGGTCGAGCACCGAGACGCCGCTGTGCCGCGGATCGGCGGTGATCGTCTCCATCAGCGCCGCAACCTCGCTGTCCTCGCCCTCGAGCAGCTGGAGGAAGTTGCGCCCGTTGAACAGCAGCAGCCCGGTGATGCCCCGCGCCGGGTTGTTGCGCGCGCTCGCGGCGAGGATCGCGTCGACTTCCTCGCGCGGCAGGGTCGGCGCGGTGCTGATATAGAGATACTGGCTGAGCACGAACGTCTTTCCCCGTCCCTGAAGATCCGTCCGCCGGGCCGACCCCTTGGCCCGGGCAGCGGACAAGCTATTGATTCATCGTAGCGAAGAAGTCCTCGTTGGTCTTGGAATCCTTCATCTTGTCGAGCAGGAATTCCATCGCATCTACGGTGCCCATCTGCATCAGGATGCGGCGCAGGACCCACATCTTGGAGAGGTTGTCCTTCTGGACCAGCAGCTCCTCCTTACGGGTGCCGGACTTGCCGACATCGAGCGCCGGGAAGATGCGCTTGTCGGAAACCTTGCGGTCGAGCACGATTTCCGAGTTGCCGGTGCCCTTGAACTCTTCGAAGATGACTTCGTCCATGCGGCTGCCGGTGTCGATCAGCGCGGTGGCGATGATCGAGAGGCTGCCACCTTCCTCGATGTTGCGCGCCGCGCCGAAGAACCGCTTGGGCCGCTGGAGGGCGTTGGCGTCGACACCGCCGGTCAGCACCTTGCCCGAGGACGGCACCACCGTGTTGTAGGCGCGGCCGAGGCGGGTGATCGAGTCGAGCAGGATGACGACGTCGTGCTTGTGCTCGACGAGGCGCTTGGCCTTCTCGATCACCATCTCGGCGACCTGCACGTGGCGGTTGGCGGGCTCGTCGAAGGTCGAGGAGATGACCTCGCCCTTCACGCTGCGCTGCATGTCGGTGACTTCCTCGGGACGTTCATCGACCAGCAGGACGATCAGGAACACCTCGGGGTGATTGTCGGTGATCGCCTTGGCGATGTTCTGGAGGAGCACCGTCTTACCCGTGCGGGGCGGCGCGACGATCAGCGCGCGCTGGCCCTTGCCCTGCGGCGCGATGATGTCGATCACCCGCGCGCTCTTGTCCTTCACGGTCGGGTCGAGCGTGTCGAGATTGAGCTTCTGGTCCGGATAGAGCGGGGTCAGGTTGTCGAAATTCGTGCGCAGGCGGACCGCATCGGGATCGTCGAAGTTGACCTTGGCGAGGCTGGTGAGCGCGAAGTAACGCTCGCCATCGCGCGGCGCGCGGATTTCGCCTTCCACCGTGTCTCCGGTGCGCAGGCCCCAGCGGCGGACCTGGTTGGGCGAGACGTAGATGTCGTCCGGCCCGGCGAGGTAGTTCGCCTCGGGCGAGCGCAGGAAGCCGAAGCCGTCCTGCAGCACCTCGATGGTGCCGATGCCCATGATCTTCTCTTCGTATTCCTCGTCTTCGGCGAGCTCGCGCAGGATCGAGAAGAGCAGATCCTGCCGGCGCATGGTCGAGGCGCCCTCGACTCCGAGTTCTTCCGCCATCGCGACCAGTTCGGCCGGGGTCTTTCGCTTGAGGTCCTTCAAATGCATTTTGTCTGTATTCCGAAAGTCTTGGGGTGGCCGGCTGGTCAGTACCGCCGGTGGAAGGCGGCGCCCCGGACTGGAAAGGGGCTGGGCTTGGAGAAAGCAGACCTTGGCGGAGCGGATTGACGCTCCGGTTACCGGATAGGTGATCGGGAAATAGGAGCGCGCGCCCCCGAGGTCAATCGGCGATTGCGCCGCGGTGGCGGGCTCAGAAGGGCTTGAGGTAGACCAGCACCACGATCAGCACCAGCAGCAGGCCGGGCACCTCGCCGATCATGCGGAGCTGCTTTTCCGACAGCGGCCGCTCGCCCCGCGCCATCTTCTTCGTCTGCGCCACGAGCCAGCCGTGATAGCCGGTCATCGCCAGCACCAGCGTCAGCTTGGCGTCGAGCCAGCCTTCGCTGAACCAGCCGCCCGACCAGGCCATGCTCAGCCCCAGCACCCAGACGATGATGAGGCTCGGCGTCAGGATGATGCTGCGCAGCTTGCCCATCCGCGTCGCCCACTTCGCCTCGCCCGGGGAGCCCGGCGCGTGGTCGAGCATGTAGATGCATTGGCGCGGCAGCATGAACAGGCCCGCCAGCCAGAACACCATGAAGAGCACGTGCCCCGACTTGAGGAACAGGTAAATCGAGGAGAGTAGTTCCTGCATCGCGTCAGCCCCTCAGAGCGGCGAGAAGATCCTCGACATGCTGGATCGGCGTGAACTGCCCGATCCCGTGGCCGAGATTGAAGACATGGGGGCGATCCTCGAAGGCGGCGATGATCGTGCGCACCCGTTCGGGCAGCGCCGGGCCGCCGGCCTCGACCAGCAGCGGATCGAGATTGCCCTGCACCGGCATCCCGGCAGGAAGGCTGGCATGTGCCCAGGCGGGATCGAGCGTCTCGTCGAGGCCCACGGCGTCCACCCCGGTCTCGCGCGCATAGGCGGGCAGCTTCGCACCCGCGCCTTTGGGAAAGCCGATCACAGGCGTATCCGGATGGCTTTCCTTGAGCTTCGCCGTGATCGCCGCGTTGGGCGCGATCACCCACTTCTCGAACTGGTCGGGGGCGAGGCTTCCGGCCCAGCTGTCGAACAACTGCACCGCTTCCGCGCCTGCATCGATCTGGCCGCGCAGATAGGTCACCGACACGTCCACGATCGCATCGATGATCGCCTGGAGATGCGCCGGATCGCGATAGGCGAGGAGGCGCGCCGGGCCTTGGTCCTTGGACCCTTCCCCCGCGATCATGTAGGTCGCGACCGTCCAGGGGCTCCCCGCAAAGCCGAGCATGGTGACGGCGGGCCCGATCTGCTTGCGGGTCAGGCGCACGGTCTCGTAGACCGGCTCGAACCGTTCGAAGGCGGGAGTGAAGGAATCCAGCCCGACCTCGAGCAGCGTCGGCGAGAGGTGCGGACCTTCACCGGCGGCGAAGGTCAGCCCCTGCCCCATCGCGTGCGGCACGATCAGGATGTCGGAGAACAGTATCGCCCCGTCGAACCCGAAGCGCCGGATCGGCTGCACCGTGATCTCGGCCGCGGCTTCGCTGTCGTAGACCAGCTCGAGGAACCCGCCCTTCTCCGCCCGCAGCTCGCGATATTCGGGAAGATAGCGCCCCGCCTGACGCATGAGCCACACGGGGGCGACAGGCTGGCGGACACCTTTGAGCGTATCGAGAAGCGGACCGGGCATAGGGTTCCTTAGAGCAAATCAATTCAATTTATAAAAGGAATGATGGAGTCTGTTGGCCCTGTGGAAAGCGGGAATTACCGGCCTCTGCCCGGTTATGCCCGAAATGCCCCAATGGATTCAGCCCCCATCGAATCCGCACGGATTGGACGTCAAGCGAGCTTTATCCCCACTCTTCCCAGCCTGTCGACAAATCTTGTCCCGTGTGCGCAAATCGCCGCGCGAAAAGGCCGGGAGCGGGCAGGAAAATCCCTCCCCCGCTTGTCCGCCAGCCCCTCCCGTGGTTTATGCGTCGATCTGTCCACAGGCGCCGGCAGCGGCGCAAGCCAGCGGCGAATCATGAACCGATTGAACCTGCATCTTGTATCGGATTCGACCGGCGAGACGCTGGAGATGATCGCCAAGGCGGCGCTTGCGCAGTTCGACAATCCCACGGTGAACCGCCATTTCTGGCCGATGGTGCGCTCGCTCCAGCACCTCGACCGGATCGTGCCCGATCTCGCCGCGCATCCGGGGCTGGTGCTCTACACGCTGGTCAACCCCGAAACGAGAAAGCGGCTCGAGGAGCATTGCCGCCATCTCGGTCTGCCCGCCGTGCCGGTGCTCGACCAGGTGACGGCCGCGCTCGAGGCGCAATTGGGGCAGGAGGCGCATGGCCGGCCCGGGCGCCAGCACATGATGGACGAGACCTATTTCAGGCGGGTCGATGCTATCCAGTACACCATCGCCCATGACGACGGTCTCGCCCACGAGGAGTGGGAGCAGGCCGATATCGTGCTGGTCGGGGTGTCGCGCTCGTCCAAGACGCCGACCTCGATCTATCTCGCGAACCGCGGTTACAAGGTGGCGAACATCCCGCTGGTGGTCGAGAGCCCTCCGCCCAAGGCCTTGTTCGGCCTCAGGCATCCTCTGGTGGTGGGGCTGACGACTTCGCCCGAACGGCTTATCCAGATCCGGCGCAACCGGTTGTTATCGCTGAATGAAGCAACCGAGACCGCCTATGTCGACAATGACAAGGTCAAGGCCGAGCTGCATTTCGCGCGGCGGATGTTCGGGGACAATGGTTGGCCGGTGATCGACGTCACCCGCCGCTCAATCGAGGAGACCGCGGCGGCGATCATCCGGCTGGCGCAGGAACGCGACCGGCGGCCGGCAGGCGAGGGTGGCGAGGGCAAGCCGATATGACCAAGCCGCTGATTCTCGCGAGCAAATCCGCCTCGCGCCGGGCAATGCTCGATGCCGCCGGGGTGGGCTACGAGAGCGTGCCGGCCGATATCGACGAGCGGGCGGTGGAGGCTGGCCTGGCGGGTGCCTCGCCTGCCGAAGTGGCCGAGGCGCTCAGCGTGGCCAAGGCCGCAGCAGTGGCGGAGCTGCACCCGCAAGCCCTTGTTATCGGGTCGGATTCCCTTGTGGTCTGCGCCGGTCGGCGGTTCGACAAGCCGCTCAGCCGTGAGGAGGCGGGGGAGCACCTGCGGTTCTTCTCCGGCAAGGTGATGGAGCTCCACTCCGCCGCCGCGTTGGTCCAGGGCGAAGGGTGCCTGTGGAGCCATGCCAGCCTCGCGCGCCTTCATGTCCGCACGCTGTCCGAGGAATTCATCGAACATTATCTGGGACTTGAATGGCCAGCCATCGGCCACACCGTAGGAGCCTTCCGGATCGAGGGGCCGGGGGTGCAGCTGTTCGAGAGCATTGACGGCGACCAGTTCACCGTGCCGGGGATGCCGCTGCTGCCCCTGCTCGGCGCCCTGCGCGAGGAGGGGGTGTTACTCGCGTGACCAAGCCCTATGCCGAGGTGATCGGCGATCCCATCACCCAGTCCAAGTCCCCGAAAATCCACAATTTCTGGCTCGCAAAACTAGGGATCGACGCCGCATACCGTGCCTGCCACGTCACCCCCGACCAGCTCCCCGCTTACCTCGGTGCCCGGCGGGAAGACCTCGACTGGCGCGGGTGCAATGTCACCATGCCGCACAAGCAGGCGATCATGCCGCTCCTCGACCGCATCGACCCCCCTGCGGACTCCATCGTGGCGGTGAACACCGTGGTACGACATGGCAACGACATCGCGATGACCGGCACCAATACCGACGCGGCGGGCTTTCTCGAGCCGCTGGCGGGCGACCTGGCGCAAACCCACTATTTCCGCATGGCCCGCATCATCGGCACCGGCGGCGCGGCCCGCGCGATCATCGCCGCGCTGGCGGGGCACGGCTTCACGCTGGTGGTCGCCGGGCGCGATCCGGCCAAGGCCCGCGCCCTGCTCGACGAACTGGCACCCGGGGGCGAGCACCACACGCCCCCCCTCGCCCATTTTGCCGACCCGACCGACTTTGCCTTCGACGACCGCGAGGGCTGCCTCGATCTCGTCGTCAACGCCTCGAGCCTTGGCATGGCCGGACAGCCGCCCCTGCCCTTCGACTGGAGCCATGCCCCGCCGGGGAGCATAGCCTACGACATCGTCACGGCCCCGCTCGACACGCCGTTCCTGCACGGCGCCCGTGCGCGGGGCCACCGCACCATCGACGGCCTCTCCATGCTGATCGGGCAGGCGGCGGTCGCTTTCGAGAGGTTCTTCGGCCAGCCCGCCCCGCGGGAGTATGATGCCGAACTGCGCGAGTTGCTCACCACATGACCCGCCCCAAGATCATCGGCCTCACCGGAAGCATCGGCATGGGCAAGTCGACCGTCGCCGCCATGTTCGCCGAGGCCGGCATCCCGGTGTTCGATGCCGATGCCGAGGTGCACGCGATGCAGGGGCCGGGCGGCGAGCTCGTCCCTGCGATCGAGGCGGCCTTCCCCGGATCGACCGGACCCGAGGGCGTCGACCGCGACCGGCTGGGGCATCAGGTCTTTGCCGACAAGGCCGCGCTCCAGCGGCTCGAAGCGATCGTCCACCCGGCCGTTGCCGCGAAGCGCGCCGCCTTCCTCGAACAGCACGCCGACAAGCGCGCGGTGGTGTTCGACATCCCGCTGCTGTTCGAGCGCGGCGGTCACGAGTCGGTCGACCTGGTCGTGGTCGTCTCCGCCCCCGAGGCGGTCCAGCGCGCCCGGGTGCTCGCCCGCCCGGGCATGACCGAGCAGAAATTCGAGCATATCTTCGGCCTCCAACTCCACGATTCCGAGAAGCGCGAAAGGGCCGATCACGTCATCGACACCGGCACCAGCCTCGCGGAAACCCGCGCCCAGGTCGCCGCGCTGATTGCGACACTTTGATTGCAGCGAGCGCTTGCAAGTCGCCCGGGATGGGAGGATAGTCCTGCAAATGCGTGAGGTCATCTTCGACACCGAAACCACCGGGCTCGACCCCAAGACCGGGGACCGCATGGTGGAAATCGGCTGCATCGAGATGATCGACCGGGTCGAGACCGGCCGCACCTTCCACGCCTATTTCAACCCCGATCGCGATATGCCGGTGGAGGCCGAGCGGGTCCACGGCCTCAGCGCCGCCTTCCTCGCCACCAAGCCGCGCTTCGCAGAACTGGCGGACGAACTGCTCGAATTCCTCGGCGATGCCCCGCTGGTGGCGCACAATGCCGGGTTCGACTTCGGCTTCCTCAACAACGAACTGGAACTGGCGGGCCGCGCGGCGATCAGCATGGAGCGGATGGTCGACACCGTTGCCATTGCGCGCAGGAAGCACCCCGGCGCCAAGCTCAGCCTCGATGCGCTGTGCACCCGCTACGGGATCGACCGCTCGCATCGGGTCAAGCACGGCGCGCTGCTCGATGCCGAACTCCTCGCGCAGGTCTATGTCGAGCTGACCGGCGGGCGGCAGATCGGCCTCGGCCTTGCCCCCGGGGACGCCGTCCCTACCCTTGTCGCGACAAGCGTCACCAACGTGCCCTGGCACCGTCCGTCCGCGGACCGGCCCCGGCGCGAACCCCGCCCCCATGTTGCCAGCCCGGAGGAGCTGGAACGACACCGCGCATTCATTGCCGGGATCACGGATGCGATCTGGGCCAGTTGAAGCCCGCATCAACGCAACGGTCGCACCGTCACACCACCACACTGGGATCCTCATCACTGACGGGAGGAACACGCTTCATGGATATTCGGATTTCCGGCCACCAGATGGACACCGGCAGCGCGTTGCAGGAGCACGCCTCGGACCGGCTCGGCGCGATCGTCGACAAGTATTTCGACCGGGCGCTTTCCAGCCACGTGACCTTCGGCAAGGCGCCCGCCGGGGCCTTCACCTGCGACATCGTCACCCACGTGATGCAGGGCCTGATCCTCAAGGCGCAAGGCACTGCGCATGATGCCCATGTCGCGTTCGACAATGCCGTGGAGAAGATCGACAAGCAGCTCCGCCGCTACAAGCGCCGCCTCACCGACCGCCACGAACAGGCCGATCACGCCCGCGGCGAGGAAGAGGCCGCGTACACCATCCTCGCCGTCGAGGAGGACGAGGAGGAGGAAGTGGTCGCCGATGCCCCGCTGGTGATCGCCGAAACCCGCGTCGACATCCCCACCGCCAGCGTTGCCGATGCGGTGATGATGCTCGACCTCAGGAACACCGGGGCGCTGTTCTTCAAAAACGCTGGCACCGGACGGCATAATATGGTCTACAGGCGCGCCGATGGCTCGATCGGTTGGGTCGAGCCGAGATAGGGCCGCAAGGAGCCGCCTGCCGTTACGGCGAGGCCTCTCTTCGCAAAGGCCCAGGCGGCGGTAGCAGGAGGGGCTCCGCCCCGGCCCGGCGGTGCCCTTGGGGAGCACGACCGGTCCGGATATTCGCCACCGTGCCTTGGGGGGCGCGTTTTCATCCGGGATTGTTGGGACAATGGACGTCAACCTCGCTCTTTCACCTCAGGCGATCGCCTTCGCCCGGCTCGATTCCAAGCCGAAGGTGCTGGCGCGCACGGCGCAGCTGCTCGCCCACGCCTACGGGCTGGACGAGAGCGAGGTGCTCGAGAACCTCGAGGCGCGCGAGGCGCTGGGGAGCACGGGCTTCGGGCGCGGGGTGGCGATTCCGCACTGCCGCTCGAAGGATGTCCGCCGTCCCTCGATGGCGCTGATCCGGCTCGAGACGCCGATCGATTTCGCCGCCGCCGATGCCCGGCCCGTTACGCTGGTGTGCGGGCTGGTCTCGCCCGAGAACGCCGGGGCGACGCATCTCCACGCGCTTGCCGCGATCTCGCGCCTGACGCGCGACGAGACGATGCTCCAGATGCTCGCCGACGCGCCCGATACCGAGGCGGCCTATGCGCTGCTGACCAACCAGTTCCTGCGCGACGCGGCCTGATCCTACCGACGCGTGACGATGGCCCCCGGTGACGGACTTCCTCCGGCAAGCGGTGCCGAGCAGCATTACCGGGCTCTGGAGCGGCTCTATGCCTCGGCGCCGGTCAACGCCAAGTTCGCGAGCCGGCTGCATATCCCGTGCGAGGGCCGCTCGCAGCTGACCTTCACCGTCACCCCCGAGGATTACCACGCGGCCGGCGCGGCGCACGGGACGATCTATTTCAAGATGCTCGACGATGCGGCCTTCTATGCCGCCAACACGCTGGCGACCGACCGCTTCCTGCTGACCACCAGCTTCAACCTCCACTTCACCAAGCCGGTGCGCGCCGGCACCGTCACCGCAGAGGGCCGCTGGGTGAGCGGGCGGCGGCGGGTCTTCGTCGCCGAGGCGCGGCTGGTGGACGAGGAGGGCGAGGAGATCGGGCGCGGCACCGGCACCTTCATGCGCAGCCGCATCGCCCTGTCGAGCCTGCCGGGCTATGCGGCGGGCGGACCGTCGGGGCTCTAAAGGTGCAGGACCGCCTGCCCGCGCACCTCGAGGCGAGCGCGATTCTCCGCCTCGCCGAGGCGCAGGGCGGCTTCGCCACGGTGCTGGCCAAGGGCGAGCGGGACGCGGGGACGATCCTCCTGGTAACCCTCTATCGCGGCGCGGGCGCGGTGCTTTACGAAAGAATGCCGCAGATCGACGGGTCGCGCAAGTTTCTTGCTGCAAAGCGGGAGAACCCTGAGAATCCGCAGGAATTCTCCGAATATCTGGCCCGCCGCCGCCAGCAGGACAGCGATATGTGGCTGATTGAGGTTGATATCGCGGATGCGGAACGGTTCGTCGCAGGGCTCGACGAATTGCGTTGACGTAAACGGCAGGTGCCGCCAGAGGCCCGCTCCAATTCCTCGCGCAGGCTGGCAGGACGGCAATCCGGCCGTATCGACCAGCACGCAGACGGGGAGCGGCCGGCAGGCTTCTTCGAACCCCCCTATCCCGTAACGGTCCGGATCAGGTTCCCGCCTGCGCCTGTGCGCGCTCACCGCCCGATTTGTAGTATTGATGCGTCGCAAGACCACCACCTTCGTCGCGATCGCCGCTGTGGCTGTCGCAACCACGTTGTTCCCGGGCGGCCGCAATGCCGCCGCCCTCGCCGAGGCCGTCACCGGAGCGCCTGTCGCTCCCGCAGAGGCCCCCGAGCTGGTCCCCGAGCCGGTCGTCTTCGTCTCCGAGGAAGTGGTGCAGCCGCTGCCCTCCGAAGCGCCCGCCGAGACCCCTGTCCTCACCGAAGCCGGATCGCTTCACGAGCTGGTCGGCATGATCGACACCGACGCCCCGATGGACAGCGAGATGCGCTGCCTCGCGGGCGCGGTCTATTTCGAGGCGCGCGGCGAGCCGCTGGCGGGCCAGCTGGCGGTGGCGCAGGTCATCATCAACCGCACCGAGGACGGTCGCTTCCCGCGCTCCTATTGCGGGGTCGTCGCCCAGCCCGGACAGTTCTCCTTCATGCGCGGGAGCCGGATGCCGGCCGTGCGCGAAGGCTCGCCCGCCTGGGAGCGCGCCGTTGCGGTCGCGCAGATCGCGCATCGGGGCCTGTGGGAGTCCGGGGCGGAAGGCGCCGTGTTCTTCCACGCCCGCTACGTGAAGCCGGGCTGGAGCCGCACCAAGACCCGCCTCGCCCAGATCGACACGCATATCTTCTATCGCTGAGTGTCGGGAGGGCATCGCCCCCCTCTCATTTCCGTTCGTGCTGAGCCTGTCGGAAGCGAAGCTGACGCGAAGCGTCTACCACTGCACTTCTTCGGCACCGCCGGACAAAGTGAAGTACAGCCGTTCGACAGGCTCAGGGCGAACGGGATTGCTGTTCAAGCCGTCAGGCGCACCCAGACCGGCGTGTGGTCGCTCGCCTTCTCGCGGCCGCGATAGCTCTTGTCGACGCCGCAGGCCTCGAGCCGGTCGGCGCATTCGGGCGAGAGCAGGATGTGGTCGATCCTGAAGCCGTGATCGCGCTGCCAGGCGCCCGCCTGATAGTCCCAGTAGGTCCACACCCCCCCGCGCGGGTTGTGGGTGCGGATCGCATCGACCCACCCGTCCGCCAGCAGCCGCGCATAGGCGGCGCGGCTTTCGGGCTGCATCAGCGCGTCGCTTGCCATCGCCTTGACCGACCACACGTCGTCGTCATGCGGGATGACGTTGAAATCCCCGAGCACCACCGCCGGAATCTCCGCCGCCCAGAGTTCGGCCATCCGCTCCCGCAGCCTCGCCATCCACGCCAGCTTGTAGGTGAACTTCGGCCCGGGATGGGGGTTGCCATTGGGCAGGTAGAGGCAGGCGATGCGGATGCCCGACACATCGGCCTCGAGATAGCGAGCCTGTTCCTCGTCCCCCTCGTTGGGGCCGGGAATGCCAAGCCCGCGTTTCACCTCGGTCAGCGTGTAGCCCGCGCGGGCATCGGCAAGGATCGCCACCCCGTTGAAGGCCTTCTGTCCGTGGGTGAGGACCGCATAGCCCAGCGCCTCGATCTCGGCCGCGGGGAAGCCCTCGTCCTGCGACTTGATCTCCTGCAGGCAGGCGACCGCCGGGCGGGTTTCCTCGAGCCACTCGAGAAGGCGCGGCAGGCGCGCCTTGATGCCGTTGATGTTGTAGGTGGCGATTTTCATGGCCGCCCTGATGCCCGAAAGGCGCGCGCGGGTCTAACCTAAATCCCGAAGCTCGCCCCGCAGCCGCAGCCTGCGGCGGCCTGCGGATTCTCGACCTTGAAGGCCGCGCCGCCCAGCGATTCCACGAAATCCACCGTGCTCCCGGCGATGAGATCGAGGCTGACCGGATCGACCACCAGCCTCACTCCGTCGGTCTCCGAGACGCTGTCGTCGGCTTCCGGCGCCTCGGCGAGGTCGAACTTGTACTGGAAGCCCGAACAGCCCCCGCCCTCGACTGCAAGGCGCAGGATCGCGGGGCGCGACTGCTTCTGTGCGATCAGGGCGACCCGCCTGGCGGCGGCGGGGGTGAGGATCAGGGATTCGGCGGTCATGCCTGCAATTTAGGGCGCGCGCCGCCCCGACTCAAGGGTCACACCGCCTGGATGTAGTTCCGCAGCGCCTCGGCCTCGTGCTGCACCTCGTCCATCTTGTGCTTCACGAGATCGCCGATCGAGATGAAGGCGACCAGCGCGCCATTGTCGAGCACCGGGAAGTGGCGGAACCGGCGGCGGGTCATCATGCCCAGCGCCTCGTCGATGGTGGTCGAAGGCTCGACCGTCACCGCGGGCGAGGTCATGATCTCCTCCACCGGCACGTCGAGGCATTCCTTGCCCCGATCCGCGAGGCGGTAGATCACGTCGCGTTCGGAAACGATGCCGACCACCCGGCCATCGCGCATCACCGGCAGGGCGCCGATGCGGCGGGTGGCGAGGGTCTGCACGACCTCGGATACCGGGGTGTGGCAATCGCAGGCGATGATGTCGGATGCGGTGCGGCGGGCGATGATCTGGGCAATGTTCATGACGACTCCCTCACTCTCCACCCGTGAAGGTGACACGTTTGCGGCGGAAAGGCGAATCTGCCCGTCGCATCATGCGTTTCAGCAGGGGCGTGCGCCGCATGCAGCGTCCCTTGCGGCTTTCGCGCGTTGCATTGCGGCCACGCGCGCGCCATGTCGGGAGGCATGACCCGCAAATCCCCGCTCGAGGATCCCGTGAACGCCGCCCATGCCTGGGCGCGCTATCGCCAGATCATGAAATGGCTGCTCGCCGCGACGGTGCTGACCGTAGGTATCGCGATGGGCCTGCTGTTCGCCTTCAACGGGGCGATCTCGGTCCATTTCTACATCGCGGTGGCGCTGGGCATCAGCCTGACGATGCTGCTGGGCGGCGGCCTGATGGGGCTGGTGTTCCTCTCCAACGGCACCGGCCATGATGAATCGGTCGACAACCAGATGCCGGGCCGCGACGAGTTCTGGAGCCCGAAGGAGGACTAATCCTTCGGCATGAGCCGGTAATCCTCCACCGGCACGCCCCCGATCAGGTGTTCCTGGATGATCCGTTCGAGCACCTTCGGGCTGCACGAGTGGTACCAAATCCCGTCAGGCCACACGACCGCGACCGGCCCTGCGGCGCAGATCTGGAGACAATCGGCCTTGGTGCGCTGCACCCCGCCGCCGGCCCCGCGCTTGCTCTCCGCGCCGCGCTGCGGGCCGACCAGCCCCAGTTCCTTGAGCCGCCCCTTGAGGTAGCTCCACGCCTCCTCGCCCTCCTTCCTCGAACAGCACTTCTGCTTTTCCGAGAGGGCGCAGAGCATGATGTGGCGGGTGATCTGCGTGCCCTGCGCCGGATCGCCAAAATGCTTGGCGAGCGAATGGCGTGCGGATTCGAGTTCCTGCCGGCTCATTTGCTGCCGTCCCGCTTCAACCAGCGATCGAGCCAGGCGAACACCGTGTTGTGCCATTGCAGCGAGTTCTTCGCGCCCAGCACCCAGTGGTTCTCGTCGGGAAAAACCAGCAATTGCGAGGGGATGCCGCGCTCCTGCAGGGCGGTGAAGCTCATCAGCCCCTGCGTGTAGGGCACGCGGAAATCCTGCTGGCCGGTGACGACCAGCATCGGCGTCTTCCACTTGCCGACGTGGTTCGCCGGGTTCCACTTCTCGTAGGTCTCGCGCGCCTCTTCATACGAGCCGCCGAAATCCCAGCGCGGGAACCACAGTTCCTCGGTCGAATAATACATGGAGCGCATGTCGAAGATGCCGTCGTGCTGGACGATGCACTTGAAGCGGTCGGGCCAGTCGCCGGCGATCCAGTTGACCATGTAGCCGCCGTAGCTCGCCCCCATCGCGCAGGCGCGGCTGCCGTCGATCTGGGTGTCGAGCGCGAGCGCGGCCTCGAGGCCCTTCTGGAGATCCTCGAGCGGCCCCCCGCCCCAGTCCTTGTTGATCGCGTCGGTGAAAGCCTGCCCGTATCCGGTGCTGCCGTGGAAATCGACCGAGATCACGGCGTAGCCCTGCGAGGCGGTGACGCGGGGGTTCCAGCGGTTCGACCAGGCGTCGTTGAAGCTCCCCTGCGGCCCGCCGTGGATGTAGAGGATCGCCGGGATCGGCCCGGTCTGGTCGGCAAGGCGCGTGATTTGGCCCCACACCGTGTCCCCGTTCGCGCCGGTGAAGCTGAAGCGGCGGGTGACGATGTTGGCCATCTGGCCCATGCGGGTGGTGGCGATGTCGGTGAGCGGACGGGCCTGCCCCATGCCGTCCGAGAGGAACAGCTCCGCCGGCGCGCCGAGCGAATCGCGGGTGAACAGCGCCCCACCCTTCGGCAGCGGCACCAGATTGGCGATATGCGCCTCGTTCCCCGCCATCAGGTTGAGTTCGGTGACCTTGCCCGTGGCGATGTCGATGCGGAAGGCGGGGGTGTCGAGCACCTTCTGCGCGGTGGCGATCAGGTGCTTGCCGTCGGGCGCCCAGGCGAGGCTGCCGAAGGAGAGGTCGGTGTCCTTCGTCAGGTTGCGGGTTTCGCCGGTGTGGAAGTCCATCAGCCGGATCGAGAGCTGGTCGGCTTCGTAGGTCGGCCGATCCATCGCCAGCCAGGCGAGATAGCGCCCATCGGGCGAGATTGCCGGGGTGGTGTCGGTCGCAGTGTTGTCGGCCGTCAGATTGCGCGGGGGTGCGCCGAGCAGGTCCGAGACATAGATGTCGAGATTCGTCGATCCCGGCTCCGCGCCGTCGGCCTTGCGCGCGGTGAAGTAGAGCTGCTCGGCATCGGGCGAGAAGGCGATCTCCTCGGCGCCGCCGAAGGGCATCGTCGGGGTGTCGGCGACGAGGCCGGTGGCGGGGTCATCGCCGTCGACCGGCACGCCGTCGCCCACCACCCTGCCGTCCACGAGGCCGAAAACGAAGATGCGGTTGTGGAGCCCCGGGGTGGCCCAGCGGTCCCAGTGGCGCACGAAGCCGTCCGAACCGTCATAGAGCCGACCGCTGCCGGGGCCGGGGAGATAGCGTGCCTTGGCATTGGCGCAGCCGAAGGTCCGGCATTCGCGCGGGACTTCGCCCCACACGGCGATGGCATCGCCGGTCGAGGCGAGTTTGAACCCGGCTATGTCGGCATCGGGGAAACCGGCGACCAGTTGCGGTGCACCGGCGGCGCCGTCCTTGCCGAGCGTGACGCGCCACACCCGCCCGCGCGCGGCCGCGCCCGCGCCGACGGGGTGCTCGCTGCTGAGGAAATAGAGCGCACCGTCCGCGCCGAAGGCAAGGCCCGAGGCACGGATCGCGATCGCGAGCGGCACCGGCGCCGCGCCGGGCCTGGCGAGGTCGATCAGGTAATGGGCCGGGCTGCGCTTCAGCGTCTCCGGGTCGGTGATGGTGACGGTATAGACCGCCAGCGTCCCCGCGGCGTTGACCGCTGGCGCGCCAAGTCGCGGCAGGGTGACGAGATCCTCGGCGCTCATCGGCGCGGCTGTCACGCCGGGAATGGCGGAGAGGGCTTGCGCCGACAGCGGAGCGGCGGCGATGAGGGCGGCGGCGATCACGGCGCCGGAAGCGGGAAGAATACGCATGGCGGCGGGGTTACTCCCCCCGCCCCGCCATTGCCAGACCTTAGCGGCGCTTGCCGACGATCCGGGCGATTTCGGCCTGCACCAGCTGTTCCACCATCGCCGGCAGGTTCGCCTCCAGCCATTCGGCCAGCATCGGGCGTAGCAGCTCGCGGGTCAGGCCCTCGAGCGAGGTCTCGCCCTGGCGCACGATCTGCGGGCGGGCCGGAGGCTCGGCCAGCATGGCGAGTGCGGCAAGGTTCTCCTGCATCGCGTCGCGCACCTGGGCGGCGATCAGCGGAGTTTCCTCGGTCGCGGGGAGCGGCACGGCGGAGGGTTCCTCGGTCACCTCGAGATCGGCGAGGTCGAGCACCTCCTCGGAATCGCGCACCGTGTGGGTGCGGGCGAGCGGAGCGGGCGGGGTGTCGTGGTCCTCGGACACGAGCATCCGCCGACGCCGCGCCTCGAGCGCGCCGGCGCGGTTGTCGCGCGCGATCACCTTCTTGATCGATTCGAGGATTTCCTCGACCGAAGCTTCGCCGTCCTGCGCCATTCCCTGCCTCGTACCCTAAACCCCGGCGTTGTCCCGAATCGGGACCGGATTCACTCTCCGGGGAGCAATTGCGGGCCGATCATTGCGTCCGGCGGGGGAATGTCAACGGTCCGGGTCGATTTCGGTTCAGGTTCGGGATCGCGGTCCCAGTCCCACATCTTGCTGCTGACCCGGTCGGCATTGACCTGCGGATCGTAGAGCGGACCGCCGGTATCGAGGTTGAGATCGCGCGCTTCGGCCCGACCCATCAGCGCCAGCAGGTTGAAACCGGCGACATAGGCATTGCGCCGCGCGGTCACCAGCTGGGCGCGGGCGTTGAGCAGTTCCTGCTCGCCATTGAGCACGTCGAGCACCTGGCGGTTGCCGATCGAGTTCTCGGCGCGCAGGCCCTCGAGGCTGAGCTCGGCAGCCTCGACGGCGGCCTGCGCGCTCTTGATCACGGCATTGGCGGCCTGCCAGTTCGACCAGGTCGAACGGGTCTCGGCGATGATCTGGCGCTCGGCGGCGATCACGTCCTCGAGCGCGGCGCTCTCGCGTGCGCCGGCCTGCCGCTGGCGGGCGGCAGGAAGGCCGCCCTGGAACAGCGGGATGGTGACGCGCACGCCGGCGTTGGCGGTCTTCTCGCTCTGGGCGAAATTGGCCGAGATCGGGCCGCCCAGCGTGCCGTAGAAGTCGCTGTAATCGCCGTTGACGAAGACGCCCACGGTCGGCAGCCGCCCCGCGCCTGCGACCTTGGTGTCGAACCCGGCCGCCTCGGCGCGCTGCTTCGCGGCATCGAGATTGGGATTGTTCTCCAGCGCGCTGACGATCGCCTCGCCCACGGTCGCCGGAAGTCCGGGCAGCGGCGGCGGCGCATCGAGTTCGCCCGGAGCCTGGCCCACGAGGCGGATATAGGTCTCGCGCGCGGCGATCAGGTTCGCCTGCGCGGATTGCAGGTCGCCCTCCGCCACTGCGAGGCGCGAGCGCGACTGGGCGACATCGGTGATGGTCAGGTCGCCGATCTGGAAGCGGTCGCTGGTTGCCTCGAGATTGGTGCGCAGCACCGCCACGTTGTTGGTCGCGAGCGCCACCAGCGCCTCGGTGCGCAGCACGTCCATGTATGCGGCGACGACTTGTGCGAAGAGCGTGCTTTCGGTGTTGCGCAGGTCAGCCTGCCCCGCTTCGACCCGCTCCTTGGCGGCGGCGATGGCGTTGCGCACCGCCCCGCCCGAGTAGACCGGCACCAGCATCTGCACGTTGACGCCAAGGTTGCGCTCGGGCGCGGTGAAGGCGTTGGCCGATTGCTGGATGAACTCGATATGGGTGGCCTGCACTGCGAGCGAGGGAAGACCCTGTGCGCGGTTGATCGGCACGTTCTCGTCCGTGGCGCGCTGGTTGGCGCGCGCGGCCTCGAGCGTGGGGTTGGTGTTGTAGGCACCCACAAGTGCCTCGCGCAGGTTGTCGGCCGCGGCGGGCGCGGCCGGCGCCAGCAGCGCGAGCAGGCTCGCCGTGCCGGCCAGCCGCAACGAGGCGGTGTTGAAGCTCACGCGAAGGTCCAGCCCTTCGGCGCGTCGAAGGCGTGGAGAACGGGGATGCCGAGATCCTCGACCGGTTGGAGGTTGACCGTGCCGCCGATCTTACGCCCGCTCGCGAGGCGGGTGACCTGGCGCAGGAGCAGGCCGGTGACGATGTCGCCGCCCTCGGCGAGCTGCGCGGCGAGGCCATCGGGCAGGCGTTCGATCGCCCCGTCGATGACGATCAGCGAATAGGAGCCCGACCCGGTGCAAGCAACGGCCTCGGCGGCGTCGATCTCGGTCAGTTCGGCAACCAGCGGGCGCAGCAGGGCGGCAAGATAGCCGGTGCCGCCGCTCACCACGAGAACCCGCGAATCCGGGGACGGGGCGGCCTCGGCCAGCAGTTTGCCGTAGAACAGCGGCGCGGCGAGGTGGCCCTGGGCGCCGAGCGACACGGCGCGGTCGATATAGGCCACTGCGGCCTTGTCGGCGGGCAGGAAGTCCTCGCGCGGCACGGCGAGCATCCGGGCCAGCACGTATTCCTCGTTGACGCCGCTGGTGCGCAGCTGGCTGTCGATCATCGCGCGGCGGGCGACATGGGTGTCGGGAAGGGTCGTCGTCATGGTGGTCATGTTCTCTTGGTGATACTGTATTAGGAACGCAATACAGTCCGTCAACCCTCTCCTTAAACGCGTGGGGCACCGGTTCCAAGGCCTTTGGGGACCGCGCGCGACCGGAGCCGCCGCGATTTTACGCCTTTGACCAAACCGCGCGCCGGTGCTTAGGGGAGCGCCAAACCCTGTGGGGCTGAATTCGACTTAGAGAGGGATGGCTTCGATGAGTGACATGGCGACGAATGGCGGTGACGTGCGGATCGAGACCGATTCGCTGGGCGAGGTGGCGGTTCCGGCCGATATGCACTGGGGCGCGCAGACGCAGCGCAGCATCGTCAACTTCCCGATCGGCGGCGAGAAGATGCCCCCGGCGCTGGTCCGCGCGCTGGGCGTGCAGAAGCTTGCGGCGGCAAAGGCCAACATGAAGCTGGGCGTGCTCGATGCCGGGATCGGCGAGGCGATCGTCAAGGCCGCGCGCGAGGTGATCGACGGGACGCTCGCCGACCAGTTCCCGCTGGTGGTGTGGCAGACCGGTAGCGGCACCCAGTCGAACATGAACGCCAACGAGGTGATCGCGAGCCGCGCGAACGAGATCCTCACCGGCAAGAAGGGCGGCAAGAGCCCCGTCCACCCCAACGACCACTGCAACATGGGCCAGTCGTCGAACGACACCTTCCCGACCGCCATGCACATCGCCGCGGCGGTCGAGGCGCTCGACAACCTGCTGCCCGCCCTGAAGAAGCTCCACGGCGCGCTGGATGCCAAGGCCAAGGAATTCGCCAACATCGTCAAGATCGGCCGCACCCACCTTCAGGATGCGACCCCGATGACGCTGGGGCAGGAGTTCTCGGGCTATGCCGCGCAGGTCGCCTACGGGATCAAGCGCGTCGAGGCCGCGCTGCCCCGCGTGCTCGAACTGGCACAGGGCGGAACCGCCGTGGGTACGGGGATCAACGCCAAGGTCGGGTTCGATGTCGCCTTCGCGGCGGAAGTCGCCGCCGAGACGGGCCATGCCTTCGTGACCGCACCCAACAAGTTCGAGGCGCTCGCCGCGCATGATGCGATGGTGGAGATTTCGGGCGCGCTGAACGTGCTCGCCGTCAGCCTGATGAAGATCGCCAACGACATCCGCCTGCTCGGCTCCGGCCCCCGGAGCGGCCTCGGCGAGCTGTCGCTGCCCGCCAACGAGCCGGGCTCCTCGATCATGCCCGGCAAGGTCAACCCGACCCAGTGCGAGGCGATGACCATGGTCTGCGCGCAGGTGATGGGCAACCACGTGGCGGTGACGGTCGCCGGATCGCACGGGCATCTCGAGCTCAACGTGTTCAAGCCGGTGATCATCTACAACGTGCTGCAGTCGATGAAGCTGATCGGCGATGCCTCCCACGCCTTCACCGACAATTGCGTCGTGGGCATCGAGGCCAACACCACCCGCATCACCCAGCTTCTGAACGAAAGCCTGATGCTGGTGACCGCGCTGAACCCGCACATCGGGTACGACAACGCCGCCAAGATCGCCAAGAAGGCACACGCCGAGGGCACCACGCTCAAGGCCGCCGCGCTTGAACTGGGCCTGCTCACCGAGGAGCAGTTCGCGGCCTGGGTCGTGCCCTCGGACATGATCCGCCCGCGGGATTAAGCGCCGCCCGTCGAGCCTGAATATCCGTTCAGCATTCGACCAAGGCCCGTTACCGCCCGACGACGTGCGCCCCGCCCGGTAGCCATTGCTGCGGCGGGGCGTTATCGCTGTCCGGCATAATGACGACGACCCTGACAAGCGAAGACGCCCACGGCGAGCCCGCCGCCACCGTGTCGTTCCGCACCGTGCTGTTCTCGATGGTGGTGCTGTGGGCGACCTATTACGTCCTCACCACGGTGCGCAGCCTGGTTATGGATCTGGGCATGCAGTTCGAGCTCGGCTGGCGGCGCCTGCTGGTGACGGCGATCGGCGTGCTGCTGACACTGGTGCTCTGGCTGCTGCTGCGGCTGTTCGACAACCGCCCGCTGTGGCTCAAGATTTCCGCCGCGATCGCGCTCGCCGTGCCGATCGCGCTCGCCATCGGGCAGGTCAATTACCTCGTCTTCAAGGAGACCGAGTTCGCCCAGCGCCAAGCCTATGCCGAGCGTTACAACCTCAACCTCCGGCGTGACGAGAGCGGCAACCTGCTGATCGACGTGCCGGTGCGCCGCCCTGCACCCGCCCAGCCGGGTGCCGGTCAGCCGGCGCCTGCCGACGGCGAGGTGGTCGATTCGCAGAGCGTGCTGATCGAGGAGGCCGAGACCTATTCCGATTTCTGGCGCAAGCTGCTCGACATCGCGCTCGGACGCTACTTCCTGCTGCTCGCCTGGGCCTCGACCTACTTCGCCCTGCTCGCCGGGGTGCAGGCGCGCGCGGCGCAGCGGCGCGAGGAACAGTTCCGCTCCGCCGCCAAGGCCGCCGAGCTGCGCTCGCTGCGCTATCAGGTGAACCCCCATTTCCTGTTCAACACCCTGAATTCGCTTTCGGCCCTGGTGATGACGGGCAAGGCCGCGACGGCCGAGAAGATGATCCAGACGATCAGCCGTTTCTACCGCCACTCGCTCGCCACCGAGCCGACCGCCGACGTGTCCTTGCGCGACGAGTTCGACCTCCAGAAGCTTTATCTCGATATCGAGGCGGTGCGCTTTCCCACGCGGCTGGTCTGCGTCTTCGACCTGCCGGCCGATCTCGAGGAGGCGCGCGTGCCGGGCATGATCCTGCAACCGCTGGTGGAGAACTCGGTCAAATATGCCGTCTCCCCCGTCTCGCGCCCGGTGACGATCACGTTGGCGGCGCGCGAGGAATTCGATAGGCTGGTGATCACCGTCGGTGACGATGGTCCGGGCGTGCCGCAGGGCACCACCCACGGCTTCGGCATCGGCCTTGCCAATGTCCGCGACCGGCTGGAGGCGCGCTTCGGCCCCGACATCGGCTTTTCCTCGGCCCCCGTCCCGGGGGGCTATTGCACCGAGATCCGCATCCCCTTGTCGCGACCCCTGAGCCAGCAGACGAGCCGCCATGACTGACACCCACACCGAAACTTCCGAACTGCGCACCCTGATCGTCGACGACGAGCCGCTGGCCGTAGAGCGCGTGCAGGTGATCTGTGCCGAGATCCCCGCCGTGCGCGTGGTCGGCACCGCCAGCGACGGCGCCGCCGCGCTGCGGCTGGCCGAGAAGCTCCAGCCCGATCTGGTGCTGCTCGACATGACCATGCCCGAACTCGACGGCCTCGGCGTCGCGCGCCACTTCGCCGAACAGCCGCAGTCCCCGGTGGTGATCTTCGTCACCGCGCATGACCATTTCGCGGTCGAGGCCTTCGATCTGGAAGCCGTCGATTACGTGCTGAAGCCGGTCTCGGCCGACCGGCTCGAGCGCGCGATCGAGCGGGCCGTTGCCCGCCGTGGCCAGCGTCGCAACAAGGCAAGCCGCTATCTCGACGAATTGTGGGTCCCGCATCGCTCGGAGCTGCTGCGCATCGCGGTGAGCGAAGTCCACCAGATCGACGCCGAGCGCGACTATGTGCGCCTTCATGTCGGAGGGCCGGAAGCGGGGCGCTCCTACCTGCTGCTCCAGACCATCGCGGGGCTGGAAGAACGGCTCGATCCCGAACAGTTCATCCGCATCCACCGCTCGACGATCCTGCGCCGCGACCACATCCGCGGCCTGCGCCACGACGGCCTCGGCGTGTGGTCGGCGGAGCTGGTGAACGGCGAGGCTCTGCGCATCGGCCGCACCTACCTTGCCCGCGTCAAGGCGATGGCGGGCCGTTGATCCGCGCTCGCGCGCGGCGAAGTCCCGGTTCTCTGGCGGTCTGTGCCACCCGGGTTGACCGCACGAAAAAACGGCCCGAACCCCAGGGACTGGAAGGGTTCGGGCCGTAACGCCTGCGCCGCGAGGTTGGCGCAGGGAAGAAGCGCGCGGTTCAGCCGCCGCGTTGCTCGTTCGAGATCAGGGTGGCGACCTGCCGCGCGGCGTCGGAGCGCGCCTTGGCGAGGCACGCCTTCGCATCCTGAGTCATGACGCGCGAGCCAGTGGCAAGGCTGGTTGTCCGGCACACCGTGCGCACCGCCTTGGCGACGCGGTTGTCGAGCGTGCGCTGGCCTGCGGCGGTGCCGAGGTCGAGGTCCGCGGTCGGGACCGCAATCGTCATGCGCTGGACCTCGCCGGCAAAGGCGGGGCTGACGGCGGTGCCTGCCAGGCCGAGCGCGGCCAGCCCGAGGGTGACATTCTTCGCAAGGGTTTTCATCACGTTATCCTCCATCTCGCAGGGTCTTGGGATCGGCGGGGGTCCGATCCGGGGGGGAGCCAAGCGCCCTGCTGAAACCCCTGATACGCCCCTGCCCCAGCCCCCGCATCCGGCCTTCGATCAACCCGCGGCTGCGCTTCGACCGGTGGGGGGGCGTCAGGACCAATGGCGCGAAAGGGGCGACAAATGGCGGTTTCCAATCGACCGGCGCAGCGCCATACTGCGCCCATGGGGCTCGCCACCGCGATCATCTTCCTGCTCGGAATCGCCAACTTCGCCATCAACCGTGCGGTGTTCGAGCGCGGGCACCCGATGTTCGCCCGCCTGCCGAGCGCAAGCCAGACGCTCGGCCGCCGCGCCGCGCTGATCAGCGAGTTTGCGGTGCTGTTCTTCGCGCTGCTGCTCTCCACCCAAGGCTGGCCGGGCTATGCCTGGGCCTACGGGGTCTACACCGCCGTCAACGGCGCCGCGGCGTGGCTTATCCTGACCGGGCGGGTATAGGGGCCCCATGCCGACCCGCCTGTTCCACATCAGCGATGTCCACTTCGGCGTCGAGGACCGCGCCGCGCTCGACAGCGTGGTCGCGGCGATCGCGGCCGAGCGCCCCGATGCGATCGTCTGCACCGGCGACCTGACGCAGCGCGCCAAGCATTCCGAATATGCCGCCGCGCGCGAATGGTTCGCCTCGCTCGGAGTGCCGGTGGTGCTCGAACCGGGCAATCACGACATGCCCTATTACAACCCGTGGGAGCGTTTCACCGATCCGTTCCGCCGCTTCGAGGCCCTGCGCGCGGCGGTGAGCGGCGGGTTCGAATCGCCCGATGTCGTGCTGGTCCCGCTGCGCACGACGGTGCGCGCGCAGACGCGCTTTCCATGGTCCGACGGCGTGGTGAAGCCTGCCGCGCTGCGCCAGACCGTGGATGCGATCGCGGCGCTCAAGGCGGCCGGCGATCCGCGCACGATCATCGTCATCGCGCACCACCCGCTGCTCGGCGACGAGGGCAAGCCCGGCAATCCCACCATCGGCGGCGATGCCGCCTTCGCACAGATCGCTGCGGCGGGGGCCGATGCGGTGATCTCGGGCCATGTGCATGTCCCCTTCGACCAGCTGCGCACCAGCGGCGGGCACGCGATGCGGATGATCGGCACGGGGACGCTCTCCACCCGCCTCAGGCACGAGGCTCCGGCGAGCTGGCGGGTGATCGACTGTGCGCCCGGCGGGGTGATCGAAACCGCGCTACGCCTGACCGGGACGGGGGTGCTTCCGGTAACCTGACGGGGGCGGGACTTAACCCTTTCTCTATCGCCGGGATTAAGGTTTTGTTGGTGATATCGCCACGGGGCGCGGACCCGGGAAGGCGTGCCGACAGGGGTTTTCCTCCCGCCCCGTTCAACCGGCCGGCCGCCCGCAGGCGGCCGATCATCGTGGGGACATGGCAATGGACTTGATCAAGGCCCTGACGTTCGGCGCGATCCTTTCCGCCGCGGTCGCGCTGGTGATCGGCTCGCAGGGGACCAGCGCGGGACCGCTGGCAATCCGCCTCGTCGATGTGGTCGATGTCCGGTTCTACTGGTCATGGCCTGTGTTCTTCTCGGGCACCGGTCTCTCCTTCGGGATGCTGCTCCTGCAACGCTGAGCTCCTGCGGCGTTGCCCAACAAGAAGGGCGGCTCCCTTGCGGGGGCCGCCCTCGATGTTTCCGGGTACCGGAACCGGAGAAACTTAGCGCTTCGAGAACTGGAAGCTGCGGCGGGCCTTGGCCTTGCCGTACTTCTTGCGCTCGACCACGCGGCTGTCGCGGGTGAGGAAGCCCTCAGCCTTCACCGCGCTGCGCAGCTCGGGCTCGTACTTGCTGAGCGCCTGGGCGATGCCGTGCTTCACGGCGCCCGCCTGACCCGACAGGCCGCCGCCGCGCACGGTGCAGACGACGTCGTACTGACCGGTGCGGTCGGTCACGGTGAAGGGCTGGTTGATCACCAGACGCAGGGTCGGACGCGCGAAGTAGGTTTCCTGGTCGCGGCCGTTGATGGTGATCTTGCCGGTGCCCGGCTTGACCCACACGCGGGCGACCGCGTCCTTGCGGCGGCCGGTGGCGTAGGCGCGGCCCTGGGCGTCGATCTCGCGCTCGCGCAGCGGCGCGGCGACACGGGCGATTTCGGCAGCGTCGCCCTGGGGCACGCCGGCGGCGATGTCCTTCAGATCGGCGAGATCCGAGACGGTCGTGGTTTCGTCAGCCATTATGCGGCCACCTTGTTCTTGCGGTTCATGGAAGCGACGTCGAGCACCTGCGGCTGCTGGCCGTTATGGGGATGCTCGGTGCCGGCATAGAGGTGCAGCGCCTTCATCTGCTGACGGCCGAGGGGGCCGCGCGGGATCATGCGCTCGACGGCCTTCTCGAGCACGCGCTCGGGGAAACGCCCTCCCAGCACCTTGGCCGGGGTGGTTTCCTTGATGCCACCCGGGTGGCCGGTGTGCTTGTAATAGACCTTGTCGCCCATCTTGTTGCCGGTGAACTTCACCTTCTCGACGTTGATGACGATCACGTGATCGCCGCAGTCGACGTGCGGGGTGTAGCTCGGCTTGTGCTTGCCGCGCAGGATGTTGGCGACGATCGCGGCGAGGCGGCCGACGACGAGGCCGTCGGCGTCGATGATGTGCCAGTTCTTTTCGACCTCGGCCGGTTTGATCGACCGGGTCTGCTTGCTGAGCGCCTTCATGGCATATGTCCTTGGTTCGAAACTGTGCTTCGCGGAAGATGTCCGGAAGAATCACCCGCCCCGTCCGTGGCCGGGGGAGCGAAGTGGAGCGCAAATGTCGTCAGGCAGGCGCGAAGTCAAGCAAAAGCGCCGTTTTCCGATACGGTAAAATAATACCGCTAGCGGGAAATGCTCCCCGCCAGCCAGGCGAAGGTGGCCGGATGTGCGGCATCGGCGTGCCAGCCGATGATCGCCGGGGTATCGTAGGGGTGGAGTTCGCCGAGGCGCTCGACCACGTCGTCGAGACGTTCGGCCGTCGTCTTGAAAAGCACCCCGACCTCGCTTCCGGTGGCGCGGGCGCCCTCCCAGACGAAGCGACTTTCGATGGCACCGAGGATGTTGGCGCAGGCGATCAGGCTGTCGTCGAGCAGCGCGTCGGCGGCGGCGCGGGCGCTTTCCACTTCCGGGAACGGGCACCAGACGAGCGCGGCGGTCATGCCGCAGCCCTGCGCGCTAGGCCGTCCGAATGCATCGCCCACACCGTCGCCGCCACGGTCAGTGCGCCGACCAGCTGGTGCGCGGCGGCGATCCAGAGGGAGACCTCGCTCATCACCGTGGCGATGCCGAGCAGCACCATCGTGCCGAAGGCCGAATGCACTGCAATGCTGGCTAAGCGGTCGGCCTTGCGCACGCGCCGCGCCAGCCACACCAGCGCCGCGACCGCGACCCACGCCCACCAGCGGTGCATGAACTGGATCAGGAAGGGGTCGTGCGTCAGCGTCCACAGCACCCCGCCCGACCAGTCCACCTGCGGCACCAGCCGCCCGTTCATCAGCGGCCAGTCATAGGCGGCATGTCCGGCATTGAGCCCCGCGACCCAGGCGCCGAGCAGCAGCTGGACGAACAGCACCCCGCCCGCCAGCGCCGCGCCCGCCGTCAGCGGCGCAGGCCGCGCGGCGGGGTTGCGGGCGAGCAGCCTGAGATCGCGCGCGGTCCAGACAAGGCCCGCCAGCAGGAACAGCGCGGTCAGCAGATGGGCCGCGAGGCGGAAATGGCTCACGTCGGTGAGATCGGTCTCGCCCACGCCAGAGGACACCATGTACCACCCCAGCGCGCCCTGCCCGCAGATCAGCGCGAACATCGCGGCCAGCCGCCAGCCGTAGCCTGCGGGAATCGCACGACGCACCGCGAAGACGATCAGCGGGAGAAGGAAGGCCAGCCCGATCACCCGCCCGAGGATGCGGTGGAACCACTCCCAGAAGAAGATGAACTTGAACGCGGCAAGGTCCATTCCCGCCGGGCCGCTCTCGATGCGGTACTCGGCGGTGAGGCGATATTTGGCGAACTCGGCCTGCCATGCCGCCTCGCTGAGCGGGGGAAGGATGCCGCTGACGACGTTCCACTCGGTGATCGAAAGCCCGCTTTCGGTCAGGCGGGTGATCCCGCCGACGAGGACGATGAGCACCACCAGCCCCGCCACGATCTCGAGCCAGCGTGCGACCGCGAGAGGTCGGGCGCGGCTGCCGGGCGCGGGCCGGAACAGGTTCGACACGGAGGCGGAGGTGGCCATGACGGCCCGCTCTTTGTCCGCCCGCCGTCCGCTGCGCAAGTCCGTTTGCCGCAAACCGCCGTGCCACTGGTGCAAGTCCGCCTTGCACAATGTAACAACATTACATATGTGCGGAGGCAACATGACCCCCGATGCCCTGCCCCCCGCGAGTCGGAGCTCGCTGCGCCGCCGACTCGACACGCTCGGGATCGCGCTTGCGGGGCTGTGCGCGCTGCACTGCCTGGCGACGCTGCTGCTGATCTCCGCACTCGGCTTCGGCGGGCACTTCCTGTTCGACGAGAACATCCACCGCATCGGTCTCGCGCTGGCCTTCGGGGTGGCGGCGGTGGCGATCGGCTGGGGCCTGCTGCGCCATGGACGCAAGCGGCCTTTCGTGCTCGCCTTTGCCGGAATGCTGCTGATGGGGGGTGCGCTGCTTGTGCCGCACGGCACCAACGAGTTCCTGCTGACCCTTGTCGGGGTGGCGCTGGTCGGGCTCGGGCACCTTCTGAACCTGCGCGCGGCGCACTGAGGCGCTCCCCCTCAAACTCGTGGTTGCACGCCGCCTGCGAGGGCCTATGTCACCGCGCATGACCAAGAGCATCACCCTGAACGGCGCCCCCCACCGCTCGGCGGCCGCCACCATCGCCGATCTGGTGCGCGAGCTGGAGCTTGCGCCGGAGAAGGTCGCGGTCGAGCGCAATGGCGAGATCGTGCCCCGCTCGACGCTGGCCAATGCGCCGCTGGCCGAGGGCGACAGGCTGGAGATCGTGCACTTCGTGGGCGGGGGCGACCATGCGGGCGAGGACACCTGGACCGTCGCGGGCCGCACCTTCCGCTCGCGGCTGATCGTCGGCACAGGCAAGTACAAGAGCTTCGAGCAGAACGCCGCCGCCGTTGCGGCTTCGGGCGCGGAGATCGTCACCGTCGCGGTGCGGCGGGTCAACGTCTCCGATCCCAAGGCGCCGATGCTGACCGATTTCATCGACCCGAAGAAAATCACCTACCTCCCCAACACCGCGGGCTGCTTCACCGGCGAGGAAGCGGTCCGCACCCTCAGGCTGGCGCGTGAGGCGGGGGGCTGGGACCTCGTCAAGCTCGAGGTGCTGGGCGAGGCGCGCACGCTCTATCCCGATATGCGCGAAACGCTGAAGGCGACCGAGGTACTGGCCAAGGAAGGATTTCTTCCGATGGTCTACTGCGCCGACGATCCGATTGCGGCGAAGCAGCTCGAGGATGCGGGCGCGGTCGCGATCATGCCGCTGGGGGCGCCGATCGGCTCGGGCCTCGGCATCCAGAACCGGGTGACGATCCGCCTGATCGTCGAGGGAGCCAAGGTGCCGGTGCTGGTCGATGCCGGCGTCGGCACGGCCTCGGACGCTGCGGTCGGCATGGAACTGGGCTGCGACGGCATCCTGATGAACACCGCCATCGCCGAAGCGAAGGACCCGATCCGCATGGCCCGCGCGATGAAGCTGGCGGTCGAGGCCGGGCGCGAAGCCTATCTTGCCGGGCGCATGGCGCGGCGGATGTATGCCGATCCCTCATCGCCGCTCGCCGGCCTGATCTAGGGTTAAAACCACATAACCCTAAATTAACCATGCTCTGCGACGTTCTCCCTGTCCGAAGGAGACGCGCCATGATGATGCCGATTGCCGAGATGCGGGAATTCGCCGGGTTCGCACCCTGCGAGCAGCGTTACATCAAGCGCAGCCTCGACATCGGCCTTGCCCGCACCGACGCCTTCCGGCGCTGGGGCCGCAGCGAGGCCGAGAACATCGCGATCCGCCGCCAATATGTCGCCTATCAGGACTTGAAGGCCCTGCGCGGCCTGATCCCCGACGAGGGCACGCCCTTCGAGGTCGAACGCTTCCTCGGCAAGCTGGTGCGCCTCGCCGCTTTCGATCTCGAACAGGAACGGCTGGCGAGCTTCTCGGCCTTCCGCTTCCTTTACGAACGCCTGCTCGGCGCGCGGGTGCGGCCCTGGCTTCCGGCCGCTTTCTGCGCCGCGAGCGCCCTGCCCCTGATCCGGCCCGAGCGCCGCAAGCTGCTGCTCCAGTCGCTCAGCGAAGCCGCTGCCACCGCCCCCGGCTGGTCCGAGCGCGAGCCGGTGTTCCTCCCCGAATATGTGGACGACTTCGAAGCGGCCTGACCGGAGCATCGCGCAGAAAAGTGGGAACCGGTTTTCTGCGCGATGCGACACCAAAGACGTGGTAACGGGGAGCTATGGAGCCCTCCCCCTACCACCCCCCCGTCAAACGCTCGCTTGCAATTGCGGGCCACCAGACCTCGATCAGCCTCGAACCGCTGTTCTGGGAGATGCTGAAAGCCGCCGCCGCGCGCGAGGGGCTGGCAGTTGCAGCCTTGGTGGCGCGCATCGATGCCGAACGGATCAAGTCCCCGACGCCCCCCGGGCTGGCGAGCGCCATCAGGGTATGGCTGGTCACAAACGCCTGATTTTCGTCATTGCGAGGCCGAAGGCCGCGGCAATCCATGAACCCGTCGTCAGCGGCAAGCGCAGGCAATGGATTGCTTCGCTGCGCCCGCAATGACGAGGGATGGCCCTAGTCGTCCACCCGCTCGATGTCCGCACCGACCAGCTGAAGCTTTTCCTCCAGCCGCTCATAGCCGCGGTCGAGGTGGTAGAGGCGGCGAACCGTGGTCTCGCCCTCCGCCGCAAGGCCTGCGATCACGAGGCTCATCGAGGCGCGCAGGTCCGTCGCCATCACCTCGGCACCGGTCAGACGGTTCACGCCCCTCACGATCGCGGTGCGCCCCTCGGTGGTGATGTCCGCGCCCATGCGCGCGAGTTCCGGCACGTGCATGAAGCGGTTCTCGAAGATCGTCTCCTTGAGCACGCTTGCGCCTTCCGCCTTGCACAGCAGCGCCATCAGCTGCGCCTGCATGTCGGTGGCGAGGCCCGGATAGGGCGCGGTTGTGAGGTTGGTCGCCTTCAGCGCGCCGTTCGCCTTGACCGTGACGCTCTTGGCGTCCCACTCGACATGGACCCCGATCGCCTGGAGCGCGTGGATGGTCGCCATCATGTCCTCGGCCTTGGCGCCCTCGAGCCGCACCTCGCCGCCGGTGATCGCCGCCGCGCAGGCATAGGAGCCCGCCTCGATCCGGTCGGGCATCACGCGGTAGGTCGCGCCGTGCAGGCGCTTGACCCCGTGGATGGTGAGGTTCGACCGGCCGATCCCCTCGATCTCCGCCCCCATCGCCACCAGCAGGTTGCACAGGTCGACGATTTCCGGCTCGCGCGCGGCGTTGAAGAGGCGGCTGGTGCCGTTCGCCAGCACCGCCGCCATCAGCGCGTTCTCGGTCGCGCCGACCGACACCACGGGGAAGTCGAAATCCCCGCCCGGCATCCCGCCATCGGGCTGATAGGCCTTCACGTAGCCCGCCGCGAGCTCGATCTTCGCGCCGAAGGCTTCGAGCGCCTTCAGGTGCAGGTCGATCGGACGGTTGCCGATCGCGCAGCCGCCGGGCATCGACACGGTCGCCTCGCCCGCGCGCGCCAGCATCGGCCCGAGAACGAGGATCGAGGCACGCATCTTCCTCACGAGGTCATAGGGCGCGACGGTGGAGGTGATCCGCGTCGCCTCCATGCTCATCACCCGCCCGAAATCCTCGGGGCGCGTGCCCTGGATCACGGTGGTGACGCCGAACTGGTTCATCAGGTGCTGGAACCCGTCGATATCCGCGAGCCGCGGCAGGTTGCGCAGCGTCAGCGGTTCCTCGGTCAGCAGAGCGCAGGGAATGAGCGTCAGCGCCGCATTCTTCGCACCGGAAATCGGGATCGTGCCCTTGAGGCGGTTGCCGCCCTTGATGATCAGCTTGTCCATCGCGCCAGCCTTAGCGAAAAGCGCCCTTCGTGCAACTCGCTCCCGCCGCCCGGCTTGCGCGATGACGAACAATCATTGACCTGCGTTATGGCGCAGGGCACGGGAGACCGCGACGGGCGCAAGAACTTTCGCGAATTCATCAGCTCAAGGTGCCAGATGCCTCCCAAGCCGATCCGTAAAGCCGTCTTCCCCGTCGCCGGTCTCGGCACGCGCTTCCTTCCCGCGACCAAGGTCGTGCCCAAGGAGCTGCTTCCCGTGGTCGATCGCCCGCTGATCCAGTACGCCGTCGACGAGGCGCGCGAGGCCGGAATCGAGCAGATGATCTTTGTCACCGGGCGCGGCAAGACCGGGATCGTCGAGCATTTCGACATCGCCTTCGAGCTCGAGCAGACCATGTCCGAGCGCGGCAAGGATCTTTCCGTGCTCGATTGCGCGAGAGCAACCCCGGGGGACGTGATCGCGGTGCGCCAGCAGGTGCCGCTCGGCCTCGGCCACGCGATCTGGTGTGCCCGCGCGATCGTGGGTGACGATCCCTTCGCGATCTTCCTCCCCGACGAGCTGATGGTCGCGCGCGAGGGCGGCACCGGCTGCATGAAGCAGATGGTCGAAGCCTACGAACAGGTCGGCGGCAACCTCATCTCGGTGCTGGAAGTGCCGATGGAGCAGGTCTCGTCCTACGGCGTGATCGACCCGGGCGAGGCCAAGGGCGCGCTCACCGAGGTGCGCGGGCTGGTCGAGAAGCCGCCGGTGGCCGAGGCACCCTCGAACAAGATCGTCTCGGGCCGCTACATCCTGCAGCCCGAGGTCATGCGCGTGCTCGAGAACCAGGGCAAGGGTGCAGGCGGCGAGATCCAGCTGACCGACGCGATGGCGAAGATGATCGGCACCCAGCCGTTCCACGCCGTCACCTTCGACGGCAATCGTTACGACTGCGGCAGCAAGGTCGGCTTCGTCGAGGCGACGCTGGCGATCGCGCTCCAGCGCCCCGACATGGGCGCCGAAGTGCGCGCGATCGCGATGGATCTGCTGAAGTAGGCGGCGAGGGGCAGCACCGCCGCCCCTCGCACGATGTCCTCCTACTCTGCCGCCTCTCCGGTCGGCGCATCATCCGCGTCGTTGTCGCGGGCGATCGCCTTCGGGGCTGCGGCTTTGGTGGGGGCAGGTGAGGGAGCCGCCTCGCCCTCGGCTTCGGCGGCGGATTTGACCAGACCCGACAGCGAGGAGCCGTCGAGCCCCAACTCCTTCATCAGCCCGTCGAGCACCGGTGCCTGCGCACGGTAGGCCAGCGCCGCGGCGACGGCATCGCTGGCGAGATTGCCCGAACCGCCGCCCGAACCATTGCCTGCCCCGCCGCCGTCGTTGGCCGCGCGTCCGCCATTGGTGAGCCCGTCGACCTGCACGATCTTGATCGAATCGATCGCCTCCATCGGCTTGGCGCTCTCGCGGATGACCTCGGGCAGCACCTTGAGCAGCGCCAGCTTGGTCTGGAGCGAGATCTGCTCCATCGAGAGGATGTTCGCCGCCTCGTTGATCGCGCGTTGGCCCGCCGCCTCGACCTCGAAGCGCACCCGGGCGGCCTCGGCGCGCAGCTTCTCGGCCTCGGCCTCGCCCTGGGCTTCGAAGCGGATCGCCTCGGCCCGGTTGGTGGCGGCGTCCTTTTCCGCCTCGGCCTGCACCTTGACCCCGATCGCGTCGCGCTCGGCCTGCTTGGCGGCCTCGATCAGCTCGATGGTCTTCTGACGCTCGGCGATCTCGCGCTCGCGCGCGGTGGCGACGCGTTCCTCGGCCTCGACCGCCTTGGCGCGGGCTTCATCGGCCTCGGCCTTGGCCTGGCTTTCCTCGCGGCTCTTGTTCTGCACGGCGATCTGCTGTTCCTGCCGCGCGATCTCGAGCGCGCGCTGCTGGATGATGCGCGCTTCCTCGACGAGCCGGTCGGCCTCGATCTGCTGGGCATCCACCTGCTTCTTGGCCTCGATCCGGGCGATCTCGGCCTCGCGGTTGCGTTCGGCCTGCTCGCGGGCGATTTCCGCCGCCTGCGCCGCGCGCCGCACCTCGACCTCGCGCTCCTGTTCGAGCCGGGCGTATTCCTGGTCGCGGCTGATCTCGAAGCTGCGCTTGCTGGCTTCGAGGTTCTTGCTCTCGATCTGGACGCGGGTTTCCTGCTCGATGTCGTTGCGCAGCTTCTTGCGCGCCTCGATCTGCTCGGTGAGCTTGGTGAGGCCCTCGGCGTCGAAGGCGTTGTTGGCGTTGAAGTGTTCGATCGAGGTCTGGTCGAGGCCGGTGAGCGACACGGATTCCAGCTCGAGACCGTTCATGGCGAGGTCGTTCGAGGAGACCTGCTGCACCTTCTGCACGAAATCCGCGCGCTGTTCGTGCAGCTCGTTCATGGTCATGCCCGCCGCCACGGAGCGCAGCGCGTCGACGAACTTGCCCTCGACGAGGTCCTTCAGCAGCTCGGGCTGCATCGTGCGCTGGCCGAGGGTCTGGGCAGCCATGGCGATGGCCGCGGCATCGGGGCGGACGCGGACGTAGAATTCCGCCTTCACGTCGATCCGCAGCCGGTCCAATGTGATCAGCGCCTCGGCATCGCGCCGCACGACGCTGAGGACGAGAGTGTTCATGTTCACCGGCATCGCCTCGTGGAACACCGGGAAGACCAGCGCGCCGCCGTTCATCACCACCTTCTCGCCGCCGAAGCCGGTGCGCACGAAGGCGGTCTCCTTGGTCGCGCGGCGATAGAGCCGGATCAGGAACACGAAGAAGACGATGAAGAACAGCACGGCGCTGACGCCGATCACGCCGTAAGTGACGAGATCGCCGGTGGAGGAGGCGAGATCGCCGGTCGGGACCAGCTCCCCGTTCGAGGTTGTCGTCGGCAAAGACATGTGCGTTCCCCTTTAAGACTCGAGCCCGAGCAGCGGGCTTTCGTATTGCACGCCGAAGAAGGTCTCCCCTTCCCGGCGCACCAGCAGGACGGTGTCGCCTGCATTGAATGCGAGTGCCTGGTCGTGCGGTTCGACCATGACGAAATGCGCCTGTCCGTGGCGGTCGATCACCTTGGCGCGGGCGGGCGATCCGGCGCGCGCCGTGCCGATCTGGATCTCGGCGTCGCGCCGCACCAGCTCGTCGAGCGCGATTGCGGTGGTCTCGTCGCGCGGCATGATCGCGCCGATCTGGCGCATGGCGATGCTGTTGAGCGGCAGGGCGGCAGCGCCTGCCGCCAGCGTCGCCCATCCGGTGGAGAGCGGGGCGCCCAGCAAGCCTGCGATCCACGCCTGTCCGATCAGGCCGACGCCCCCGAAGATGAGCAGCAGGCTGGCGAGCCAGATCAGGAGCGGTACCCGTCCGAGCCCGAGCAGCGCCGTCAGCGCCTCGCCGAAGCCGCCCGCCTCGAGCCCGCCGCCCGCATCGACATCCCCCGCGCCGTCGAACACGTCGCCGAGCCCCGTGACCTGAACAAGCGCGATCAGCGCCAGAGCGCCAAGCGCGATCACGAAGGGCAGGTTGTGGCCAGCGAGCAGGCTCACGCTGCGCCGGCCCCGGCTGCAAGGCGAACGGAAAATCCCATGCTCGGAAAGCTAGGACAAACGGGGGCAAATCCCTAGCGGAATCGGACGGGTGATGTCCGATTTTTCCCGCCTTTTCAGGCCGGCGTCACCTTGAGCGGCAAGGTCTTCAACCCGCCCACGAATGTGCTGCTGGCGCGCTTGGCCTCGCCCGCCGGTTCGACCGCCGCCACCCGGTCGAGGATCGCCTCGAACAGGATCTTCATCTCGAGCCTTGCGAGGTGCAGCCCGAGGCATTGGTGCGCGCCCGCGCCGAAGGCGAGGTGGCGGTTGGGCGAACGGGCGGCGTCGAAGCGGCGCGGGTTGGGGAACTGCGCGGGGTCGTGGTTGGCGGCGACGTAGTTGATCATCAGCCAGTCGCCCGCCTTGATCTGCTGCCCGCCGATCTCGCAGTCCTCCGCCGCCGTGCGCATGAAGTGCTGGACGGGGCTGGTCCAGCGGATCGCTTCCTCGACAATGCCGGGAAGCAGCGAGCGGTCGGCGCGCACGCGGGCGTATTGTTCGGGATCGTTCGCCAGCGCCTGCATCGCGCCCGCCGTGCTGGCGCTCGTGGTGTCGTGCCCCGCGGTGGCGACGATGATGTAATAGCCCGCCATGTCGCGCGGCGGGAGCGGCTGGCCGTCGACGGTGGCGTTGGCGATGACGCTGGCGACATCGTCGGTCGGGTTGCGGCGGCGATCCTCGGCGAGCGCGGCGAAATAATCCTCGAAGGTCTTCACCGCCCCCGCGACGATCTGCACCACCTGTTCGGGCGTCATCTTGTCCATGCCGCTGCCCGACAGGTCCTTGTCCTGCCCGCCGAACAGCTGCTGGGTGAGCATCTGCATCCGGAATTCGTCCTCGGGCGGCACCCCGAGGATCTGCATGACGACGCGCAAGGGGTAGGGGCCGGAGACCTCCTTGACGAAGTCCACCTCCCCGCCCTGCTCCAGCATCCGGTCGACCGTGCGGGCGGCGAGCGCGCGCAGTTCATCCTCGAGGCGGGCGAGGCTCCTCGGCATGAACCATTCCTGGGTCAGCTTGCGATACTTGGGGTGGATCGGCGCGTCGAACACCACCAGCGAATCGACCAGCATGTTCGAGCCGGTGGCGGCGCGGCTGAACTCGATCGCCTGGTTGAAGCTGAACACCACTGGGCGCGGGTTGTTGAGGAAGGCGGCGTTGTCCTTCGAGATGCGCATCACGTCGTCATAGGCGGTGACGAGCCAGAAGGGCTCGAACAGCCCGGGCGTGTCGGGCTGGACCTTTGCGACCGGGGTGCTCGCCCGGATCGCGTCGAAGGTGTCGAGCAGCCCGTCCCACTCGGCATAGGCGTGCGGGTCGATGACCTTGCGGGCCAGATCGCCCGGCAGCACCGCCTCGCGGCTCACTCCGCGGGTTCCTTGGCCTTGGCCGCGTATTCGTCGCGCAGCTCGCGCTTGTAGAGCTTGCCGTTGGCCTCGCGCGGCAGATCGGGGCGGAAGTCGAACAGCTTGGGCATCTTGATCTTGGAGAGGCTCGGCGCGAGGAACTCGCGCAGTTCCGCCTCCAGCGTCGGCCCGGCCTGCGCCATGTCCTTGGGCTGGACCACCGCGACGACCTTCTCGCCCAGATCCGGACACGGCGCGCCGATTACGGCGGCGTCCATCACCTTGGGGTGGGTGACGAGCAGGTTCTCGATCTCCTGCGGGTAGATGTTGACCCCGCCGCTGATGATCATGTGGCTCTTGCGGTCGGTGAGGTAGAGGAACCCGTCGGCGTCGAGATGCCCGATGTCGCCAAGTGTCATCCAGCCCTTGGGGTGCATCGCCTCGCGGGTCTTGGCGGGATCGTTGTGATAGGTCGGCAGGAGGGCATTCTCGAAATAGATCAGCCCGTCCTCGCCCGGCCCGACCTCCTCGCCGTCCGGCCCGCAGATGTGGAGCGTGCCGTAGATCGCCCGCCCGACGCTGCCCGGGTGGGTGAGCCAGTCGGCGGAGCGGATCATCGTCATCCCGATGCTCTCGCTGCCGGCGTAATACTCGTTCACGATCGGCCCCCACCATTCGATCATCTCGCGCTTGATCGGCACCGGGCAGGGCGCGGCGGCGTGCAGGGCGCGCTGGTGGCTGGAGAGGTCGTATTTCGTGCGCACCGCCGGATCGAGCTTGAGGAAGCGCACGAAATGGGTCGGCACCCACTGGCTGTCGGTGACCTTGTAGGTTTCGATCGCCTTCAGCGCCTCCTCGGGATCGAACTTCTCCATCATCACCACCGTGCCGCCGAGCCGGTGGACGACCGAGCACCAGCCGATCGGCGCGGCGTGGTAGAGCGGGGCGGGGGAGAGATAGATCATCGAACCGTCGGTCGGCATCCCGGCGCCCATCACCGCAAGGCCGACGAGCGGGACGGCGGCCTGGGGATCGGGGTCGGCAGGCGGGGCGGGACGGATGCCCTTGGGCCGGCCCGTGGTGCCCGAGGAATAGAGCATCACCATCCCGGCGCTCTGGTCGGGGATCGGGCTGGAGGGCTGCGCGGCGAGGGCGGCGGCGAAATCCTCGGCGTCGCCCGAGTCCATCACCAGCACCGCAAGGCCCGGGCACTCGGCACGGATCGCGTCCAGCATCCCGGTGAAATATCCGCTGGTAATCAGCAGCTTCGCCTCGGCGTCGCGGATGATGTAGGCGGCCTCGGGCGCGGTCAGACGCGAGGAGATCGGCACCAGCATGGTCCCTGCGCGCTGCGATCCCCAGATCAGGGTGAAGTACTCGATGCGGTTTTCCAGCAGCACCGCGAAGGCATCGCCCGCCGCGATCCCGTGGGCGCGCAGGAGATGGGCGAAGCGGTTCGATTCCGCTTCCATCTCGCCGTAGGTGATCTGCTGGCCCGAGCCGGTCATGATGACCGCCGGGTGATCGGGCCGGGTCGCGGCGTGCGCGATCGGGTGCATCGACATGATTTCTCTCCCAAGCGGCAGCACCCACGGGGGGCTGCCGACATTCTCTCTCTGGAGAGAAAATCTAGCGGGCGCGGGAACGCTCGCAAGCGAAAAGAGTATGGGAATTGCTACCCATCGGCGGCAACGACCTGCAGATGACCCTGCAACGACCTCGCGATGCATCCGCAACGCGAGGCGGGATGGCGTGCACAAGAAAAAAGGCGGCGGGATAACCCGCCGCCCATGTTCGGACACCCTCTCCAATGTCCGGCCCGTTTACACGGGCAATCTCGTGAAGCTTACTCGCCGCCCTGGCCGGTGAGACGAGCGTCGCGGGCGTAGGCCAGCTGTGCTTCGCTCTCCACCATATACGGAATCGGATTGACTGCAAGACCCTCGACGCGAACTTCGTAATGAAGGTGCGGGCCGGTCGAACGGCCGGTCGAGCCGACATAGCCGATCAGGTCGCCTTTCTTGACGCTGTCCCCTTCCGCGACCGCAAGGCGCGAGAGGTGGGCGTAGCGGGTCTGCATCGAGGCGCCATGCTCGACGCTGATGTAGAGGCCGTAGCTCGAATACCAGTCGGCGCGGCTGACGATGCCGTCGGCGGTGGCATAGACCGGGGTGCCGGTCGGCGCAGCGAGATCGATCCCGGCGTGCTGGCGGCGGCCGCCGAGCACCGGATGGTTGCGCATCCCGAAGCCGCTGGTGAGCTGCGCCCCTTCGAGCGGCATCCGCGACGGAATCGAAACGCCCGTCACGGGGACGGGCGAGGAATAGGCGGTGACGGTTTCGCCGGTGCCGGCGGTCGGCGCGGTGCGCTCGATCGCGGTCCAGCTGGCGAAGAGCGACTTGAAGCGGGCATCGCCGTTGTCGACCACGTCGCCCTGCGCTTCGCGGACCGGCGCGACGACATCGGCGCTGGTGGCGGCGTTGGCGGAATTGGCGGTGTTGGCGAAGGCCGGCGCAGCGGCTGAAACCAGAATGGCGGAGCAGGCTGCGGCAGCCAGCTTCAGCACTTGGCGCAAGGCAATCTTCATAACTGACCCGGTCCCGATTGCGGCGCCATGCTTGGTCCGGCGCCGTAGGAATGTTCCGGCACGTCTGATGCGCGCCTTGGCTGGAGAGTGGTTATCCGGGTGAGTCGTTAATAGGCAATCGTCGCGTAGAAACCGCGCGACAAACCGGCAGCAAGACGCGCCGAGTCGTTGAACGGTGGCTTAACCTGCCCCCGAAAGTGCCGTTTTACGAGGTCCTGCCACAGGGATTCGGGTTCCATCTGCGCCATTTCGGCACAGCGCAAAAAGTGCTTTGTGCCTGCCGCGACGTGGCGGATTTCGTCGTCAAGTATCCGTTCGAGAATTTTCGCGCCGCCCGCGTCCCCTGTTGCGCGAACCCGTTCGAGTGTCGCCGGCGTGACGTCGAGCCCGCGCGCCTCGAGCACCATCGGCACCACCGCCAGCCGTGCGGCGACATCGTCGCGGGTGGCATGGGCCGCTTCCCACAACCCGGCATGGGCGGGCAGCGCACCGTAATGGCTGCCCAGCTGCGCGAGCTTCCGCGCCAGCAGCGCGAAGTGCATCGCCTCGTCGGCGGCAACGGCGAGGAAATCGCCGACGAATTCCTCGCCCATGTCGGCGCCGAATCGACCCGCCATGTCGAGCGCGAGGTCGATGGCGACGAATTCGATATGGGCGAGGGAATGCCACAGCGCGATTCGCGCCCGCTCGCTCCCGCCCTTCCCGCGCTTGGGCATGCGATTCGGCGGGAGCAGTTCGGGGGTATCCGGCCAGGCGGGCCGGTCGGGCATGGCGACGTCGAACGCCCAAGCCAGCCTGCCCGTGCGCCACGCCCGCGCCACTTCGCGGGTGGCGAAGCACTTGGCACGCGGCTCGGGCGTGAGCAGCGCGGCGCGGATGGCGCGGGCGACGGTGGTCATGCGGGAATCAGAGGGCCCTGGCGGCCGCCAGCACTTCCTCGGCGTGGCCCGCGACCTTCACCTTGTCCCAGATGCGCGCGATCTTGCCTTGTGCGTCCACCAGATAGGTCGCGCGGACCATGCCCATGTAGGTCTTGCCGTACATCTGCTTTTCCGCCCACACGCCGAGCGCGTCGGAAAGGCCGCCCTCCTCGGCATCACTCGCGAGCGGCGCGGTGAGGCCGTGCTTGGCGATGAACTTGGCGTGCTTCTTGGCCGGGTCCTTGCTGACGCCGAGCAGCTTCGTCCCCGCCGCCTCGAACTGGTCCTTCAGCGCGGAGAAATCCTTGTTCTCGGTGGTGCAGCCCGGGGTGTCGTCCTTGGGATAGAAGAAGATCACCAGCTTCGATCCCGCGAAGTCCGACGGCTTCACGCTGCCGCCCTCGGGGGTTTCCATCGCGATATCGGGAATGGCGTCGCCGACGCCGGGGAAGTTGCTCATGCGGGGTTCTCCTGTTCGCTTGCGAGAATGTCCGTGCCGAAGATTTGTTTCCACACTTCGGCGACCCTGAGGCGCGCACGTGCGAAGGCCTCCTCGAGATCGGCATAGGAATCGCACCCGCAGGCCCGCGCCAGCGCGCGCGCACCTGACGGCGGGGGTTCGCGCCCGTCGGGAGCGAGCAGGCGTCCGGCAACCAGCATCCGGCTCATCAGCGCATGGGGTCCGGCAAGGTCGGCCGGCAGCAGCCCCGCCGCCGCGAGGCCTGCGAGGGCCTGTTCGAGATCGGGCGAAAGCGCCTGCGCACAGGTTTCGGCCAGGGGGCGGCCATCGGCGGTCTCGCCCTTCAACTGCAGGTAGTGGACGAGGAACTCGATATCGACGAGGCCCCCGCGCGTCAGCTTCGCGTCCACCGGGCCGCCGGGCTGCTTGTGCTTCGCCATCTCGGCGCGCATTCCCAGCACCGCCTCGCGCAGCGCCACCATGTCGCGCGGGGCATGGAGCACCTCGGCGAGCACCGCCTCGAGCTCGGCCCGCGCGGCGTCGGAGCCATAGAGCACCCGCGCGCGGGCGAGTGCCATGTGCTCCCACGTCCATGCCGCCTCGCGCTGGTACTTGCCGAAAGCCTCGCAGCTCACCGCCAGCGGGCCCTGGTTGCCCTGCGGGCGCAGCCTTGTGTCGACCTCGTAGAGCGCGCCCTGCGCGGTCGGCACCGAAAGCGCCGCACTGACCCGGCTGGCGAGGCGGTTGTAGTAGATCGTCCCGCCAAGCGGGCGCGGCCCGTCGGACTGGGCGGAAAAGTCGCCGGTGAAGAGGTAGACGATGTCGAGGTCCGAGGCGTGGGTCAGCGCCCCGCCGCCCAGCCGTCCGAGGCCGAGGATCAGCAGCTCGCTCCCGGGAATGCGCCCGTGCTTGATCCCGAACTCCACGACGGTTCCCGATGTCGCCAGCCGCAGCGCCGCCTCGGCGGTGCGCGACAGGGCGCGGGCGATGGCGAGCGGATCGGCCAGCCCCTCGATCAGCTGGATGCCGAGCGCGAAGCGGATCTCGCCCGTCACCACCCGGATCGCGTCGAGCAGCGCCTCGTAATCGTCGCGCACCGCCGCGCCCTTCATGCGCGCCATGATCGCGGGCACCTCGCCCGGCAGTTCGAGCGCGTCCTTGTCGATCAGGGTGTCGAGCAGTTCCGGCTTCCGCGCCAGCTCGTCCGACAGGACGGGCGCGAGGGTGAGGGCGGCGACCAGCCGGCGGGTGAGATCGGGTCGCGCGTCGAGCAGGCGGAAGGTGGTGATCGCGGACGGCACGCTCTCGATGATCCGCTCCCAGCGGGTGATCGCGCGCATCGGATCGTCGCTTTTCGCGATGGCTTCGAGCAGGGCGGGGGCGAGCCGGTCCCAGGCCTCCACCGCTTGGGGGGATCGGATCGCGGCGTGGCGTCCGTCGCGCCAGGTCTCGATCCGCTCGGCGAGGGTGTCCGGCTCGGGGAAGCCCCATTCGGCGAGATTGTGCGCCAGCGCGCTGACCGGCATCGCGACGGGGGCCGGCGCGGGGTCGCTGCGGCCGATCAGCTCCTCGTAGATGCGCCCCGTGCGCGCGGTGAGTTCGGTCAGCTCGGCGACCAGCGCCGCGCCGTCCGCCAGCCCGTCGAGCCGCGCGACATTGTCCAGCGCCTCCCCCTCGGGCAGGGCATGGGTCTGGCGGTCGTTCACCATCTGCAAGCGGTGCTCGATCTGGCGCAGGCGGTCGTAGGCCTCGCCCAGCGTGACCGCGTTCTCCGGAGCGATCCACCCCGCGCGGGCCAGCGCATCGAGCGCGGCGCGGGTGCCGCGCACGCGCAGCGAGGCGTCGCGCCCGCCGTGGATCAGCTGGTGCGTCTGGGCGTAGAACTCGATCTCGCGGATCCCGCCGCGCCCGCGCTTGACGTCGAAGCCGGGCCCGGGGGCGGGCGGGCCTTCGTGGCTGTGGCGGATGCGGTGGGTGAGGGCGCGGATCTCCTCGATCGCGCCGAAATCGAGCTGGCCGCGCCAAACGAAGGGGCGGATCTCGTCGAGGAAGGCCTCGCCCGCCGCGATGTCGCCCGCCGCCGCGCGGGCGCGGGTGAAGGCGGCACGCTCCCACGCCAGCGCCGCGCCCTGGTAATGGGTGAGCGCCGCGCCCACCGGCACGGCGAGCGGGCTGACCTCGCTCGCGGGCCTGAGGCGCAGGTCGACGCGCAGGGCATAGCCCTCGGGCGTATTGGCCGAGAGCAGCGCGACCACGCGGCGCGCGTATCGTTGCGCCGCCTCGCCCGGATCGTCGCTGGCGCGGCGCGGCAGGCGGGCGCGGTCGAACAGCAGGATCGGGTCGATGTCGGAGGAATAGTTGAGCTCGCCCGCCCCCTGCTTGCCGAGCGCGAGGGCGATGAAGCCCTCCGCAGAGTCGGCATCGCAGCGTTCGGCGATGGCGGTGCGGATCGCGCGGTCGAGGGCGCGATCGGCGAAGGCGGTGAGTTCGCCCACCACCTGCGCCAGCGGGAAGGCGCCCGCGAGATCGCCCACCGCCAGCGCGGCGGCGAGCGCCAGCCGCTCGCGGCGCAGCGCGACCTCGGCGTCGGGTTCCTCGCCCTGCGCCCGCGCCCATGCGAGCGCCCGGGAGCCGTCCCCCGCCGCCAGCAGCGCGGCCAGTTCCGGCTGGCGGTCGAGCGCGCGCGCGAGGAAGGGCGCGTGGGCGCGGGCGCGGGCAAGCGCGCTTTCCCAATCAGGCCGGTTCTCTCCCATCGCCCGCCTCTCTGGCCGCGCCGCCGCCGCGCTGCAAGAGCGGTGTGCTTGCGCCACCCGCGAGGCTCTGCAACAGGGGGCGCGGATGGATGAGAGGAATCTGGCTATGACGATCCGGCAATTCGCAATCGGCACCCTGCTCGCCGGCGCGCTCGCGCTGGGGGCGTGCGAGGGCCTGCCCGTGCCCGGCGGCGCGGGCGCGGCGCTCGACATTCCCGAGGTGGAACCCGGCCAGCTTTCCGAAGCGACGATGAAGGACGTCACCCGCATCCTCTCGAGCGATGCCTTCGAGGGCCGCGCCCCCGGCACGCCGGGCGAGGAAAAGACCATCGCGCTGATGATCGAACGCTTCAAGGCGGCTGGTCTGCAGCCGGGCAACGGGGAGTCCTGGGTGCAGGAAGTCCCGCTGGTCGAGATTACCGGCAAGGACTACGCCCCGCTGACGATCACCGGCAAGGGTGCCCCGCTCTCCTTCGATTTCCGCAAGGACTGGGTCGGCGTCACCTACCGCGAGGAAGCCGCGACCAGCCTTTCCGACAGCGAGCTCGTCTTCGTCGGCTACGGCATCAACGCCCCCGAGAAGGGCTGGAACGACTACGCGGGCCTCGACGTCAAGGGCAAGACGGTGGTGATCCTCGTCAACGACCCGGACTGGCAGACGCAGAACCTCGAGGGGCCGTTCAACGGCAAGGCGATGACCTATTACGGGCGCTGGACCTACAAGTATGAAGAAGCCGCAAGGCAGGGCGCGGCGGGGGCGCTGATCGTCCACCAGACCGCGCCGGCCGCCTATGGCTGGAACGTCGTGGAAAGCTCGTGGACCGGCCCGCAGGCCTACGCCCAGCGGGGCGAGAACGCGCCGCCGCTCACTCAGATGAACGGCTGGCTGACCGAGGATGCCGCGCGCAAGCTGCTCAAGTCGGCGGGGCAGGATCTCGATGCATTGACCAAGGCGGCGCAGGCCAAGGGCTTCAAAGCGGTGCCGCTGGGCATGAAGCTTTCCACCCGTTTCGCCAGCGATGTGCGCAGCTTCACCTCGCACAACATCATCGGCATCCTGCCGGGCAGCGAGAAGCCGGACGAATACGTGCTCCACACCGCACACTGGGATCACCTCGGCCGCTGCTCGCCCGCCCCTGACGGCGATGACATCTGCAACGGCGCGGTCGACAACGCCACCGGCACCGCCGCGCTGGTCGCGCTGGCCGAGGCCCACGCCAAGGCCGGACCGGCGCGCCGCAGCCTCGTGTTCCTCGCGGTGACGGCGGAGGAATCCGGCCTGCTCGGCGCGACCTATTATGCCCAGAACCCGGTCTACCCGCTGGCGCAGACCGTGGGCGGGGTGAACATGGACGCCTTTCAGGTCGCCGGCCCTGCCCGCGACGTGACAGCGGTCGGCCTCGGCAAGTCGCAGCTCGACATCTTCCTCGAAACCGCTCTCAAGGCGGACGGCCGCACCGTGACCCCCGACCCCAAGCCCGAGAACGGCTACTACTACCGCTCCGACCACTTCGCCTTCGCCAAGCTCGGCGTGCCGATGCTCTATATCGACGGCGGTGAGGACCTGATCGAAGGCGGGCGCGAGGCCGGGGCCAGGGTCGCGGCGGACTACACCGAGAACCGCTATCACGGTCCCAAGGACGAATTCGACGAGGCGTGGGACTGGTCCGGCGTGATGGCCGACCTGCAACTCTACTACCGCCTGGGGCGGATGATGGCGATGAGCACCAGCTGGCCGACCTGGAACGAGGGCGACGAGTTCCGGGCGATCCGCGAGGAAAGCTGCAAGGCCAGCGACAAGGGCTGCTGATCCCCCCATGACCATGATCATGCCCCCCGAATGGGCGCCGCAGGACTGGATCTGGATCGGCTTTCCGCACCTCGCCGAGGAGTGGCCGGGCTGGCTTGAACCCGCGCAGGTCCAGATGGCGGCCTTCGCCTCCGCCGTGGCGGAAAGCGGGCAGGAGGTGCGGCTGCTGGTCCGGGACGAAGCCAATGCGGCCCGCGCACGCGCACTGGTCAGCGGCAAGGTCACGCTCGAGTCCCGCGTCTATGGCGACGTGTGGCTGCGCGACACCGGGCCGCTGGTGGTGTCGGACGGGCAGCAGCGCATCGCCCGCCGCTTCGGCTTCAACGGCTGGGGCGGCAAATACCTGATGCCGGGTGACATGGAGATCGGCGCGGAAATCGCGCGCGATGCGGGGCTGGCGGTGACCACCACGCCGATGATTCTCGAAGGCGGGGCGGTCGACGGGGACGGCACCGGGCTGGTGGCGACCACCGAGGAATGCCTGCTCAACCCCAACCGCAACCCGCACCTCTCGCGCGCCGAGATCGAGGCGGAGCTGGCCGCGCAGCTCGGCTTCACCCGGGTGCTGTGGCTGGGCGATGGCCTCATCAACGACCACACCGACGGCCATGTCGACAACCTCGCGCGCTTTGTCGGCCCGAACCGGCTGGTGGTGCCTGAAGCCACTGGCAATGACGATCCCAACGCCGCGATCTATGCCGATGCCGCCGCGCGGGCCGAGGCCTTCGGGGTCGAGGTGGTGCGCATCCCCTCGCCCGGCCGGATCGAGCGCGACGGGCGGGTGGAACCGGCGAGCTACGTCAACTTCGCGATCACCTCGCATCTCGTTGTGGTGCCGACCTTCGGCTCGCCCCACGACGCGGAAGGGGTCGCCGCGATCGCCGCGCTTTTCCCGGACCGCGACACCATCGGCTTGCCGGGAGAGGCGGTGCTGGCGGGCGGTGGGGGCTTCCACTGCGCGAGCCAGCAGATGCCTGCCCTGCCTGCATGAGCGGGTTAACGCTTCGTTAGGACATTGGCGCGAGACTGCGCCTCATGACCCGCGCCCAAGCTCTCGCCCTGCCGCTCGCCGCCGCCAGCCGCCTCGATGCGGTTGATCTCGCCCGCCAGGCGATCGTGCTCGGTTGTGCCTTCGCGCTGATCCTCGCGGGGACCGCCCTCCCTTTCTGACAACGCTTTTCTGACATCCTGCGCGTAACCGGACGCCGGTAGAACGCGAAAGCATCCTCGACACCGCCATGCGAGGATGCAGTCCATGACCGTCAGCCGCCCCCTGTTCGCCATGCTCGGCCTTGTCGCCGTGCTCGGAGCCGCAACGCTCGGCCTGTCGCAGGGCACTCCCGCCGCGCTCGTGACCCGAACGCCCGCCCTCGCCGCGAAGGACGCGCCGGTGCTGCTCGAACTGTTCACCAGCCAGGGCTGTTCCTCCTGCCCGCCTGCCGATGCGCTGGCGGAGAAGCTGGCGACCGACCCCTCCCTCGTCGTGATCGCCCGCCCGGTGACCTACTGGGACCGGCTGGGGTGGAAGGACACGCTGGCCCGCGAGGAGAACACCGCGCTCCAGCAGGCCTATGCCCGCCGCGGGCTGGCCGGGCAGAACGGGGTCTATACCCCGCAGCTGGTGGTCGACGGGCGCTTCGGCACGGTCGGCTCGCGCGCCGAGGCGGTGAGCGCCGGGATCGCGCGGCACGGCGCGGGCGGCGATGCCGCGATCCGCGTCGCGCCGCAGGGGGCGGGCGGCTATGCCGTGAGCCTCTCGGGGAGCGCTACGGGCGAGGCCGAGCTGGTGCTGCTCGCGGTGACCCGAACGGTCGCGGTCGGGATCGGCCGCGGCGAGAACGGCGGGCGCAAGGTCGTCTATACCAACGTCCTGCGCGCCGAGCGCAAGATCGCCGACTGGCAGGGCGGCAAGCGCGATGTCGCGCTGGCGGCGGATGCGCTCAAGGTCCCGGGCGCGGACCGCTATGCCCTCGTGCTGCGCCAGCCCGGCGGCGGCACGGTGCTTGCCGCGCGCTGGGTGGCCTAGACGAGGCGGATCAGCGCGGCGAGCGCCGCTCCGCCGAGCACCAGCCCGACGCTCGCGCGCCACAGCGGATCGCTCACCCGCCCCGAGACCCGCGCGCCCAACCGGTTTCCGGCGATGATGAAGGGCAGGATCAGCACCGCGAAGAGCAGCAGCTGCCAGCGCAGCACCCCGAGCCACAGCGCGCTTGCCAGACCGGCGGATGCGGCGATGGTGAAGATCAGCTGCATCGAGGCCTTGGCGGTGCTGCGCGGCAGATCGCGCCCGGCGTAATAGGGCACGACCGGCGGCCCCGGCATCCCGGCATAGCCCGTCATCAGCCCGCTCAGCACGCCCACCGCGCCGGTCACGCCCCGCCCCGGCTGGGCGTTCCCGCGGCGGGGTAGCAGGATGGCGATGAAGGCGCTGAGCGCGATCAGCGCGATCACCAGCCGCGCCACGTCCCTGCCGGTCAGCGAAAGGGCGAGCATCCCCAGCGGCGTCGCCGCCAGGACCAGCGCGCCGATCACCCAAACGCTGCGCTCGGCATCGCGCACGAGGCTGCGGATCTCGGTCGCCCCGATCATCAGCGAGAGCGCGTTGGTCAGCACCACCGCCTCGATCGGGGGCAGCGCGAGCGCCAGCACCGGCACCAGCAGGATCGCCATGCCGAAGCCGGTGAGCCCCCGCACGAAGGCCGAGCCGAGCGCCGCCGCGAGCGCGACGCCCACTTGCAGCGCGGTGAAACCTCCGAGGATTGCCATGGCGGCGGCTAGGCGCCTTGCCTCAGATGCACGAGCGGGTAGGGGCGCCCCTGCGCGTCGCGCTCGCTGCGTCCGGTCTCGATGAACCCGTGCGCGAGGTAGAAGGGCAGGGCGTTGTCTGCCTGAAGGTTGGCATCGACCTCCAGCGGTTCGCCCGCCGCTTCCCGCGCATGGCGCAGCAGCGCGGAGCCGACGCCGCGCCCGTGGCTCTCCGCCGCGACGAACAGCGCCTCGACCTTGGCCCCGTCGCGGATCAGGAAGCCGCAGGGGGTGCCATCCTCGGTGCAGGCGAGGACCATCGGTGCCTCGGGCAGGAAAGCCGCGACCTCGGCCTCGATGGCCGCGCGGTCCTCCGGCGCGAGGAACCCGTGGGTGGCATCCACCGCTGAACGCCATATGGCGAGCGCGGCATCGGCATCGGCGGGGGTCGCCGGACGCAGCATCATCCGCGCAGGTCGGGCGGCGTGCCCTCGCTGCGCAGCATCGCGATCGCTTCGGCGAGCGGCATCACCTTCTGGTGCTCGGCGCCCAGCGTGCGGACCGCGACGGTGCCTTCCTCGGCCTCGCGCTTGCCGACGACCAGCAGGTGCGGGACCTTGGCGAGCGAGTGCTCGCGCACCTTGTAGTTGATCTTCTCGTTGCGGGTGTCGGTCTCGACCCGGATGCCCGCCGCGCGCAGCTGGGCGGCGACGTCCTCGGCATAGGGATCGGCGTCCGACACGATGGTCGCCACCACCGCCTGCACCGGCGCGAGCCAAGCGGGGAGTTTCCCTGCGAAGTGCTCGATCAGGATGCCGATGAAGCGTTCGTAGCTCCCGAAGATCGCGCGGTGGAGCATCACCGGGCGGTGCTTTTCGCCATCCTCGCCGATGTAATGCGCGTCCAGACGCTCGGGCAGCACGCGGTCGGACTGGATCGTGCCGACCTGCCAGGTGCGCCCGATCGCGTCGGTGAGGTGCCATTCGAGCTTGGGCGCATAGAAGGCGCCTTCGCCGGGGAGTTCCTCCCATTCGAGGCCGTTGGCGGTGAGCGCGTCGCGCAGTTCCTGCTCGGCCTTGTCCCAGTCCGCGTCCGAACCGAAACGCTTCTCGGGGCGCAGGGCGAGCTTGATGTCGTAGGTGAAGCCGAAGTCGCGGTAGACGCTGTCCGCCAGCGCGATGAAGGCCTGCACTTCGGAGACCACCTGCCCCTCGGTGCAGAAGATATGCGCATCGTCCTGCGTGAACTGGCGCACCCGCATCAGACCGTGGAGCGCGCCGTGGGGTTCGTTGCGGTGACAGCAGCCCATCTCGCCGAGGCGGATGGGGAGGTCGCGGTAGGAGGTGATCCCCTGCTTGAACACCATGACATGCGCCGGGCAGTTCATCGGCTTGATCGCCATCCACGCGGCATCGTCGGCCACCTTGGGCGAGGCGACGCCGGACTCCTCGTCCACATCGGGCACGATGTCGGGTACCGCGAACATGTTCTGCGCATACTTGCCCCAGTGGCCGGACTGGGTCCACTGGCGCACGTCCATCAGCTGCGGGGTCTTGATCTCGCGGTAGCCGCCGCCGTCCATCTTGCGGCGCATGTAGCTCTCGAGCTCGCGCCAGATGCGATAGCCCTTGGGGTGCCAGAAGACGCTCCCGTGGGCTTCTTCCTGCAAGTGGAACAGGTCCATCTCGCGCCCGAGCTTGCGGTGGTCGCGCTTGGCGGCTTCCTCGAGCCGGGTGAGGTGCGCCTGCAGCTGCTTCTTGTTGAGCCAGCCGGTGCCGTAGATGCGCGTCAGCTGCGCATTGTTCTGGTCGCCGCGCCAGTATGCCCCGGCGACGCGCATCAGCTTGAAGGCGTCGGGGTCGAGCTTGCCGGTGCTCGGCAGATGGGGCCCGCGGCACATATCGAGCCAGTCCTCGCCCGACCAATAGACGGTGAGTTCCTCGCCCTCAGGCAGTTCCTTGGCCCATTCGGCCTTGAACACCTCGCCCTCGGCCGACCACTTGGCGATCAGGTCCTCGCGGCTCCACACCTCGCGGCGCAGCGGCTTGTCGGCGCGGATGATGCGGCGCATCTCCTCCTCGATCGCGGGGAGATCGTCCATGCCGAAGGGCTCGCGGCTCTCGGGCGCCTTCACGTCATAGTAGAAGCCATCGTCGGTCGCCGGGCCGAAGGTGATCTGCGTGCCGGGGAAGAGCGACTGCACCGCCTCGGCCAGAACGTGGGCGTAATCGTGGCGCGCGAGTTCGAGCGCATCGGCCTCGTCACGCGCGGTGACGAGCGCCAGTTCGGCATCACCCTCGAAGGGGCGGGCGAGGTCGCGCAGTTCGCCGTTCACCCGCGCCGCGAGCGCCGCCTTGGCGAGGCCCGGGCCGATCGCGGCGGCGACGTCCGCAGGGGTGCTCCCGGCGGGCATCTCGCGCACCGATCCGTCGGGGAGGCTGATCTTGAGCAATTCCGTCATCGTCGCAGGTCCGTCTCGTTTGGGCGCGCCCTGCCACAAGCAGGGCCGCACCGGAAGAGCGGTGTTGAACGCGTTGCCGGATCGAGGAGAACACCGCGCCGCCCCGATCCGGGCGGCGGGCTGCTTCGCTTAGCGCACAGCCCTCCGCCCCCGGATGGTAGTCCGGGTGGTGGTGGTCGTGCCGGTGGTGGCGAGCGGCTTGGCCATGGGGGTCAGATAGTGGCTTGGTCGCAGTCTGTCACGTGCAACTTGATTCGATGATGATCTCGGGCCGCGACGAGCGGGTTCCCTCGCCCTAGTTCTTCCCCCAGCCGCCGTCGGCGTGGGTCTCGCTGAAGTCGGGGCCCTTGCTCGGCTTGGCGGTGGCGGTGGTGGGCGACGAACCGTAGCCGGAACCGTAGCCCGAGCCGTATTCATAGTTCGGATCGGGCGCCATGCGCTCCATCTCGTTGGCGACGTTCTCGTGCAGCGACTGCTGCATGTTCATCAGCGCACCCGGATCGGCGGCGATCTTCGCTGCCAGCTTGGCCTGCAGGCGGGTCGCGTCGAAGGCGCGGCCGTCGAGCACGGAATCGACCTTCTCCTCCATCGCGATCCGGGCGATGTCGTTGAGGAGGGGGTCTTCCTCCATCCCCATCATCCCCTCGCCCTTGGCGAACTGGAAGTCGACGCTCACCCGGGTGCCGGTCGATTCGGGTGCGAGGTGGGCGCGGACATCCGCGACGCGCTCGGGGCCGGCCATAAGGTCCCAGCGCAGCAGCTTGGGCCCGCGGCTGCGTAGCACCAGCGCGATCGAGGGGTCGCCGGAGGCCATCCCGAGCTCGGAGCCGAAATTGAGCCCCGCCAGCCGAGCCTCCACGGCGGAGGGCGCCATCGCGTAATACTCGCCGCCGTCGAAGGCCCCCGCGAGATAGGCACCGCCACCCAGGAGGGACGCGCCACCGGCCAGCATCATCATCCGCATCTGCAACCTCCCCGCAATCGAGAAGGGCAGGTTCTATCGCGGATAACTTAATAACTTATCGCCGAAATCCGCCGTCACACCGTCAGCTTGCCGCTGCCCTTCTCGGTGGTGATCCGCTTCGTCCCCGCCAGCCGGGTCGAGCGCTGCCTGATGCCCTCGACGAAGCGGTATTCGGTGGTCGCGCGCGCCGGGGTCAGCTCGACCACCATGTAGCCGCGCTGGGCGGTGTCGGCCCACTTGAGCTGCGCGTTCTCCGCCACCAGCGCGGCGGCGAGATCCTGCGGCTTGACGAAGGAGAGGTAGCTCTCGAACCCCGGCGAGCTCACCGAGCAGACGCCCAGCTCGACCCCCACCGCATCGCCGTCGTGGGCGAGTTCGAAGCCCCAGGCGTTGTGGGTGTCGCCCGCCAGCACGAAGAGGTTCGCATCGGCCTTCAGCGCGGCCTCGAACACGCGGGCGCGGGCGGCGGGGTAGCCGTCCCATGCATCCATGTTCGAGGGCAGCCCGGCCTGGCTCGCCGCGGCGGCCGCATCGAGGCGTCGGCGCACGAAATCGGGAAGCCCCGCGCCGATCTGGTCGGCGAAGGCCTTGGGCGTCCGCAGGTTGCCGATCAGCACCTGCTGCACCAGCACCTGCCAGTGGGTGCCCTTCGCGGTCGATGCGGCGAGCGCCTCGCCCAGCCACTTCTCCTGCCGCTCGCCTAGCAGCTGGCGGTCGGCGGCGGACCATTCGCCGTCGCGGAATGTCGCCAGCGCCGCCATCAGCGCCTGCGGGTCCCTGTTCCCGGCCATGATCTTCTCGAGGCTGAGCTGCTGGTCACGGCCCTCGAGGCGGGTGTCGATCCGCAGCAGGGTGGCGAGCTGGCCGACCTGGTAGGCGGCATAGGGCTCGTCGGAGACCGGCATCCATTCGCGATAGGCCTTCTTGGCGGCGGCCTTGCGCACCGCCCAATCGCCCTCGGTGTCGCTCTGGTGGTTCTGCGCCCCGTCCTTCCACGAATCGTTGGCGGTCTCGTGATCGTCCCACACCGCCACCATCGGCATCACCTGATGGAGCCGCTGGAGATCGGGGTCGGCGCGGTAGGTCGCGTAGCGCAGGCGGTAATCGGTTAGCGCGACGATCTCGGTCGAGGGCTGGAGCACGCGTTCGGCCACGCCCTTGCCGGCATCGGGATAGGTGCCCGCGCCATATTCGTAGATGTAGTCGCCGAGGTGCACCGCGAGGTCGGCATCGTTCGCCTCGACCGCATGGCCATAGGCGCTGAACCAGCCGAAGCCGAAATTCGAGCACGAGAACACCGCCAGCCGGAACTGCGCCGCGGAGTCATCGGGCAGGGTCCGGGTGCGGCCCACGGGGGACCTGGTGCCGTCGGGGGCGATGAAGCGGTAGAAATACCAGCGACCCGGCATCAGCCCGTCGGCCCAGGTCTTGACGCAGTAATCGCTGTCGGGGCCGGCGGCATTGCCGGTGCTGCCCTCGGCGGCGAGTTTCGCGAAGTCCTCGGTCTCGCTCATTTCCCAGGCGAGGTAGGCCGGCTTGTCCGAGACATAGCGGGTCCACAGCATCACCTTGTCCGTCCCCGGCTCGCCGCTCGCGACATTGTGGGTGAAGCCGGTGCCGAAGCCCGTCGCGGCCGCAGGCGCGGCGGCGGCAGCGGCCGATGCCCCCGCGAGGGTGAACAGGCTGCGGCGGGTGAGGGCCGTGGGCGAGGGTGCCGGCTGGGCGGCGGCGGTGTCGGTCTTGAACATGGTGCGGCGCGTAATCCTCTCCCGTTGCGCTCCCGTGACAATGCTTGCCCTTGGCGCCTTGCGCAAGGCATGGAGAGGGCATGACCGCCATCATGCACCACACCCTCTACGACGGGCGCCGCATCGCCTTCCGTTTGACGCCCGGAGCAGGCCCCTGCCTCGTCTTCCTGCCCGGCTACATGAGCGACATGAGCGGCGGCAAGGCGACCGCCTTGTTCGCCGAGGCAGAGGCGCGGGGCCGCGCCTGCCTGCTGCTCGACTATTCGGGCTGCGGGCAATCCGGCGGCGACTTCGCCGAGGGGATGCTCTCGAAATGGCGCGACGAGGTGCTGGCGCTGGTCGAAAGCTATGTGGCGGGGCCGGTGCTGCTGGTCGGCTCGTCGATGGGCGGCTGGCTGATGCTGCTGGTGGCCGAGCACCTCAAGCACCGCCTCGCCGGCCTGGTGGGCATCGCGCCCGCGCCCGATTTCACCCGTTGGGGCTATTCCGAGGCGCAGCGCGCCGCGCTCGCGGCGGGGGAGACGATCTACGAGGACAACCCCTACGGTCCCGAGCCGACGCCGACCCATCCCGGCTTCTTTGCCGATGCCGAATGCCACCTCAGGCTGGACGGCGCGATCGGCATCGCCTGTCCGGTACGGCTGCTCCACGGCAAGCAGGACGCCGACGTGCCGTGGGAAATCTCGCTGCGGCTCAAGGATGCGCTCGCGTCGGCTGAGGTTCAGGTGACGCTGGTAGAAGACGGCGATCACCGCCTGTCGCGCCCCGGCGACATCGATCGTCTCAAGGCCATCGTGGCCGAATTCTACGGATAGCGCCCCTTGTCGATCCTCCTTGCCCTGCTCCTGCAAGTCGGCCCCAACCCGCTTGGCGGGGCGATGCCGGGAGACGAACTGGTGCGCGACCGGCCGCCGCGGCCCGAAGCCCGTGCGCAGGCCGAGCCGGGCGCGACCAGCCTGTGGCTCGAAGGCTGCCTCGCCCAGCTCGACGAGGACCCGGCGCGCGCCCACGCAATGGCGCAGATCCGCCGCAGCGAGACCGACGGCACCGAACGGGTGCTCGCCAACCACTGCCTCGGCATGGCGGCCGCCGAGCTGGCGCTGTGGGACGACGCGCGCGCCGCCTTCGCCGCCGCGCGGGGCGAGACGCCCGAAGACGACACCCGCGCCCGCGCCCGCTTCGCGGCGATGGCGGGCAACGCCGCGCTGGCAGGCGGCGATCCCGCCGGCGCGGTCGACCTGCTGCTGCTCGCCGAGCGCGATGCCCGCGCGGCCGGCGCCGCCCCGCTCGAGGCGATCGCCGCTACCGACCGCGCCCGCGCTCTGGTGCGGCTGGGCCGGGACACGGAAGCTCTCGCCGCGCTCGAATCCGCCGCCGGTCTCGCGCCGAACAGTGCCGAGGTGTGGCTGCTAAAGGCGACCCTGCTGCGCCGGATGGACCGCCTGCCCGAAGCGCAGTCCGCGATCGAACAGGCCGCCGGGCTCGCCCCGGGCGCGGGCGGGATCGGGCCGCAGGTCGCGCTCGAGGCGGGGGTGGTCGCGATGCTCGCCGGACGCGAGGATGCCGCGCGCCGGAGCTGGCAGTCGGTGATCGACCTCGCCCCCGGCAGCGCCTTCGCCGCCACCGCGACGGACTATCTTGCGCAGCTCGGGCAAGCGGGCGAGAGTGCCCCCGCGACGGGAGAGGAGCCGCAGCCATGACCCGATTTTCCGTGCTCGATCTCGTGCCGGTGCGCGAGGGCGGGACGCTCAGCGAAGCCTTCGCCGCCACCGCCGATCTCGCCCGCGCCGCCGAAAGCCTCGGATGCGACCGGTTCTGGGTCGCCGAACATCACGCGATGGACGGGATAGCCGGCGGGGCGACCTCGGTGGTGCTCGCCCACATCGGCAACGCCACCACCCGCATCCGCATCGGATCGGGCGGGATCATGCTGCCGAACCACACCCCGTTCCAGATCGCGGAGCAGTTCGGCACACTGGACGCGCTGTTCCCGGGGCGGATCGACCTCGGGCTGGGCCGCGCGCCGGGGGCAGGGCCGGAATTGCAGCGCGCGCTTCGCAAGAACTTGCACCAGGCCGCCGAATACTTCCCGCAGGACGTGGTCGAGCTGCGTGCGCTGCTGACGGGGGACTACGACCTGCCGATCGCCGCCACCCCCGGTCTCGGCGCCAAGGTCGAGCTGTGGATGCTCGGATCGAGCCTGTTCGGAGCGCAGCTCGCCGCCAAGCTCGGCCTGCCCTATGCCTTCGCCGCGCACTTCGCGCCCGATCACCTCGATGCCGCGCTTGCCGTCTACCGCCGCGACTTCCAGCCCTCCGAGGCGCTGGACCGCCCGCACGTGATGGTCGCGATGAACGTCTTTGCCGCCGACACCGAAGCCGAGGCGCGGCTGATCGCCTCCTCGCAGCAACAGAGCTTCGTGCGGCTGCGCTCGGGCAACCCCGGCAAGCTGCCGCCTCCGGTGCAGGGCTACGCCGAGACGCTGCCCGCCGCCGCGCAGGCGATGCTCGCCCATCACGGACAGGCCGCCGCCGTCGGCACGCCGGCGCAGGTGCGCGAGGGCATCGCCGCCTTCGTGCAGCGCACCGGCGCGGACGAGATCATGCTCTGCGGCGCGACCTATGATCCGGAGGCGCGCATCCGCAGTCTCGAACTGACGATGGAAGCCTGCCAGACCGTTCCGGCAGTCTGAGCGATCATCGCGCTTGCCTTGCCCGGGGGGAAAGGCGTATCGCGAGCAAACACGATAACAACAATCCGGCATAATAAAATTACCACGGGACGAGGCCGGACACGCAGGACGAGCAGGAGCCGAAGATGGGGTCGAAAACCGCCGCCACCGCGCCGGTCAAGGGTGGAAACCGTTCTCTGATCAAGGGGTTGCGCGCCGCGCTTGAAGCCTCGATGCTGCCCGGCGACGCGCCGGTCGACAAGTCCGCGCTCGACGAGGCCGCCGCCTGGCTGCTCTCCGCCGCCGCCATCCGCGCCCCGGGCGAGCCACTCGTCCAGATCGAATCCGCCAGCGCCGGACGCCGCCACCTGCGCATCGCCATCGTCAACGACGATCAGCCCTTCCTCGTCGATTCGGTCGCTGCCGCCATCGCGGCGCAGGGGCTGACCATCGACCGGCTGCTGCACCCCGTGGTCCCGGTCGAGCGCGATGCCGAGGGCGTGATCATTGCGCTCGGGAAGGGCGGAGCGCGCGAATCGCTGATCTATATCGAGACCCCGCGCGCCGATGCCCGCCAGCGCCGCGACCTCGTCGAGGCGCTGCGCACGACGCTCGGCGATGTCCATGCGGCGGTCGCCGACTGGCCGGCGATGCAGGCGGCGATGGCCGCCGATGCCGGGCGCGTCGGCGCGCTCGATGCCGAGGCGGGCGCGCTGCTGGCGTGGCTGGGGGGCGGGATGCTGACCCAGCTTGGCCACATGACTCGTCGCCGCGACGGCTCCTCGACCGAGCGGCTCGGCATCTGCCGCGCCTCGGCGCAGGAACTGCTCGCCGAGGTGTCCTACGAACGCGCCTTCGAATGGTTCGACCGGCAGGAGGCCGAGGGCACGCCCCGCGCCCTGCTGGCGATCAAGTCCAACGTCCAGGCCCGCGTCCACCGCGCCAGCCCGCTCGACCTGTTCATCGTGCCGCTCCGCGAAGAAGGGCGCATCGCCGCGCTGTCGATCCACGCCGGCCTGTGGACCAGCGCCGCGATGAACGAGCGCCCGGGCGAAGTGCCGGTGCTGCGCGCCATGGTGCAGGACATCACCACGCGTCTCGGCTTCGATCCGGCCGGCCACAACGGCAAGGCGCTGGTGCACGCCTTCACCTCGCTGCCCAACGACCTGCTCACCGCCTTCGATCCGGTTCGCGTGGCCGATCTCGTGACCGCCAAGATGGCGCTGATCGATCGTCCGCGCCCGCGCCTCATCATGGTGCCCGCGATCCTCGAGCGGCACGTCTTCGCCTTCGTCTGGCTGCCGCGCGACCAGCTTTCGACCGATGTGCGCCTGCAGATCCAGGCGATGCTGCTGGGAACGCCCGGAGCGGCGCTGCTCGACTGGAGCCTCGAGGTGGAAAGCAGCACGCTCGCGCTGCTGCGCTTCCTCATCGACGTGCGCGGCTGCCCCGACCTGCCCGACGAGGCGGCGATCGAGGCGCAGCTGGTCGATCTGCTGCGCGGCTGGAACGAGGCGGTGGCGACCCACCTCGCCGCGCACGAGGACGAAGGGCGCGCCGCCGCGCTCGCGAGCCGCTATGCCCCGGCCTTCCCGACCGGCTACCGCGTCACCTACGGCCCGCAGGAGGCCGCGCTCGACATCGCCAAGCTGCGCGGCCTGGCGATGGGCGAGGGCGAGACCGCGCGTGCCGTGCGGCTCTACCGGATGAACGCCGACGGGCCCGACCGGCTGCGGCTCAAGGTCTATCTCACCCGCGGCGCGCTGGCGCTGTCGGATGCGGTGCCGGCGCTCGAGAATTTCGGCTTCCGGGTGCTCGCCGAGGTGCCGACCTTCCTCACCGATGCCTCGCTCGGGTCGATCCACGATTTCCTGCTGACGCTGCCCGCCGGCCGCGATGCGTCGGCGCTGCTCGATCGCACCGCGCTGATCGAGGGGGCGATCGCCGACGTGCTCAACGCCGCGGCGGAGGACGATCCCTTCAACCGGCTGGTGCCCGCCGCCGGGCTGCTCCCGCGCGAGGCCAACTGGCTGCGCGCGATTTACCGCTACCTGCGCCAGACCGGGGTGAGCTACACCATCTACACCGTCGTCGATGCCCTCGCCGGTGCGCCGCAGGTGACCCGCGCGATGATCGCGCTGTTCGAGGCGCGCCACGATCCGGCCTTCGCGGGCGACCGGGATGCGGCGCTGGCCGAGGCCCAGAGCGCCTTCCGCCGCGGCCTCGCCAAGGTCACCGCGATCAATGACGACCGCCTGCTGCGCCTCTACCGCGCGGTGATGGGCGCGGTGCTGCGCACCAACGCCTTCTCGCCGGCGGCCGCCGAGGCGCTCGCCTTCAAGCTCGATTCGGACCTTGTTCCGGGCCTGCCCAAGCCCGTTCCGTGGCGCGAGATCTTCGTCTATTCGGCGCGCGTCGAGGGCATCCACCTGCGCTCGGGCGCGGTGGCGCGCGGGGGCCTCAGGTGGTCCGACCGGCGCGATGATTTCCGTACCGAGATCCTCGGCCTGATGAAGGCCCAGCGGGTCAAGAACGCGGTGATCGTGCCCACGGGCGCCAAGGGCGGGTTCTATCCCAAGCAGCTCCCTTCGCCCGCGCTCGACCGCGAGGGGTGGGCCGCGGAGGGCCGCGCCGCCTACGAGATCTTCATCCGCACCCTGCTGTCGGTCACCGACAACATCGCCGACGGGCGCGTGGTGCACCCGGAGAGCGTGCAGGTGCTCGACGGGGAGGACCCCTATTTCGTGGTCGCCGCCGACAAGGGCACCGCGACCTTCTCCGATATCGCCAACGGCATCGCGCAGGGCCGCGATTTCTGGCTGGATGACGCCTTCGCCAGCGGCGGCTCGAACGGCTACGACCACAAGGCGATGGGCATCACCGCGCGTGGGGCCTGGGTGAGCGTCCAGCGCCACTTCCGCGAGATGGGGATCGACGTCCAGAAGGACTCGATCACCGTCGCGGGCTGCGGCGACATGTCGGGCGACGTTTTCGGCAACGGGATGCTGCTGTCGAAGGCGCTGAAGCTCGTCGCCGCCTTCGATCACCGCCATATCTTCATCGACCCCTCGCCCGATCCGCTCGCCAGCTGGAAGGAGCGCAAGCGGATGTTCGAGCTGCCGCGCTCGAGCTGGGAGGATTACGACAAGACGCTGATCTCCAAGGGCGGCGGCGTGTTCCCGCGCTCGGCCAAGGTGATCAAGCTGTCGAAGCAGGCGCGCGACGTGCTCGGCCTCGACGTCAAGGAGATCGAGCCCGAGGCGCTGATCAGCGCGATCCTGCGGGCGCCGGTGGACCTGCTGTGGTTCGGCGGCATCGGCACCTATGTGAAGGCCGGCCACGAGAACCACCTCCAGGTCGGCGATCCGGCCAACGACGCGCTGCGCGTCAATGCCGACGAGGTCCGCGCGCGGGTGATCGGCGAAGGCGCCAACCTCGGCGTCACCCAGGCCGGGCGGATCGCCTTCTCGCTCGGGGGCGGGCGGATCAACACCGACTTCATCGACAACTCCGCCGGGGTCGACTGCTCGGACAACGAGGTCAACATCAAGATCGCGCTGGCCGCCGCCACGGCCTCGGGCAAGCTCACCGAGAAGAAGCGCAACACGCTGCTCGCCGCGATGACCGACGAGGTCGCCGCGCTGGTGCTCGAGGACAACCGGCTCCAGGCGCTCGCCCTGTCGGTGGCCGAAATCGGCGGGCCGGGGGCGACCGCGTCCTATGTCCGCCTGATCGAGCGTCTGGAGGAGGTCAGCGATTTCGACCGCCGCACCGAGGGGCTGGCCGACGGCGAGACCCTCGCCCGCCGCGCCGCCGACGGGCAGGGCTTGACCCGCCCCGAACTGGCGGTGCTGCTGTCCTCGGCCAAGCTCGCGCTGCAGGACGCGATCGAGGCGAGCGGGCTGCCCGACGATCCGGTGCTCGAACCGGTGCTGCTCGCGCGCTTCCCCTCGGCGATGCGCAAGACCTACGCCGCCGAGATCAAGGGCCACCGGCTGCGGCGCGAGATGATCGCGACGAGCCTATCCAACCGCATCGTCAACCGGCTCGGCATGGTCCATCCCTTCGAACTCGCCGAGGAGGAAGGCGTGGGCCTCGCCGAGGTCGCGGCCGCCTTCGTGGTGGCAGAGCGCCTGTTCGGGCTCGAGCCGCTGTGGCGCGCTCTCGAGGAGGCCGCCATGCCGGAAGCCGTCCGACTCGCGCTGTTCGACCGGCTGGCGGCGGCGGTCGGCAACCTGATAAGCGACGTGCTGCGCACGGCTGCGGGCTCGATCGCGGCTGGGGCGATGATCGGCGATCTGGCCGAGGGTGTAGCCATGCTGGTCGGCGCGCGCGAGGAGCTGCTCACCGCGGAGCCGCGCGCCCGCTCGCAGGCGCTCCAGCACGACTTCGTCGCGGCCGGTGCCTCTGAGGCGCTCGCGGCGCAGGTTGCGGGCCTGTTCGATTTCGACGGCGCGGTGGGCCTTGCCCAGGCCGCGCGCGCGACGGGAATCGACGCCAAGCTGCTCACCCATGCCTTCACCGACATCGGCACCCGGCTGGGGCTCGACTGGGCGCAGGGCACGGCGGCGCACATGAGCCCGTCGGACGTGTGGGAGCGGCTGCTGGTCTCTGGCCTCGCGCGCGATTTCCAGCACATGCGGATCGAGTTCCTGCGGCGGCTGATGCGCAGCAAGGCCGGCAAGGACGATCCGCGCGGCGCGGTCGACGCCTGGGCCGAGCGCAATGCCGCGGGCGTGGCGCAGTTCCGCGCGATGATCGCCCGGGCGCAGGCGCGCCCGCCGGTCGGCGCGGCGATGCTCGCCCAGATCGCCAGCCAGGCGAGGAACCTGCTGGAGCGGTGAATTGCGGCCGCGCCTATGCGCGGCGCAGACCTCCCGCCCCACCTCCCCGCCCGGCCACCAATGGTACCACTATGTTATGGTGGCCGGGCGGGGAGGCGGGGCGGGCGGTCCGACACACAAACGCTACCTTGACCCTCCGGCAATTTGCGCCACATCAAGGGCCGCATTGAGCCGGAGGGGCATAGGCAGAGCATGGCATCCAACCACCAGCACGCCGACGTGGTGATCGTCGGCACCGGGCACGGCGGGGCCCAGGCGGCGATCGCCCTGCGCCAGCACGGGCACGAGGGCACGATCCTGATGATCGGGCGCGACGATGCGCCGCCCTACGAACGCCCGCCGCTTTCCAAGGAATATCTCGCCGGGGACAAGGGCTTCGAGCGGATCATGATCCGGCCCGAGAAGTTCTGGGCGGAGAAGGACATCGGCCTCAGGCTCGGCGCGGCGGTGACCGCGATCGACCCGCAGGCGCACCGCCTGACCCTCTCGGACGGGGGGCAGGTGACCTATCGCAAGCTGATCTGGTCGGGCGGCGGCGATCCGCGCCGCCTGCCGGTGCCGGGCGCGGTGCTGCCGGGCGTCTTCTACGTGCGCGACAAGTCCGATGCCGACGCGATGATGCAGGCCCTCGCCGACGGAGCGAAGCGCGCCGTGGTGATCGGTGGCGGCTATATCGGGCTCGAGGCGGCCGCGGTGCTCAGGAAACTCGGCAGCGAGGTGGTGCTGGTCGAGATGCTCCCCCGCCTGCTCGCGCGGGTGGCGGGCGAGGAATTGTCCGCCTTCTATGCGCAGGAACACCGCCGGCAGGGCGTCGACGTGCGCCTCTCGACCGGGGTCAACGCAGTGCTGGGCGACGACCGCGTGACCGGCGTCCGGCTGGACAGCGGCGAGGAAGTGCCCTGTGACATGGTGGTGGTCGGCATCGGCATCGTGCCCGCCGTCGCCCCGCTGATCGCGGCAGGGGCAGCCGGCTCGAACGGGGTGGACGTCGATTTCTGCTGCCGCACCACCCTCGATGACATCTACGCCATCGGCGACTGCGCCGCCCACGCCAACCCTTTCGCGGACAATGCCGTGATCCGGCTCGAATCCGTGCAGAACGCGCATGACATGGCGAACACCGTGGCGAAGGCGATCATGGGCGAGAAGGAGCCCTATCACGCGCTTCCGTGGTTCTGGTCGAACCAGTACGACCTCAAGCTCCAGACGGCAGGCCTCAGCCTCGGCTTCGATGCTACCGTGCTGCGCGGCGATCCGGCGGACCGCAAGTTCACCGTCGTCTACCTCAAGGCCGGGGTGCCGATCGCCTTCGACTGCGTGGGCACGATGAAGGACTATGTGCAGGCGCGGAAGCTGCTCGAGAGCGGGGCCGGCAAGATCGATCCCGCGCTGCTGGCCGATCCCGAGGTGGCGCTGAAGGACCTTATCTGAGCCGCGCCAGCGCCCATTCCGCTGCCTCGGCCACGACCGGATCGGGGTCTTGCGTCAGCAACTCCACCTGCGCCGCCAGCGCCCGGTTCCCGCTGTTCCCCGCCGCATAGAGGCAGTTGCGGATGAACCGGTCGCGCCCGATGCGCTTGATCGGCGAACCGGAGAACAGCGCCCGGAACCCCGCATCGTCCAATGCCAGCAGCTCGCCGAGCCGCGGGGCGACCAGTTCGGCGCGGGGGAGGAACTCCTGCATCGCCTGGGCGGCGGAGGCGAACTTGTTCCACGGGCACACCGCGAGGCAATCGTCGCAGCCATAGATGCGGTTGCCGAGCGCCTCGCGGAATTCCTCCGGAACCGGCCCTTTGTGCTCGATGGTGAGATAGGAAATGCAGCGCCGCGCATCGAGCCGGTAGGGCGCGGGGAAGGCGTTCGTCGGGCACGCGTCGAGGCAGGCGCGGCAGCTGCCGCACTGGTCGCGGTGCGGCTCGGCGGGCGCCAGATCCAAAGTCGTGTAGATCGCGCCGAGGAACAGCCAGCTCCCGTGGGTGGGGCTGACGAGGTTGGTGTGCTTGCCCTGCCAGCCGATCCCCGCCGCCTCGCCCAGCGGCTTTTCCATCACCGGCGCGGTGTCGACGAAGACCTTCACTTGCGATCCCGGCACCTCGTCCACGAGCCAGCGGGCAAGCGCCTTCAGCCGCTTCTTCACCACATCGTGATAGTCGCGGCCCTGCGCGTAAACCGAGATGCGGGCGTGCTCCGCCGACCCTTCGAGCGCCAGCGGATCGGCCGCCGGGGCATAGCTCATGCCGAGCGCGATCACGCTCTTCGCCTCGGGCCACAGCCCCTGCGGCGAGCGGCGGTGCGCAAGGCGCGTCTCCATCCACTCCATCGAGCCGTGGTGCCCCTCGCCCAGCCATTCCTCCAGCCGGGCGGCGCGCAACGGGTCCTCGCCCGCGCCCGCGATCCCGCAGGCCGCGAAGCCAGTGGCGAGCGCCCGCTCCTGCACCCGGAGGGCAAGGCTTGCGGGGGCATTAACCATGTTCGGAAGGGCCTCCGTTTAATCCTGACGGCTAACCGCCTATGTCATGGACATGGCGGTAAGCGAACACACCCTTTCGGGCAATCACGCGGGTGGCTTCAGCGCCGTGCCCGCCGACGCGCGTCCCCTCGCGATCGAGGCGCGCGGGCTGGTCAAGAGCTTCGACGGCACGCGCGCGGTCGACGGGGTGGACATCGCCGTGCCCGAGGGCGCGATCTACGGCATCCTCGGCCCCAACGGCGCGGGCAAGACCACGACCTTGCGGATGCTGCTCGGCATCATCGACCCGGACGAGGGCGTGCGCCGCGTCTTCGGTCATGACCGCCCCCACGATATCGGCCGGCTGATCGGTTACCTCCCCGAAGAGCGCGGCCTCTACCCCGCGATGAAATGCGTCGAGGCGATCGCCTTCATGGGCGCGCTGCGGGGCCTGCCCCTGAAGGAGGGCCGCGCGCGAGCGGTGGAACTGCTCGAACGCCACGGCCTCGGTCACGCCGCCGACCGCCAGATCCGCCAGCTTTCCAAGGGCATGGCGCAGACCGTCCAGCTGCTCGGCACGCTGGTGCACAATCCCCGGCTGGTGGTGCTCGACGAGCCCTTCTCGGGCCTCGACGCGATCAACCAGGGCAAGCTCGAGATGATGATCCGCGCGCTGGCGGATGACGGGGTGACGGTGATCTTCTCCACCCACGTCATTCACCATGCCGAGCGCCTGTGCGAGGGCGTCGCGATCATCGCCGGGGGCAAGGTGCCCTATGCCGGTTCGGTCGAGGCGGCGCGCGACCGGATCCCGGCGCAGGTCCGGCTCGAGACCCGGGCGCGCGAGGGGGCATGGATGGCCGCCCTGCCGCCCGAGACCCGCCGCAACGGCGATTTCTTCCACTTTCCGCTGCCCGAAACCGGCATCGAGCCGCTGCTCAAGAGCCTGATCGAAGGCGAGGCGGGGATCCTCTCCCTGTCGATCGAGCGCGCCGGGCTGCACGATGCCTTCGTCGCCATCGCGGGCGAGGCCGCGGCGCGCCAGCTTCAGGCCGACAACGAAGGGGACCGCGCATGAGCGAGCACACCCGTTCGCGCCTCTCGGCTCTCGAGGCCGCTTGGGTGATCGCCCGGCGCGATTTCGTGGCGGTGCTGTTCAGCCGCGCCTTCCTGTTCTTCCTGCTCGGCCCGCTGTTCCCGGTGATCGTCGGCGGGCTCGCCGGCAGCATCGGCGGCGAGGTGCAGCGCGAGGCAGTCAGCATCGAGGTGGGGCTCGCCATGAGCCAGCAGGACAACGCCGCGATGATCGCCACCGCCGAGCGGCTCTCCCCGCAGCTCGGCCGGGCGCTCCCCTTGCTGGAGCAGGTGCCCGAGGCCGCGCAGGGCGCTGCCTTCGACGCGCGCGGCTTCATGGAGGCGCGGCGCGGGAATTACGCGGCGATCGTCACCGGCACGCTCGCTGCGCCGCGGCTCGTCGGCACCGAAGGCCAGATCGCGCGCTGGGAAGGGCCCGTCGGCCTGATCGCCGGCCATGCCCTCGCCGCCGAGCCCGCCAGCTTCCCCGCCGTCGCCACCGAGGCGGTCGCCACCAGCGCCGCATCGGAACGCACCACCCGCATCCAGACCGCGCAGATCGCGCAGATGCTGCTGTTCCTGCTGACGATGCTGCTGGCGGGCATGGTGCTCTCCAACCTCGTCGAGGAGAAGGGGAACAAGATCATCGAGATCCTCGCCGCGGCGATCCCGATGGACGCGGTGTTCATGGGCAAGCTCTTCGCCATGCTGGCGGTGTCCTTTGTCGGCATCGCGGTGTGGGGCCTTGCTGCCTTCGGGCTGTGGACGGCCGGCGGCGATGCGATCACGCAGGTGACGGGCTTCGACCCCGCCAACCTCCCCGCCCCCGCCGTCGGCTGGCCGCTGTTCGTGGTCCTGGGCGTCGTCTATTTCGCGATGGCCTATCTGCTGCTCGGCGCGTTGTTCCTCACCATCGGCTCGATGGCGACCTCGGTGCGCGAGGTGCAGACGCTGTCGATGCCGGTCACCATGCTCCAGCTGATGGTGTTCTTCCTTGCCGCCTACACGATCAAGCAGCCGGGTTCCGCGCTGGAGATGGCGGCCATCGCTTTCCCGCTGTCCTCGCCCTTCGCGATGCTGGCGCGGGCGGCGATGGAGCCCGCCCTGTGGACCCACGCGCTGGCGCTCGCCTGGCAGGCCGTTGCCGTGCTGGTGCTGGTGAAGGGCGGATCGCTGCTGTTCCGCAAGCGGGTGATGAAATCGGGCGGCGCGGGCCGCGACAAGAGCCGCAAGGGGCGTCTTGCCGCGTGATCGGTTCCGAATCGAAACCGATATTGACATTGCTGTAAGTTGCGTCAGACTACGACTCGTACGGAGCGGCCCCATCAAGAGGCCGCCTGACGGGAGACAGACATGGCCACGATTGCCCCCCCGACGCCCGGGATCCAGCGCCCGCAGGTGCGCCGCGAGCCTTCCTCCTACGAGGCGCTCAAGGCCCATTTCGCCGCCCACCCGGAAGAGCGCCTCCAGCACACCCACCCGTGGGATGTGAGCCGCTCGGACATCTATTTCGAGGACCGCTGGCAGCCCGTCTTCGCCGAGATGCGCGCCGCGGGCCAGCTCCACTGGATCCCCGACAGCCCCTTCGGCCCCTACTGGGCGGTCGTCGGCCACAAGGCGATCCAGCATATCGAGGCCCTGCCCGAGATCTTCTCGTCGAGCTGGGAGCATGGCGGCATCACCATCCTCAACCGCCTCAGCGAGGAGGAACTGGCCGCGCGTGACGGCGAGCGGCGCGAGCTGCCGATGTTCATCGCGATGGACCGCCCGCAGCACACCGGCCAGCGCCGCACCGTCGCGCCCAAGTTCACGCCCTCGGCGGTCACCGACATGGAAGCCGAAATCCGCCAGCGCACCGGCGAACTGCTCGATTCGCTGCCGCGCGGGCAGGTGTTCGACTGGGTCGACACGGTCTCGATCGAGCTGACCACCGGGATGCTCGCGATCCTTTTCGGCTTCCCCTGGGAAGACCGCCGCCTGCTCACCTTCTGGTCGGACTGGTCGGGCGACACCGAACTCGGCTCGATCCGCGCGCTCGACGATCTGCGCTGGAGCATCCTCCAGGAGATGGCGGCCTATTTCCAGTCGCTGTGGATCGAGCGCACGATGGACAAGGAGCCGGGCAGCGATCTCATCTCGATGATGATCCACTCGCCGGCGATGAACCAGATGAGCCCCGAGGAGTTCATGGGCAATCTGGTGCTGCTGATCGTCGGCGGCAACGACACCACCCGCAACACCATGAGCGGGATCATCCATGCGCTCGACAAGTTCCCCGACCAGCGCAAGCTGTTCGAGGAGCAGCCCGAGCTCATCCCCAACGCGGTGCAGGAATGCCTGCGGATGCAGACCCCGCTCGCCCACATGCGCCGCACCTGCACCGAGGACACCGAGGTCTTCGGCCAGCAGATCAAGGCGGGCGACAAGGTGGTGCTGTGGTACATCAGCGCCAACCGCGACGAGGAGGTGTTCGAGAACCCCGACAAGCTCGACATCACCCGCGAGAACGCCCGCCGCCACCTCGCCTTCGGCTACGGCATCCACCGCTGCGTGGGCGCGCGCCTCGCCGAACTCCAGCTGCGCGTGCTGCTCGAGGAGATGCACAAGCGCCGGATGCGCGTGCACGTCGCGGGCGATGTCGAGCGGGTGCGGGCGAACTTCGTCCACGGCTTCCGCAAGCTCGAGGTCGAGATCACGACTTTCTGAGCGGGGTGAAACCCGGGGCCGGTTTTCGACGTAAATGGGGGGCGGGGGCATTTCGCCCCCACCCACGGAGACACCCATGCGCCTGCCCCTTCTCAGCCGCCGCCGCCTGATGGCCGCCAGCGCCGGACTTGCCGGGATGCTGCCCTTCGTCAGCGCCTGCGGGGCGGCGCCTGCCGAGGCCAAGACCTTCCCCAAAGGCCGGAGCGAGGCGGAGTGGAAGAAGGTCCTCTCCCGCGAGCAGTTCTACGTGCTGCGCGAGGCGGGGACGGAACGCGCCTTCACCTCGCCGCTGAACAAGGAGAAGCGCAAGGGCACCTTCGTGTGCGCCGGCTGCGCGAACCCGCTCTATTCCTCCGCCACCAAATACGACAGCGGCACCGGCTGGCCGAGCTTCTGGCAGGCGATCGACAAGGGCGCGGTCGGCACCTCGACCGACTACCTGATCGGCTATCCCCGCACCGAGGTGCACTGCGCCGATTGCGGCGGGCATCTCGGGCACATCTTCGGGGACGGGCCCAAGCCCACCGGCAAGCGCCACTGCATCAACGGCGTGGCGCTGAAATTCGTGCCCGCCTAGCTGTCCGCGAGCAGCGCCGGGGCCTGGAGCAGCGCCGCCAGCCGCGCGAAATCGCCGAGGGTGAAGGTATCGTCGAACACCACGCCGTAATGCTGCTCGCGCCGCCAGCGCACCTTGGCGCGCACCTCGCGCGGCTTGCCGGAGAGGTCGGGCATGGCGAGCCGCACGGTCTGGTCGATCGCCAGCAGGCGGTCGCAGGTCAGGCGGGCACCCTGCTGCGAGAGGTTCTCCACCACCGCCTCGAAGCTGCCTGCCAGAACGTTGATCGTCACCGGGAAGCACAGGCCGAGCCTGAGGCCCCGCTTGGGGTATTCGCTCGATTCGTTGACGAGCCGTTCGACCTCGACCGCCTCGGTGAAGGTGAAGCCGGCTTCGTTGCCCTTCTCCCACACGCGGGAAATCTCGTAGACCGCGCCTGCGGGCATGTGCAACGCGAAGTCCTTGCAGCCCGGCAGGGCGTGGAAAAGGCGCACGCTCACGCCGGTTTCCGAAACGTCGCGGATCACGCAGACGAACTCGCCCTGTGCCGACACCAGCTTCGCCGCGCGGATCAGCAGCGTGAAGCGCGGCGCGGCGCGCTGTTCTGCGCCCGGCGTGTCGGGTGTCGGTTCAAGACGTGCGGTATGCGTCGCTGAATCCATGCCAATTGTCCCAACCCGTCAGCCCCTGGTCCTGGCACTGGCGAGACATGCACGGGGCAAGGCGGCCCCATGCTTCGGCTACGGCATGAAGGACAAGGCGTTAAGGCGAAGATAATGCGCGGCATCTTCTCGACGCATTCGCGTGCCCGGGGCATGCCCGGCGCCATGTACGGGCGGCGGGACTCGAACCCGCACGATCAAGGATCAGGGGATTTTAAGTCCCCGGCGTCTACCATTCCGCCACGCCCGCATGGCTCACGCCCTTGCCACAGATCATCGCGGTATGGCCAGAGCCAGGGCCGGGCGCTTGCCAGCGGGCCGCCCATGCCCCATCTCCAAGCCATTGCTGCAAGACAGGGACCGGCATGGCGGGCGAAGCATCAGACGCGCATTCGGTGGTGGCGACGATCCAGCCGGCGATCACGCTGCTGGGGCTCGGCATCGGGGCGGCGCTCGCCAGCCGGGCGCTGCGGCTGAACCCGATCGTCGGCTATCTCGGCCTCGGCCTCGGGCTCGCCAGCCTCGGGATGGCAGGCGAGTTCAGCGGCCCCGTGGTCGCCGCGATGGCCGAGGCGGGTGTGATGTTCCTGCTGTTCAACCTCGGGCTGCACTTCTCGCTCGGGCGGATCCGGGCCGAGGCGGGCAACATCTTCGGCTTCGGGGCGTTGCAGATGCTGGTCGCGGGCGGGGGCTTTGCCGCGCTGTTCTGGGCGCTCGGCCTGCCGCCGGCCTTCGCGGTGATCGCGGGCTTCGGCATGGGGCTTTCCTCCACCGCCGTCGTGATCGGCCTGATCCGCGAGCGCGGGCAGGAGGATTGCCCGGTGGGGCGCGCGGCACAATCGATCCTGATCTTCCAGGATATCGCCGCGATCCTGCTGCTGGTGACGGCAGGCGCGCTCGCGGGCGGCGGGGCGCTGGCCCCGGCGCTGGGTCTTGCGGGGGGCAAGGCGCTTGCCGCCTTCGCCATTGCCGTGCTCTTCGCCCGCTACCTGACCGAACCGCTGTTCGGCCTGATCGCCCGCGCTGGCACCACCGAGGTCTATACCGCCACGGCCCTGTTCATCGCGCTGGCGGCGGGCTGGGCGACGGGGATGGCGGGCCTGTCGCTGACTTTGGGTGCCTTCCTCGGCGGGATGGCGGTCGCCGATTCGCGCTATCGCATCCTCGTCCAGACCGAGATCGACGCCTTTCGCGGGCTGTTTCTCTCGTTCTTCTTCATCTCGGTCGGCCTGTCGATCGATCCGGCGCTGCTGGCGCAGGACTGGATGCTGGTGGTCGGGATGACGGCGGGCATGATCGCGCTCAAATGCGCCTTCAACGTCGGCGCTGGCCTGCTCAATCGCTGGTCGGTGCCGGGGTCGATCCAGCTGGGCTTCCTGCTCGGGCAGGGGAGCGAGTTCACGCTGGTGCTGCTGGCCCTGCCGGCGGTCGCGGGACTGGCCGAACCGCGGCTCGTCTCGGCGATGGTCACCGCGATCGCAATCAGCCTGGCGGTGACGCCGATGGTCTCGAATCTCGGCCGCAAGCTGGCCGGACGGCTGCGGCGGGGTCCGGCCGACATGAAGCTGGCGGGTGACGATGCGCCGGTGCTGATCATCGGCATGACATCGGCAGGTCGTGCGGTGGCCGATGCGCTGGCGTTCAACGATATCGGCTACCTCGCGCTCGAGGCCGATCACGACCGGTTCCAGATGGCGCTGGCCGACGGTTACCACGTCCACCGGGCGAATCCCGGCGATCCGCGCAGCTGGGACGCGATCGGGATCGACCGGCGGCGGGTGCTGGTGGTGGCGACCGGTGTGACCGACGTGTCGCGCGAGCTCACCCCGCTGGCGGCGCAGCGGATGCCGGACGTCGCGCGGATCATCGCCGTGCCCGGCCCCGAGGAGCTCGACGAGATGGCGGCGCTCGGCATGGTGCCGGTCGACATGAGCCTGAGCGGCGGGACCGAGCGCCTGACGGAGCTGGTCTTCACCGCGCTCGGCGAGGAACGCGCGCTGCCCGTCCCGGGCCTCGCACATGACGAACCGATGCCGCGCGCTGCGTAGTTTGTTTGCGAGGGCGCCTCCGCGCCCTCGTCCTCGGTGCCTTCCCTTCGCTGCGCTTCGGGGCACCTGCGGGCGCGGGTTCGCGCTTGCGGCCCGTCCGTTGGCGAGCCGAGGCAGCGCGGTTCTTGGTCTGATGCACTGATCCTGGTCGCAAAGCGGACGCGAGCGCACGCGCGCGAGCCGCAGGTGCCCAAGCCGGCAGGGCTTGGAACCGCACCGAGGAGGGGGGCGCGGAGGCGCCCCCTACTTATTCAGCCGCTCGCGGATTTCCTTGCCGGCCTTGAAGTAGGGCACGCGCTTCGACGGCACGTCGACCGTTTCCCCAGTGCGGGGGTTACGGCCGCTGCGCGCCTCGCGCTCGCGGGTCGAGAAGGCACCGAAACCGCGCAGCTCGACCCGGCCCCCCTCAGCCAGACGCTGTGCGATCTCGTCGAAAAAGATATCAACGACCTGCTCGATCTCGTCGGCGCGAAGGTCTGGATTGTCCTTGTGCAGTTCCTGCAGCAATTCGGATCTGATCATGGCGATCTCCCGACGCCCGTGACGGTCGAGCCGCCACATCACGTCGCCAATGCGGGTTACCCCGTCGTTTTCCTCAACTCGCCTCCGACCCGTGAGGCGCCCCCTTTAATCGCAGCCCGGGCACAGATGCAATCCCGACGACTACAATTGTATACAAAGCGTCGCATTACGGGATCCCACCGCAACCGATACTGTTGTAAGTTGTATTCCGCTCAAGAGACGAGCGCAAGGTCTGCCGGATCAAGGCCGAGCCGCGCCATGCGGCTGCGGATCTCGGGCCATTCCTCGCGCAGGAAGGCCTCGCGCTCGGCCGCCCGCAGGCGTTCGGCGGCACCGCGCACGACATACATGCCGACCCCGCGCTGCACCTCGACCAGTCCGTCGTTCTGGAACTGCTGGTAGGCCTTGGCGACGGTCAGCGGGTTCGCCCCCTGCTCCGCTGCGAGCGCCCGCACCGAGGGGAGCATCGCGCCTTCGGCATAGACCCCGTCGATGATCGCCGCGGCGATCTGGTCGCGCAGCTTGAGATAGACGGGGCGGTTGGGGTTCATGGCGGCAGTGTCCCTTGCAGGGTGCATCAGTGCCATAATACAGCCATGCGGTCAAGGCAGGGGGTAATCCGGTTACACCCGAAACAAAAGCTTCACACAGGCGACAGAGGCGCTAGGTTGCCCCGCCATGGGACCGCGCCCGGGAGGGGCGCACTTCAGGGATTCTATCTGACATGGCCACCGCCGATCTTCCGCACGGGGACAGCGCCGGGACTTTCCTCGGCCACCCCAAGGGTCTGTTCGTCCTGTTCTTCGCCGAGATGTGGGAGCGTTTCTCCTACTACGGCATGCGGGCGCTGCTGATCTTCTACCTCACCAAGCACTGGCTGTTCTCCGACAGCCAGGCGGGCGTGATCTATGGCGCCTATACCGCCCTGGTCTACATCACCCCGGTGCTCGGCGGCTATCTCGCCGACAGGTATCTCGGGCAGAGAAAGGCCGTGACCTACGGGGCGGTGCTGCTGACCTTCGGGCACTTCCTGATGGGCTTCGAGGGCAATGGCGGACAGGATGCCGCCAGCCTCAGCATCTTCTGGCTGGCGCTCGCCTTCATCATCGTCGGCTCGGGCTTCCTGAAGGCGAACATCTCGGTGATCGTCGGCCAGCTCTACCCGCGCACCGACGTGCGGCGCGACGGGGCCTACACGATCTTCTACATGGGGATTAACCTCGGCGCGTTCCTCGGCTCGCTGCTGTGCGGCTATCTCGGCGAGACCTACGGCTGGGCCTACGGCTTCGGCGCGGCGGGCGTGGGGATGCTGCTGGGCCTGATCGTGTTCGTCGGCTTCAAGCCGCTGCTGCTCGGCCGCGGCGAGCCGCCCAAGGCGCTCGCCAAGGGCACCGAATGGGGCCTCTACGCCGTCGGCGTGGCGGCGGTCGGCGCGTGCTGGTGGATGGTGCAGAACCAGGCCGTGGTCGGCTACCTGCTCGGCGGGTTCGGCCTGCTGCTCGTGGCCTATGTCCTGTTCACCGCGGTGGTGAAGCTCGAACCGCACGACCGCGACCGCATCTTCGCCGCCATGTTCCTGATCCTCGGCTCGATCCTGTTCTGGGCGCTGTTCGAACAGGCCGGTTCGTCGCTCAATCTCTACACCGACCGCCATGTCGATCGCACGATTTTCGGCTTCGAGGTTCCGGCCTCGGTGTTCCAGTCGGTCAATGCGGCCTATATCGTCCTGCTCGCCCCCGTCTTCGCGGCGGCGTGGACATGGCTCGGCAAGAAGGGACTGGAGCCCTCGGCCCCGGCCAAGTTCGGCTTGGCGCTGATGCAACTGGGCGCGGGCTTCCTGGTGCTGGTGGCGGGCGCGGCGAACGGGGTTGCGACCCCGGTGCTGTTCATCTTCCTCATCTACCTGCTCCACACCACCGGCGAGCTGTGCCTCAGCCCCGTCGGCCTTTCGGCGATGAACCGCCTGGCACCGGCGCACATGGCGTCGCTCATCATGGGCACCTGGTTCTTCGCTTCGGCCACCGGCAACTTCGCCGCGGGCCTGATCGCGGCGGCGACGGGTTCGGAGAAGGCCTCGGGCGAGGGCGCGGGGCAGCAGGTGGTGCTCGACGTCTATTCGCAGATCGGCTGGATCGCGGTCGCAGTCGGCATCGGCGTGCTGGTGATCAGCCCGCTGATCCGCAAGCTGATGCACCTCGACACGCTTCGCGACGACAATGTCGGCGATGATCTCGAAGGCCAGGCGGGCGTCGGCGTCGAGCCGCAGCAGGCGGGCATCCACCCCGCCACCCGCCCGGCAGGGTAAGCGAAGCCGGACACAAAAATCGTCCAACGGCATGGACAAGCCTCGCGTTTTCCGTTCCAAAGCGGGAATCGGAAAACGCGAGGTTTGAATGTTTGCAGATAAGACACGGCGGGCCCGCGCGGGCCTGCTCGCCACGCTCGTCGGCGCCCTCGCGCTGAGCGCCTGCGCCACCACGGGGAGCGCGGGCGACACCGCCAGCGCATCGGGCGCGGCGAAGCAGGAAGGCAAGCTCGCCGCCAAGCGCGAGAGCGAGGGCGTGTTCCCCTCGACCTACAAGCCCTTCCCCAACGTCGCCACCGCCATCCGCGGCGCGACCGTCTATGACGGCAAGGGCGGCATGATCGAGAACGGCGTGGTCTTCATGTCCGGCGGCAAGATCGTCGCGGTCGGCGGCCCCGATACCCCGATCCCGGCCGACATCGCGGTATTCGACGGCGCCGGCAAGTTCGTAACCCCGGGCATCATCGACATCCACTCGCACCTCGGCGACTATCCCTCGCCCGGGGTGGATGCCCATTCCGACGGGAACGAGGCAACCGCGCCGACCACCCCGGAAGTCTGGGCCGAACATTCGGTCTGGCCGCAGGACCCGGGCTTCGCCCGTGCGCTCGCCAATGGCGGGATCACCGCCCTCCAGATCCTGCCCGGCTCGGCCAATCTCATGGGCGGGCGCTCGGCCACGCTCAAGAACGTGCCCTCGCGCACCATGCAGGGGATGAAGTTCCCGGGCGCGCCCTATTCGATGAAGATGGCCTGCGGGGAGAACCCCAAGCGGGTCTACGGCAGCCGCGGGCGGATGCCCTCGACCCGGATGGGCAACCTCGCCGTCAACCGCGAGACCTGGCTCGCCGCAATCGACTACGCCAACAACCCCGAGGCCAAGCGCGATCTCGGCAAGGAGACGCTCGTCGGCGTGCTCAAGGGCGAGATCCTCATCCAGAACCACTGCTACCGTGCCGACGAGATGGCGCTGGTGCTCGATATGGCCAAGGAGATGGGCTACAAGGTCGCCGCCTTCCACCACGCCGTCGAAGCCTACAAGATCGGCGATCTCCTGCGCGAGAACGACGTGTGCTCGGCGATTTGGGCCGACTGGTATGGCTTCAAGATGGAAAGCTACGACGGGATCCTCGAGAACGCGGCCTTCCTGCAGCGTGAAGGCGCCTGCGTGGTGATCCATTCGGACGACGCGAACGACATCCAGCGCCTCAACCAGGAGGCTGCCAAGGCGCAGGCCGCCGGTCTCAGGCTCGGCATCGACATTCCCGATGCGACCGTGATCCAGTGGATCACCTGGAACGCCGCCAAGGCGATGGGTATCGGCGACCTGACCGGCAGCCTCGAAAAGGGCAAGATGGCCGACGTGGTGCTGTGGAACGGCGATCCGCTGAGCGTCTATTCGCGCCCCGAGAAGGTGTGGATCGACGGCGCACTGATGTTCGATGCGATGAACCCCAAGATCCGCCCGGTGAGCGATTTCGAGCTCGGCCAGCCCGGTGAAGGAGATGTGAAATGAAGCGGCTCCTTCCCCTCGCCGCCAGCGCCCTCGCGCTCGCTGCCGCCGCCCCTGCCCTCGCGCAGGATGTGACGATCACCAACGCCCGGCTGGTGCTGGGCGACGGTTCCGCCCCGATCGAGGGCGGCACCGTGGTCGTGCAGGCGGGTAAGGTCGTCTATGCCGGACCCTCCAGCGGCGCACCGGCCGGCGGCAATGCCGTCGACGCGAAGGGCGCCTGGGTCACCCCCGGCCTGTTCGCCACCGTCACCACGCTCGGGCTCGCCGATGTCTCGGCGGTGGACGAATCGAACGACATCACCGCGGGCGGCACGCCCTTCAGCGCGGCGCTCGATGCCTCCACCGCGATCAACCCGACCTCGCAGCACATCCTTGTCCACAAGGCGGCCGGCATCACCCGCGCCGCGACGACCACCCTGCCCTCGGGCTCGATCTTCGCAGGCCAGGGCGCGATCATCGATCTCGACGGGGATGCGCGGCCCGTGGTGCAGGCGCGTGCCTTCCAGATGATCAACCTCGGCGAAGGCGGGGCGGCCGAGGCCGGGGGCAGCCGCGCGGCGGCCCATGCCTTGCTGCGCGCCGCCCTGCGCGAGGCGCAGGCGCTGGTTGGCAAGACCGCCATCCCCGAGACCACCGCCATCGACAAGGGCGATGCGGTGCTGCTCTCGCGCTTCGATGCCGAGGCGCTGGTGCCGGTCGTGACGGGGCGGCAGAAGCTCTATGTCGCGGTCGACCGGATGGCCGACATCCGCGCCGTGCTGGCGCTGAAGCAGGAATATCCGAAGCTCGATCTGGTGCTGGTCGGCGCGACCGAGGGTTGGCTGGTCGCCTCCGACATCGCCGCCGCCGGGGTGCCGGTGATCGCCAACGGCCTCGTCGACCTGCCCGAGACCTTCGAGCAGCTGGGCGCAACCCAGTCCAACGCCGGGCGCCTCGCGCAGGCGGGGGTGAAGGTCGCTATCAATGCTTCCACGATGCAGAACCCGCGCCGGTTGCAGCAGGTCGCGGGCAATCTCGTGGCGCTGACGAAGATGCCGGGCGCAGCGGGAATGGATTGGGGCAGGGCGTTCGCCGCGATCAGCTCGGTCCCGGCGGAGATCAGCGGCATGGGCGGCAAGGCCGGGGTGCTCAAGCCCGGCGCGCTCGGCGACGTGGTGATCTGGACCGGCGATCCGCTCGAAGTCGGCAGCGTGCCGACCCGCGTGTTCATCGACGGGCGCGAACAGGACCTCACCAACCACCAGACCCGCTTGCGCGATCGCTACATCGACCTTGACGAAAGCGACCGACCCAAGGCTTACGACTGGTGATGACCGCATCCGCCAAGCCCCTTGCCGCGTTTGCCGCCGCGTTCCTGCTCGCGCTGCATCCGGCCCAGGCGCAGGACACCGAACCAGCGCCCGACCCCCGGGCGCAGAGCCCCGCGTGGCACGCCCAGCAGCAGGCCTATCTGCTGGGCCTGACCGCGGCGGACGGCTGGCACTTCATCGACGGCGGGGTCCGCTGGCGCTGGGTGAAATATCTCGCCTCGGAGAAGAAGCCGAAGGTTTCCGACACGGTCACCGTCCACTACGAGGGCAAGCTGATCGACGGGACGGTGTTCGACAGCTCCTATGCCCGGGGCCAGCCCGCCACCTTCCCGCTCGCCCGGCTGGTCAAGGGCTGGCAGCTCGCGATCCCGCAGATGGGCGTGGGCGAGACGATCGAGATCGCGATACCCGCGGACCTCGCCTACGGCCCGGTCGGGCGCGGGCCGATCCCGGGCAATGCGACACTGGTGTTCAAGGTCGAGCTGATCGCGATCGCCGACTAGGGCCGTGCCTCGCCGAACGCCCGCGGCCAAAGGCCCGGGCGCTCGTCCTCGGCATAGAGATGCCGGGCGCTCCAGTCACCGAGCTGTTCGTAGAGCGGCACCAGCGCGCGCGCCTTGTCGGTGAGGATGTAGCGTGCCCGCTTGCCCTCGGGCGGCTCACGCACCATCAGCCCCGCCTCCTGCAGGATCGCGAGCCGCGAGGTCAGCGCGGCGCGGTTGATGCCGAGGCGGTCGACGAATTCCTCGAACCGCTCCGCCCCCAGAAAGGCGTCGCGCAGGATCAGCAGCACCCAGCGATCGCCGAGCAGGCGCGCAGCCCGGCCGATGGGGCAGGGAGCACGGGAGGGGCGGTAGGTTTTCATCCGTCTGATTATCAGACTTGCGCCGCAGCTTGGCAAGCGGCATAACGTCTGCATTACAGACTAAATGGAGCTCGCCGCGATGTCGACCAGACCCGTCACCCGTTTCGACAGCCCCGAAGCCTCGATCGCCTACATGAGGAAGGTCGCGGTCGCGCGGTCGGGCTTTTCCGCCTGGCTCGATGTCGAGCCGGTCAAGGTGTGGCAGGGGGAAAGCGAACTTACGCTGACCCTGCGCCCCGAGATGACCCAGCATCACGGCTTCGCGCATGGCGCGATTGTCGGACTGATGGCGGACAATGCCTGCGCCTGGGCCGGGGCCTCTGTTGCGGGTGACGTGGTGACGGGGGGCTACACCATCGACTTCCTCCGCCCCGCAAAGGGCGAGCGGCTGCGGGCGAAGGGCACGGTGGTGAAGGCCGGCAAGCGGCAGGTGGTGGTGCGCGCCGATGTCTGGGCCGAGAGCGAAGGCGAAGCCCCCGTCCATGTCGCCGCTGCGCAGGCGACCATCGTGCCGACCGGTCTCGCCAGCGAAACCGTGGCCATGTGACGCAGCCCCGCTAGGCGCGCCGCCCCAACCCATGTTAGGCTGCGCGCCATGGACGGGAACATCATCGCACTCATCGCGGCGAACATTGCCTTTGTCGGCTCGCACTTCGCCATGTCTCACCCGCTTCGCGGACCCATGGTGAAGGCCCTCGGCGCGGGCGGGTTCCAGCTGGCCTACACCGCGGTCAGCTTCGCGACGCTGGCGTGGGTCTATTTCGCATTTCTCGCCGCCCCTGCCGCCGACCTGCCGGGCTCGGGCGAGGCGGGGTGGATCATCGCCACGATCCTGACCTGGCCCGCGATGGTGCTGCTGGCGGGATCCTTCATCGGCAATCCCGCCCTGCCGACCCCGCAGGCCGAGGCCCAGACCCGCGCCGAGCCGCGCGGGGCGCTGCGCGTCACGCGCCATCCGATGATGTGGGGGATCGGTCTCTGGGCGATCTCGCACCTCGTGCTGTTCTGGAGCACCCGCACGATGGTGACGGCGCTGGCGATGGGCATCCTCGCGCTGGTCGGCGCGAGGCTTCAGGACGCCAAGAAAGAGGCGCTGATGGGTGCCGCCTGGGCAAAGTGGGAAAGCAAGACGAGCTACTGGCCGCGCTGGGGCCGGCTGCTGTCGGTCGGCGCCGTGCCCCTGCTGGCGGGCACCGCGCTGTGGATCGCGGGAAGCTGGGTCCACCTGTGGCGCGCCGGCATCCCGGCGGGGGTGTTCCGCTGGATAGGCTGACAGGGCGTTACCCCGGGTTCTGATCCATGAACCGCTTCACCTCGCTGCGCGACATGGCGGGCCGGTAGCCGAGTTCCGCCTCGACCCGGTCGCGCAGCTCGACCTTGAGCGCCTGTCTGCCGAGCGGCTGTTCGTCGATGAAATAGTCGATCGTCTTCTCCTCGAGCACCACCCGCGCCATGATCTCGCGCAAGGAGCGCTGGAGCAGCTTGTCGCGCCGGCCCTGCTTCTTCTTTTCCTTCTGGAGCCGCCACGCGAAGAGCCAGCCTCCCGCGGCGACCAGCAGGCTGGTGAGATTGGCCCCGAGGGCGATCCACAATTCGATGCTCACGGCCTTTCTCCTGTCAGGCCGCGCGCCGGCCGGCCTATTCGCCCTTGAACACCGCCGGGCGCTTCTCGATCAGCGCTGCGACACCTTCGGCGTGATCGGCGGTGGTGTGCATCATAGCCTGTGTGTTGGCGGCAAGTTCCAGTGCGGTGTCGTAGCTGGTCTGCTGGCCCTGGCGGAGCAGGTTCTTGGTATGGCGCAGCGCGTGCGGCGGGAGGGCGGCGATCTTCGCCGCCAACGCCCGTGCCTCGTCCATCAGCGCATCGGCCGGCACGACGCGGCTGACGAGGCCCCAGTCCTGCGCCGTCGCGGCGTCGATCACATCGCCGGTGTAGAACAGCTCCGCCGCGCGGCTCATGCCGATCACGCGGGGTAGAATCCAGGTGCCGCCGTCGCCCGGGATGATCCCGAGCTTGAGGAAGGTCACCCCGAACTTCGCGGTTTCCGAAGCGATGCGGATGTCGGCGAGGCAGGCGACGTCGCAGCCGAGGCCGATCGCCGGCCCGTTGACCGCCGCGATCACCGGCACGCGCAGGCCATAGAGCGCGCGCAGCATCTGGTGGATATTGTCGCGGTAACCGTCGGAAATGGCGGGGGTTGTGCCGCCGAAGGTCCCCGTCTTGTCGCGCATCGCCTTGACGTCGCCGCCCGCGCTGAAGGCCCGCCCTGCGCCGGTCAGAATCACCACGCGGCACTCCATGTCGCGGTTGATCGCACCCGCGACACGCACGAACTCGTCCCCGTCGCCCGGCGCACCAAGGGGGTTCATGCTCTCCGCCCGGTCGAGCGTGAGAATGGTGACGGGGCCTTCCTTGGCGATCTGGAGCAGGGACATGATGGAGTAACTTGCGCCTTTGTGTCGGATAATTCAGCTTGCGTATAGGCCGGGGGGATAAAGGGCAAGAATTGCGCGGAGTGGGCGCGCAGGAACGTGGAACGCCGGAAGCGAAAGGAGTGTCATGCCGGGCCTTGGGCTGATTGCGACCTCGCCTTCGCTGCTGGGCGCCGCGCTCGCCGCCGCACCGCTGCCCCCGCCGGCGCAGGTGCCGGTGGCCGATGTCGTGCCGCTGGCATGGAGCCTCGCCGCGGCGCAGGAAGCAGGTCCGCCCGCGCAGGAGGATGAACCGCCCGTCGGCGAGATCGTCGTCGAGGGCGAGATCGGCCCGCCCAAGAGCGATCCGATGGAGCGCGTCAACGAGGAGAGCTATCGTCTCACGCAGGCGGTCGATCAGGCGTTGGTGGAACCCGTCGCCTATGCCTACCGCGATGGCCTGCCCGGGCCGGTGCGCGACGGGCTCGGCAACGTGGTGCGCAATCTGGGCGAGCCGAGCAACGCGCTCAATTTCCTGCTCCAAGGCAAGGTCGGCAAGGCCTTCGAGACGCTCGGGCGGATGGCGATCAACACCACCATCGGCGTGGGCGGGCTGTTCGACGTGGCGGGCAAGAAGGCGGATCTGCCCTATCGCCGCAACGGCTTTGCAAACACTATGGGCTATTACGGGGTGGGGCCGGGACCCTACCTCTACCTGCCGGTGACGGGAGCGACGAGTGTGCGCGATCTCGCCGGGAGCACGCTCGACCAGCTGCTGCTGCCACTGGCGGTGGGCAAGCCTTTCAACCGCCCGGCCTATGCGGCGACCTATTTCGTGGTGAACGGCCTCGATCAGCGGCTGGAATTCGACGAGGAGATCGAAAGCATCCGTAACGCCGACGATCCCTACCGCCTGCGCCGCGAAACCTACCTCGCCCGGCGGCGGCAGGACATCGCGGAGCTGAAAGGCGAGCCGATCTCGGAACGCGACCGCATGTGGCTGGAGGAGCTGGAGGCGATGAAGGCGCAATCGGCAGCGGCTCCGGATGAAGGCGCGGCGGCGCCGGTGGAACCGCCTGCTGACCCCGAGACCTTGCCGATCACCCGCCCGCGTTAGATCAGGCCCTGACTTCCTCGCCCGCTTCGATCCCCGCGCTGTTGTGCTTCAGTGCCTTGAGCACCGTATCGACGATGTGCGGCGCGTTGAGGCCGGCCTCGTCATACTGCTTCACCGGATCGTCGTGGTCGATGAAGGTGTCGGGCAGGCGCAGGGTGCGGACCTTCAATCCGTTGTCGGTCAGGCCCTCGTCGCTGGCGAAGGTCAGGACATGGGCGCCGAGACCGCCGATGGCGCCTTCCTCGACCGTGACGATCACCTCGTGGGTGCGCATGAGACGGGCAATCAGTTCCTCGTCGAGGGGCTTGGCGAAGCGCAGGTCGGCGACGGTTGTCGAAAGGCCCTTTGCCTCCAGCGTGTCGGCGGCCTTCAGCGCCTCGGCCAGACGCGCGCCGAGCGAGAGGATCGCGACCTTCGAGCCTTCGCGCACAAGACGGCCCTTGCCGATCTCGAGCTTCACCGGAACCTCGGGCAGGGGCACTCCGGTGCCGTTGCCGCGCGGGTAGCGGAAGGCGATCGGGCCTTCGTCGTATTCGGCGGCGGTGTAGGTCATGTGGACCAGCTCCGCCTCGTCGGCGGCGGCCATGACGACCATGTTAGGCAGGGTGGCGAGATAGGTGATGTCGAAGCTCCCCGCATGGGTCGCCCCGTCGGCACCCACGAGGCCCGCCCGGTCGATGGCGAAGCGCACGGGCAGGTTCTGGATGCACACGTCGTGCACCACCTGGTCATAGGCGCGCTGGAGGAAGGTCGAATAGATCGCCGCGAAGGGCCGCATCCCCTGCGCCGCGAGGCCGGCGGCGAAGGTCACCGCGTGCTGCTCGGCAATGCCGACGTCGAAGGTGCGGGCGGGGTGCGCCTTGGCGAACTTGTCGACCCCCGTGCCCGAAGGCATGGCGGCGGTGATCGCGCAGATCCTGTCGTCGGTTTCGGCAAGCTTCGCCAGCGTCAGGCCGAAGACGTCCTGATAGGCAGGCGCCGTCGGATTGCTCTTGGCCTTCTCGCCGGTGACGACATTGAACTTGGGGACGCCGTGATATTTGTCGGCGGAGTTCTCGGCGGGGGCGTAGCCCTTGCCCTTCTCGGTCACGACATGGATCAGCACCGGGCCTTCGCTCGTGTCGCGCACGTTCTCCAGCACGGGAAGGAGGTGATCGAGATTGTGCCCGTCGATCGGGCCGACATAGTAGAAGCCCAGTTCCTCGAACAGCGTCCCTCCGGTCACCATGCCGCGGGTGAATTCCTCCGCCTTGCCGAGCGTATCGTGGAGGCGGCGGCTCATTTTCTGGATAGCGCGCGAGGCGAGGCTGCGGATGCCGAGATATTCGCTCGAGGACACCATCCGCGCGAGATAGGCCGAAAGCCCGCCCACCGGCGGGGCGATCGACATGTCGTTGTCGTTGAGGATCACGATCAGCCGGTTACCGGCCTGCGCGGCGTTGTTCATCGCCTCGTAGGCCATCCCGGCGCTCATCGAGCCGTCGCCGATCACCGCGATGCCGCGGCCGGGCTCGCCCTTCAGCTTGTTGGCGATGGCAAAGCCCAGCGCCGCGCTGATCGAGGTCGAGGAATGCGCCGCGCCGAAGGGGTCGTATTCGCTCTCGGAACGCTTGGTGAAGCCGCTGAGGCCGCCGCCCTGGCGCAGGGTGCGGATGCGGTCGCGGCGGCCGGTGATGATCTTGTGCGGATAGCACTGGTGCCCCACGTCCCACACCAGCTTGTCCTCGGGCGTATTGAAGACATAGTGGATCGCGACGGTCAGTTCGACCACGCCGAGGCCGGAGCCGAGGTGCCCGCCCGAGACGCTGACCGCGTCGATCATCTCGGCGCGCAGTTCGTCGGCGAGTTGGCGGAGCTGTTCGGGCTTGAGGCGGCGCAGGTCGGCCGGAGTGTCAACCTGATCGAGCAGAGGAGTGTAAGGCGGTTGTGTCATAACCCCCAGCCTTACACCCGGAATAGCGGTGTGTCGACGCAAAGGCTTGCGTCAGATCAAACGCGGATCGCCTATGCACAGGCCTTGCACAGGCCGCGTATCTCGAGCACCGGCCGTTCGGCCTTGAAGCTGCGGGCGGCGGCGATGGCGCGGACAGCGCGGCTCACTTCCTCGTCGTCGACATGGGCGGCCTCGCCGCATTCGTCGCACACCAGGAAGATGCAGTCATGCGCGCAGCCCGGGTGGGTGTTGGCGAGGTAGGCGTTGGCGCTCTCGACCCGCATGGCGAGGTTGTTCGTCACGAAGACATCAAGGATGCGGTACACCGAGTTCGGCGCGACCCGCTTGCCACGCGCGGCCGAAAGGTTGTCGGCGATGTCGTAGGCAGAGACCGGGCGTTCGTGCCTGGTGAGTTCGTTGAACACCGCCTCGCGCATCGAGGTCCATTGCTCGCCCCCCGCGATCAGCGCGCGGGCGGCCTCGGCGACGAGGTCTGCGCCCCGGTGTTCATGGTGGGTGTGTGCGTGCTGTCCCATGTCTGCCAATATAGGCGGACACGCGGAAAGCGCAAAGGCGACTTGTGACAGTCGTTCCGGCCGGGAACAGCGCCGACCCTCAGGCGCCTTTGAGGAAGCTCGCGCGATAGTGCTGCGGGAACATCTGCTTCAGCGCCGCCACCTTCGGCGCGTCCCACCGGACGATGTAGCCGTGCTTTGGGTTCTTCAGCATGAAGTCCTGATGGTGGCCCTCGGCCGGGTAGAAGGTCTTGTAGCTCTCGATCCGGGTGACGATCGGCTTCGACCAAAGCTGGGACTTGCCGAGCTGGGCGAGGTAGGCCTTGGCGACGGCGGCCTGTTCGGCGTTGGTGGGCACGATGGCGCTGCGGTAATGCGCGCCCACGTCCGGGCCCTGACGGTTCTTGAGCGTGGGATCGGCGACCACCGAGAAGAAGATGCGCAGCAGCTCGTCGTAGCGCACGACCGAAGGATCATAGGTGATCTTCACGGATTCGGCATGGTCGGTCATGCCGGTGACGACGATGTCGTATTTCGCGCTCTCCTTCGTGCCGCCGTGGAAGCCCGAGACCGCGCCGGTCACGCCCTTGACGTGGCTGAAGACGCCTTCGACCCCCCAGAAGCATCCGCCTGCGAAGACCGCCGTTTTGAGGCCGGGCTTCTCCTTGGCGATGCGGGCGGCGGCGGGGGCGTCGACGGGTTCCTCGGCAGCGGTCGCGGGACCGGCGCAGGCGCTCAGCGCCAGCGAACCGGCGGCGAGCATGACAGCAAGCTTGTGCATGGGGATCAGCCTTCGGAAGGCGCGATCACGAACTCCGCCGCGGGGGCCGGGGCCTTGACGATTTCGGCAGCCTGCGCGGGTGCGGCCACGGCGTCGCTCCAGCTTTCCGCGTTCGCGCCGACGATCAGCACCGCCCCAAGGACGAAGCCGATGCCGAAATTGCGGAACAGGTCGGTGCTGAAGAGGCGCATTGGGTGCTCGTGATTCGCGTCATTTCCGCCTGTCCCTTTGCCCGCTGCCGGATTGCGGCGGGATGAACCGGCGGTCGGGCCGTATTGGGTCTCGGCCCTAAACTGGTTACGGATCGGCTGAAAAATAGTTGCGCAGGGGCGGAAGAACGGCCCAGCCGTGCGCGCAACGCGACAGGTTGCGCGACCAAACCGATGACGAAGGGGCGAAGGACCCTTCGCGACGCATCAATGCCGGAAATGCCGCATTCTGGTGAACACCATCGCCAGCCCCGCTTCGTCCGCGGCGGCGATCACCTCGTCGTCGCGGATCGAACCTCCCGGCTGGATCACGGCTGTCGCGCCCGCCTCGGCGGCAGAGATCAATCCGTCGGCAAACGGGAAGAAGGCGTCCGAGGCGACTGCGCTGCCCACGGTGCGCGGCGCGTCCCAGCCATGGGTCTCGGCGGCTTCCTTCGCCTTGATCGCGGCGATCCGCGCCGAATCGCGGCGGTTCATCTGGCCTGCGCCGATCCCTGCGGTCGCGCCATCCTTGGCGTAGACGATCGCGTTGGACTTGACGTGCCGGGCGACGGTCCAGGCGAAGAGGCAGTCCTTCAGTTCCTGTTCGGTCGGCGCACGCTTCGTGACGACCTTGAGGTCGTCCGGCCCAATCGCCCCGTTGTCGCGCGACTGGATCAGCACGCCCCCGGCGATGGTCTTGAGCGCCAGCCCGCCGCGGCGCGGGTTCGGTAGGGCGCCGCATTCGAGCAGGCGCAGGTTCTTCTTCTTCGCGAAGATCTCGCGCGCCTCGGCGCTGACCGAAGGCGCAATCACGACTTCGGTGAAGATCGCGCTGATCGCCTCGGCGGTCGCGGCGTCGAGTTCGGTATTGACCGCGACGATCCCGCCGAAGGCCGAGACGCTGTCGCACGCCAGCGCCGCTTCCCACGCGGCGAGCAGCGAGCGGCCCTGCGCCACGCCGCAAGGGTTGGCGTGCTTGACGATGACGACCGCCGGTTCCTGCCCGGCGAACTCCGCCGCCAGGTCCAAGGCGGCGTCGGCATCGTTGAGGTTGTTGTAGGAGAGTTCCTTGCCCTGAAGCTGCTCCGCCTGCGGCACGCCCGCCGTGCCCGCCACCTGCGGGACATAGATCGCCGCCGACTGGTGCGGGTTTTCGCCATAGCGCAGCGTGTCGGCGCGCTTGAAGGCGAGCGGGAGCGTTTCGGGGAACAGCGTCGGCTCGTCGCTGGCGGCGGGCGAGAAGGCGAACCAGCTGGCGATCGCGGCGTCATAGGCGGCGGTGCGGGCATAGGCCTTGCCGGCCATCCGGGTGCGGAAGGCCTGTGTCGTCGCGCCGCCATTGGCCTCCATTTCCTCGATCAGCGTCGCGTAATCGGCCGGATCGGTGAGGATCGTGACGAACCCGTGGTTCTTCGCCGCAGAGCGCACCATCGAGGGCCCGCCGATGTCGATGTTCTCGATCACCTCTTCGCGGCTGGCGCCCTTCGCCACGGTTGCCTCGAAGGGGTAGAGGTTGACCACCACCAGGTCGATCGTACCGATCCCGTGGGCCTCCATGGCGGCGACGTGTTCGGGATTGTCGCGCAGGGCGAGGAGGCCGCCGTGGACCGTGGGGTGGAGGGTCTTCACCCGCCCGTCCATCATCTCGGGAAAGCCGGTGAGTTCGGAAACGTCCTTTACCGCAAGGCCCGCATCGCGCAGCGCCTTGGCCGTGCCGCCGGTGCTGACCAGCTCCACGCCCCGCGCCGCGAGCGCCGCGCCCAGATCGGCCAAACCGCTCTTGTCGGACACTGACAGCAGCGCCCGCCGGATCACATTGTCGCTCATGGTGGATGCTACCCCGTTTTTCTCAGCAGCCAGGAGAATTGCCCCCCGCTGCGCAATGCCAGTCCCTCGATCACCAGCTGCTCGGTGGCGTGGGGGCGGCCCTCGCCGTCGACCCACAGGCTGTCCTCGGCAGACAGGGTGATTGCGTCGGCGCCCGCCCTATCGCCGCCGAGCCGGAATTGCCAGAGCCGACCGTCGGGCAGCAGCAGGCTGGCACCCCGCTTGTCGCCGGAAAGTTGCACCTCCACCCCCCGCCCGAGGTGGAAGCGGATCGCGAAGCCGATCTTGCCGCGCTTCCCGTTCTTCGCGGTGGGCACGAGAATGTCCTCGCCGGCGAGTTCGGTTCCGTCCCCGCTCAGCGTCAGGATGCGCCGGTGGGTGAGGCCGAAGCGGCCGGCATAGCCGTCATGCGCGGCTTCGATCCGGGTCGCCTCGCGCGCCCGACCGGGGACGGTGCGGCGGTCGAACTCCACCGTCTCCACGCCCTTGCCGAGCTTGCCGTGGAGCAGGACGGCGGTGGAATTGGCGTTGTCGAGCACAAGGGTCGAGAAGGCGGCGGTGGCGCGCAGGCCCTGGCCGATGCGTGCGGGGACCTGCCCGCCGGCGAGCGCCGCGCCGCCGCAATTGACGATGATCCGCTGCGGCCCGTCCGAAAGCTCGAAGGCAAGCGTCGAGGCGCAGCCGGTGCGGGCGTGCTTCGCGCGCGGCGGCGGGGCGGTGTCGAACTGGACGAGGGTCTCGCCCGCCTTGATGCGCTGGTAGCCCCAGCCCCCGGCCTGCGCCAGCGGACGGGTGCGCACGCCGCTTGCCTCGATCACGGCGTTGACGCGGTCGGCGGGGATCGCGCCCTGTCCCTGCCAGCTGCCGAGCGACCCGTCGCCGTGGCGCAGGCCGAGCAGCGGCGGGACAAGCAGCTCGCGCATCACCGCGAGCGCGGGCGGGGGCGCCACCTTCACCGCCTCGTAGCAGGCCAGCAGATCGGTCAGCAGGCGGACCGCGTCGAGCTGTGCGGCAGGGCAGCGCGACAGCACCCCTCCGTCCTCGCCGACCATGTCGCCCAGCGCCCGGACCAGCCCGGCCTCGCCGAACAGCCGCCGCGGTCTGCCGTGGGGGAGCAGCAGCCCCGCTGCCACGACGCCTGCCCAGGCGGCGACCTGTCCGAAGCCCGCAGGCTCCCTCGGGGCGCGCTTGTCGAGCCAGCCCGCGGTCGCGCCGATGGCGGCGAGCAGGCGGGATTTCAGCGCCTTGTCGTTGCCGCCGAGCATCAGCGGCGCGTGCACTAGCCAAGCGACGAGCCGCAGGCCCGTCAGTTCGGTTTCCCATGCCGGACCCTTGCCGGGGACGCCGTGGGCGTGGAGCCACTGGGTCGCGATCCGCTCGGCCACGGCGGCACCGTCGGCGCGCGGCGCGCTGGCGGCAAGATCGGCGAGCCAGGCGAAGGAATGGACCACCCGTTCTACGCCGGGGGCGTGGTGCGCGGGCAGCGAGAAATCGAAGCTCGCGATGGGGAGGCGCACGCCGTGGATCAGGAAGTGCCCCGCGCGCAGGGCCGTGCCTGCCGCGCGGTCGCCGCGGTTGGGGCTTTCCACCGTCGCTATCACCCGAGGCGCCTGCGGGCGGCGGAACGGAGCGGCGATGGCATGACCGGGGATGCCGATGCGGTAGGCGAGCCGGATCAGCGCTTCGCCCGGCCCGGCCTTCACCGCGATGACATCCGACAGGGCGAGCGCGCGCGAGGGCTCCTCCGGGCGCGGCGGTGCTGGCGGTTCCGTCCCAGGTTCGGCCCCGCTGCCGAGCGGTAGCACCGGAGCCTCCGCCACCCGCTCCACCAGCGCATCGGCCCGGGCCGCGGCAGGGGTGCGCAGCAGCGTCGCCATCACCTCTCGCCCTTCAGCGCGGCGATGTTGGCGGCATAGGCGTCCTGCCCGCCCTTGAACGTCGCCGAGCCCGCAACCAGCACGTCGGCCCCCGCCTCGACGCACATCCGTGCGGTTTCGGCGTTCACCCCGCCGTCAACCTCGAGATGGATGGCGCGGCCGGAGCGCGTGATCATCGAGCGGATGCGGGCAATCTTGTCGAGCTGCGAGGGGATGAAGCTCTGCCCGCCGAAACCGGGATTGACGCTCATCACGAGGATGAGGTCGGCCATGTCCATCAGGTTGTCGAGCACCTCGACCGGCGTGCCGGGATTGATCACCACGCCCGCCTTCTTGCCGAGCGCCTTGATCGCCTGGAGCGTGCGATGGATGTGCGGCCCCGCCTCGGGGTGAACGGTGATGATGTCCGCCCCGGCCTCGGCGAAGGCCTGTAGATAGGGATCGACCGGCGCAATCATCAGGTGGACGTCGAAGGGCTTGGCCGAATGGGGGCGCAGCGCCTTCACGACATCGGGACCGATGGTGATGTTCGGCACGAAATGGCCGTCCATCACGTCGATGTGGATCCAGTCCGCCCCCGCCGCGTCGATGGCGCGCACCTCCTCGCCCAGCCGCGCAAAATCGGCGGAGAGGATCGAGGGGGAGATCAGGGGGGCAGGCATGACGGCGACGACAGATCCCGTGTGGCGCGATACCCGGCCATACGGGAGCGGCGAAAGCCGGGACAAGGCGTGCGGGGCGGCTTTTCCACCGCGGGTCCGGTCGCCGGGGCACGAAAGCGGCAGATTAAGCCGCAATTCAGGCGCATCGTGCCACAAATGGATGTGCCATGAGCCGATGAGCCCCGCCCGCGCTTTCGCCCCCTCCCGCTTGCGCGCCTGCGCTCCTCTCCTTACCTGTCCTCGCGAGATATCCATGAACGCTCTGCCGTCCCTCCCCAACCTGTCCCGCCCTGTCCGCCGCGCCGCGGGCGGGGCGCTGCTGGCCGGTGCCCTCGCGCTGCCGGTGGCGGCGCAGGGCTTCACCTATGCCCGCACGATGACGAACGATCTTGCGCAATGCGCCGCGGGCAAGGGTCCGGCGGTGCGCATCACGGTCAACGGACTGAAGTCCTCCGAGGGAAACCTCTTCGTGCGCGCCTATCCCGCCAACAGCCGCGACTGGCTGCAGAGCAAGCGCTACGTCATGCGCGTCGATGCGCGGCCGCAGCCCGGCAGCATGACGGTGTGCGTGCCCCTCCCCGCAGCGGGGGACTATGCCATCGCGGTCCACCACGATGTCAACGGCAACCGCAAGTCCGATCTGGCGGATGGGGCGGGGATGTCGAACAATCCCGGGATCAGGAAGATCCTCGGCCTCGTCCCGCGCCCGCCCTCGGTCGACAAGACCCGCTTCAGCGCGGATGGCGGTGTGAGCCGGATGTCGATCAACATCCAGTACATGTGACGCAAGCGCCGCGGGGCGTGCGCGTCAGGCGCGGCGCCTGTGGTGCCACAGATCGAACAGCACCTGCGGCGCAGCGAGCAGCGGGTAGCGTTCGCGGAAGGGCGTGACCTCGACGGCCATCCCCGTGTGCCGCTCGATTTTCCACGCGGCATAACGCGCCGCCCCCTCGAAAGTGGTGCTAGCCTTGACGAGGCGCAGAAGGTTGAGCGGTTTGCCGAGCCGCCGGCGGCGCTTCCACCAGCCGAGAATCCGCGCCCGTTCGGCCGGCATCAGGCGCGGGGTAAGGATCGCCCCATGGAGCCCCGGGGGGATCCCCGCCGCCTCGAGCGCCAGCGGCAGCAGCCCGGCGAAGTGATCGGCGTTGACCGCGAGAATGTCGTTCTCGCGCCCGCCCTTCTCGACCCGGAACTCGGCGGCGTAGGTGGCGCGGAACAGGGCCCGCCAGTAATCCTCGGCAGTGCCGCTCGCCGGGCCGAGCGCGGCGGCGAGGCGCGCGGCGGTGGCCGAAGCGGCGGCGACGGCCGCGATCACGTCGCTGCGGGCGGCCTCGTCCGCCTCCCACACCAGAGCGGAAGGCTGGACGAAACGTGCCCAGATCGTGGTGTCGGTGAGGGTTCCCTCCGCCGCCTGGGCGAAGGTCGACAGCGCCATGGTCGCGACCTTGGCGCGCAGGGTCAGGCCCTCATGCTCACGCTCGTGATAGGAGACACGCGGCCAGATCGCGCTGCTCTCCCGCCCCGGCAGCAGGACGTAGAAGTCGAGCACGCCCTCGAGCGATCCGGTGCGCAGGTTCGAACCGTAGAACAGCACGGCGCGTGCGCCCGAAGCTTCGGCCAGCGCGTGGGCGAAATCTGCGACCGCGGGATCGACCGGGGCGGCCAGACGCGCAGCGATCCGCGCTTCGAGCGCGCCGCTCATGGTGCGACGAAGGCGAGCTCCGGCCCCTGCTCGATGCGATAGTCGCCCGCGGGGAAGGCCTCGCCGTCGAGGATGAACTGATCGTCGATCGACAGGCTGAACTGGGTCGCGGCGAGCTGGTGGATGCCGCGCTGGCGCAGCGGGCCCTTGATCTTGCCGAGCAGCATCAGCGGGATCAGCGCCGTGGTGCGGCGCGAAATCTGATCGATAGCTACCAGCTTCAGCCCACTCCGGAGCGCGCCGAACGGCTTGATCCCGGCCGGGAGCCGCTCGAGCGTCGAGGCGAAGAGCAGCTGGCGCATCGCGGGATCGCCGTGCCCGCTATGGACCATCGGCGCATCGGCCGCGCCCAGCCCGATGCGCATCCGCGCGCCCTTGCGCCAGGCGTTGCCGCGGGTCGCGAACAGCGACTGGAGCAGCGCCCAGATGCCGGTCACGGCGACCACCATCGAGTTGAAGGCACCGAGCTTGTGTGCGCTTTGCCCGGCCTGGGTCGCCTTGGTGAAGGCGCCCGCGCCGAGGATGAAGCCCGCCACGCGCGAGACCGCGCCGGGCTTGGCGTCGGTGCCCAGCGCCGAGACATTCATCGGGCGGCGGTAGATACGGCTGCCGTGATCGAGCGCGTCGATCGCGTCCTGCAAGGTCCAGTCGTCCGGCACGCCGAGATCGACGGTGAGCGCGTTGGTCTTGCCCTTGGGCAGCACCGCGATCGCCGGCCACTCCTCGCCGAACACCGCCTGTCCGCAGGTCAGAACGTCGCGCACCGTCCCGTCGCCGCCGTTGATCACGAGAAGGTCGATCCCCTTTTCGGCGAACTCGGCAAGCGCCAGCGGCAGTTGACCGCGCTCGCGCGGCTGGGCGATGTGGACGTGTGGGCAGATCCCGCAGTCGAAATCGGCACCGAGATTGCGATGGCTGCGCGGATTGTAGATCACGCCGACCGTTGGCGCCTGCCCGGCATCGCGCATCCGCCGGACACGCGCACGGGCGCGGCTGGCGGCGTCGACCCGCGGGATTTGCGCAAATTCGTAGATCGGCGTTGCCATGGCGGTCCTATACGGGTCGGAAAACCAACTTTCTACTGCAATCTTGACCCTGAACTGTAACAGAACAGGCCCCGGCAGATCGGTGCTGTGCGGCGAAAAACAAGGGCTGAGGGGTCGAAACCTACCGTTTCCGGGACCGGCGTCTTTCGCCCGATTGCCACATTTGTCGCATAGTTGCCGCAAGGCGGCGACAAATGGCTCAGTCACCGCCTTCAAGCGTGCGGATCGTGAACTGGCTGACCAGCCGTTGCACTCCCGGAAAGGCAGAGAGGATCTCGCGGTGAATCCGCTCGTAGCTGTCGTCGTCGCGCACCAGCACCTTCACGAGGTAGTCCGAAGGCCCGCTCATCAGATAGGCCTCGGCCACCTGTTCGGTGCGCGCCAGCGCCGCCTCGAAGGCGAGCATCGTCGCCTGGCGCTGGTCGGTGAGCGTGACCTGCACGAACACGGTCGATGGATTGCCGCGCGCCGCGCGCGAGAGCCGCGCCCGGTAGCCGAGGATCGCGCCGGTCTCTTCGAGAGCCTTGACGCGGCGGTGCGCGGCGGAAGGGCTGAGGCCGACGCGCTCGCCGATCTGCTCGCCGGTAAGCCGCGCGTCGGCCGACAGCAGATCGAGAATTTTCCGGTCAATACGGTCCATGTGCATAATTCCTGCATCGAGAGAGGCATCAGTGCAAGAAAATCCCGCAAGGCCACAGGTCCCCGCCGATCATTGCGAAGAACCCGCATGCGCCTTCTGCTAGATGCCGCGCCAGAGAGACATCAGGAGAGAGCCCATGCGCGTCGGCGTCCCCACCGAGATCAAGAATAACGAATACCGCGTCGGCCTCACTCCGGGTGCCGTCGCCGAGCTCACCGGCGCCGGTCATTCCGTGGTGGTGCAGAGCGGCGCGGGCCTCGGCGTCGACTTCACCGATGCCGCCTACGAGGCTGCGGGCGCGACGATCCTTCCCGATGCCGCCGCCGTGTTCGCGGGCGCCGACATGATCGTGAAGGTCAAGGAGCCGCAGCCCGGCGAAGTCGCGATGCTGCGCGAGGATCACCTGCTCTTCACCTATCTCCACCTCGCCGCCGACAAGCCGCAGGCCGAGGGGCTGATGGCATCGGGCGCGACTTGCATCGCCTACGAGACGGTGACCGCGCCCGACGGCTCGCTGCCGCTCCTGAAGCCTATGTCAGAAGTCGCCGGGCGGATGAGCGTGCAGTGCGGTGCGCACTATCTCGAAAAGCACCAGGGCGGACGCGGCGTGCTGCTCGGGGGGGTGCCGGGGGTTGAGCCGGGCAAGGTGGTGATCCTCGGCGGCGGGGTGGCGGGCGTGAACGCGGCGCAGATGGCCGTGGGCCTGCGCGCCGACGTGACGATCTTCGACATCTCGCACCGCCGCCTGACCGAGCTCGACATGGTGTTCGGCAACACCATCCGCACCGCCTTCTCCTCCTCGGCCGCGATTGCCGAGGCGGTGGCCGGGGCCGACCTCGTGATCGGCGCGGTGCTCGTCCCGGGCGCGGCTGCGCCCAGGCTGGTGACGCGCGCGATGATCGCTTCGATGCGCCCGGGCGCAGTGGTGGTCGACATCGCCATCGACCAGGGCGGCTGCTTCGAGACGAGCCATGCCACCACCCACGAAGACCCGGTCTTCCTCGTCGACGGGGTGATCCACTACTGCGTCGCCAACATGCCCGGCGCCGTGGCGCGGACCTCGACCATGGCGCTCGGCAATGCAACGCTGCCCTATGTGATGAAGCTTGCCAATCTGGGTGCGGAAGAGGCGATGGCCGCCGATCCGCACCTTGCCGCAGGGCTCAACGTCGCGGGCGGCCGGATCACCCACCGCGCGGTCGCCGAGGCGCTCGACCTGCCCTTCGGCTGAACGGGCGACGCGGCTCGACGAACGGGGCTTCATCCGGATTCCGTTGCCCGCTAGGCCCCTGTCAGGCGCCGCAACGGGCGCGACAAGGGACCCGAGATGATGCACAAGCTTTCGACCAGCCTCGCCGTGGCGCTCGCCGCGGTGACGCTCCCCGCACTGCCCGCAGCGGCGCAGACCGCAACCGCCGGCACCGCCACGCAGAGCGAGGACGCGCGCCTCACCGCCTTTCTCGATGCCGCGTTCGAGGAATATCTCGCGCGCCAGCCTCAGCTTGCCACCCGGCTCGGGCTCAAGCAGGGCGGCGACCGCTGGAACGACACCAGCGAGGAGGCCACCCGCGCCGAGGTCGAGTGGCGCAAGGCCAGCGTCGCGAAGATGCGCGCCGCCTTCGACCGCGCGAAACTCTCGCCCGAGGCGCAGGTCAATTTCGACATCTGGGCGCTGGAGGCCGAACGGGCCGAGGTCGATTTCGCCAACCGGATCTATCGCCCGCCGTTCTATTCGCGCCTTTACTCGGCGCACAGCCAGCTGCCCGATTTCCTCGTCAACACCCACACCGTGGCGGACGCGACGGATCTCAGGAACTACATCGCCCGTCTGCGCGGGATGCCCGCGCTGCTCGACCGCGCGATCGAGCGCACCAGGGCGAGCCAGGAGGCCGGGATCAAGCCGCCGCGCTTCCAGATCGAGACGGTGATGACGGGCAGCCGCAAGCTCATCTCGGGTGCGCCCTATGGCGAAGGTCCGGACGCGGCGCTGTGGGCCGACGTCAAGGCCAAGACCGCCGCGCTGGTTGCCGCCGGCAAGCTCCCCCAGGCCGAGGCCGACACGCTGCTCGGCGAGGCGCGCGCGGCGATCCTCGCACTTGCGCCCGCCTACGAACGCGTGATCGCCTGGGCCGAGGCCAGCCTGCCCGACGCGCCGAGCGGCAAGGTCGGCGCGCTCACCCTGCCGGGCGGCGATGCCTACTACGCCGCGCAGCTGAAGCTCGTCACCACCACCGACATGACCGCGCAGGAGATCCACGCCATCGGCCGCGCCGAAGTGGCCCGGATCGAGGCGGAGCAGGACGCGCTGGCGCGTCAGGCGGGCCTTGCCGACCGCCATGCCTTCTATGCCGAGCGCGCGCGGCTCTACCCGCCGCGCCCGTTCGACGATGCCGCGCGCAAGGAGTATCTCGACGAGTCCAACGCCTTCGTCGCCCGCACCCGCTCGATGCTGGGTCCGTGGTTCGGCACGCTGCCAGCATACGGGATCGAGGTCGTGCGCGAGCCCGCCTTCTCCGAAGTCGCCGGTGGCGCGGCCCATGCCTCTGCCCCGAGCCCTGACGGCGCGCGCCCGGCGCGTACCTATGTCCACCTCGTCGGCACCGTTCCCGACCCGGCGGCGAAGTACACGCTGATGTGTCACGAGGCGGTCCCCGGCCACAACATGCAGGGCGATATCCAGGTGCGCCAGCAGGGCGGGCCGAAGTTCCGCTCGGTCACCGGCTATGTCGCCTTCGGCGAGGGCTGGGCGCTCTATGCCGAGGCGCTGTGCAAGGAGATGGGCGCCTTCCCCGACATCGCGGCGGACTTCATGCGCCTCGATGCCGAACTCTTCCGCGCCGCCCGTCTGGTGGTCGACACCGGCATCCACGCGCTGGGCTGGACCGAGGACGAGGCGGTCACCTACATGAACACCACCGGGCGCCAGCCGATCGAGCGGTCGCGTTCGGAGGTGCGGCGCTACATCACGCTCCCCGGCCAGGCGACGGGTTACAAGATCGGGATGTTGAAGATCATGGAACTGCGTGCACGCGCCGAAAGGACGCTGGGCGCGAAGTTCGACATCAAGGGCTTCCACGACCTGCTGATCGCCAGCGGCTCGCAGCCCCTCTCGATCCTCGAGCGCCGCGTTGACGAATGGATCGCGGCCCGGGCGAAGGGGTGACGCCAGAACCGACAAGGCCCGCCCCCCGGCAGAGGAGCGGGCCTTGTTGGCGCACCCGACAGGATTCGAACCTGTGACCTCTGCCTTCGGAGGCACAAAAATGGCGGCACTTTCTGCACCGCAATAGAACGATGTGCACCAACAATATAATGATATAAAAAGAGAAAATAGGTTTTCGATATTGCAACTCGTTCGTATTTGTTGCACCGCGTTTGGTCACTTTGCACTTACATTTCACTTACGGATCGGCTAGAGTCCGAACGCTACCCCCGTCCCGCAGGTCTCGACGATGAACAACAAGATCGCTCAGCAGGCGCTACCAAAGGCAAAGCCTTATGAGCTGCGCGATGCCAAGCTGAATGGCCTTCTGCTTCGGGTACAGCCATCGGGCGTCAAGACATGGTACCTGGAGTTCGAACGCGGCAAGCGCATCCGGCTCGGTCGGCTGAGCAGTATGGGTCACAGCGAAGCTGTTGAGGCCGCCAAGAATGCACTGGGCCCATACTGGGCGGGGACGGACCCGCGTATCGAGCGCCAGAAACGAAAGCAGGTGTCGACCTTCGGCGACTTCATCGACGAGCATTATGCGGATTGGGCTGCTGCGCATCAGAAAACGGCTTCCGCTACGATCAAGCGCCTGAAGGTCTCCTTCAGTAAGTTTCTGAACATGCCAATGGCGACGATTTCGCCGCTCGATATGGAGCGCTGGCGCGCCCAGCGAATGAAGGACGGCGTGAAGACCAATACGGTCAATCGCGACATCACCGCCATCAAGGCAGCCCTCAACCGCGCGGTCGAGTGGGAGCTCATCGCGGTCAACCCGATCGCCAAGGTGAAAAAGGCGCGAGAGGACAAGGAAGTCCGAGTCCGGTATCTCGATGAGGCAGAAGAGCATCGCTTGCGCTCTCAGCTCAAGAAGCGCGAGCAGGAGGCAAGAGAGGCACGGGAGCGGACCAACCAGTGGCGTCGGGATCGCAAGATGGAGCCACTGCCAAGCCTCCATGCCTTTCCCTTCACCGATCACCTGATGCCGATGGTGCTTCTTTCGATCAACACCGGCATGCGCCGTGGCGAGCTGTTCGATCTTAAATGGTCCCATGTGAACTTCGACCGGCGGATCGTGACGGTGTCGGCGCAGACGGCAAAGTCGCGAAAGACGCGGCACATTCCGCTCAATGCCGAGGCCTTCGAGACTCTCAAGGCGTGGCGATCGCAATGCGATCTGGGCAATAGTCGCGTATTCGAGAGCGACGATGGAGCGCGCTTCGACAACGTCAACTCGTCATGGAAGAAGCTGCTCGAAGACGCGAAGATCGCCGACTTTCGTTGGCACGATATGCGCCACCATTTCGCCTCACGCCTCGCGATGGGGGCCGTTGATCTCAACACCATCCGAGAGCTGCTGGGTCACAGCGATTATGGGATGACGTTGCGCTATGCCCACCTTGCGCCTGAGCATCGGCGCGAAGCGGTAGAGGTTCTCGACAAGCCGAGACCGCACCTCAAGATTGTGGCGACGAAGTAGTTTGCTTCAATGCGATCTCCGCTGCGATCTGAGCCCAAGGTCGCCAGGTTACGGACGCACTCACGAACAGTTTTCCAGCTCAAGCGCCAGGTTGCGGGCTAGCCGCGCCTCAGGGGAGCAATCTTGCGGCCTATGCCATCAGCGGGCTGGAAACTTGTAACGAATGAGGCCCCCGCTTGAGAAAATGAAGCGTACCACCTCAATGAGAAATCCCACAGGCCGGAGTTGCGAAGGCGAGAGGATGATCAACTCCGTGCCTGTCGTTGAACCGCAAAGTGTCCGGTAAGCGATCCGATGCGGTCGCACGAGCCTTGCTCATTTCAAATGTATTGACCTGCGCTTGATACAGAAAACCAAAAATTGTAATGGACAATCGACCATACAGCGAGGTGATTTATGAACGTGCAGCGGGGAAAACTTGTCTCGGGAGGAAGGCTGCAATTGCCGGTCGAGATCCGGCGTGCGCTCTCTCTATCCGATGGCGACACCGTGCTGCTCGAAGTGGTCGATGGCGAAATCCACGTGCGGCCCTATCGCGATGCTGTGACCCGGGTTCAGGCGAAGTTGCGCAAGTATGTGGAGCCAGGTCGCAGCTTGTCTGACGAATTGATAGCTGAGCGCCGGGCTGCCGCAGAAAATGAGTGATAAGCGCTATATGCTCGATGCCTCGGCTGTGCTCGCGATGATGCTCGGTGAGAACGGCGGCGATCAGGTTCGAGAGCGACTTGCTGCCAGCCACATAAGCGCCGTCAACCTTTCTGAGGTTGTTGCCAAACTACAAGAAGGCGGTGTGCCCGATGAGGTCATAACGTCCAGTCTTGCAGAGCTGAATTTCGATGTGCTCGCGTTCGATCAGAGTCAGGCAGTACATGCCGGACTGCTGCGTGCTGCGACGCGAAGTGTTGGATTGTCCTTGGGGGATCGAGCCTGCCTTAGCGCAGCCGAGTCGTGCAATGCAGTTGCAGTGACTACCGATCGGGCATGGGGCAAACTCGACGTTGATATCGCCGTCGAAGTTCTTCGCTAAGTTCCGCTTCCGACTCAAGACCTTCCGGCCACTCCCGCCCCAAACTAAGCCGGTGCCGATCATCAGCGAAAACGTCTGTTTTCGCCGAAAGCCGCCGTGCAGGTTCTGGGATCAAGCTCCAACCCTGCTTGTGATCGCAACTGAGTGTAAGCCTGCCGTGGGATCCGAATGATTGCCACTCCCGCCCGTGCCTGTCAGACAGGCGCCACGATGACCTACTTGATCTTCATCGGTGCAGCGCTGGCCGAGATCGCGGGCTGCTTCGCGTTCTGGGCTTGGCTGCGCCTTGATCGCAGCCCGATCTGGCTGATCCCTGGCGCTCTGTCACTGTGCCTTTTCGCGGTCCTTCTTACGTTCGTCGAGGCTGAGCATGCTGGTCGCACCTACGCGGCTTACGGTGGGATTTATATTCTGTCCGCGCTGGTTTGGCTTTGGATGGCTGAGGGGATCAAACCTGATCGTTGGGATACCATTGGAGTGGCCATCTGCTTGTTAGGGGCTTCGATCATTCTGTGGGGGCCGCGCCCAGTTTAAACGTGGAAAGACCGATCGCCTCTTACAGGTTGAGCTGATCACCCTTCTCATGCTCTGTGCCATCCTCATCATGGACGTCCATGTGGGCATCCTGAAGGATCTCGACACCGCCATACAGCGCTATTCCGGCGACAGCGATACCGACCACAAGATCGGGCCAATTTGCGCCGGATACCGTCACGATGATGGCGGCGACGATGATGCCGCCGTTGGAGATGAAATCGTTGAAGCTGAAGGTGGTCGCCGCGCGAAGATTGACGTCCTTCTCGTTCATTTCATTGAGTAGCTTCAAGCAGATCAGGTTCACGACAGCCGCCACCGCTGCCATTGCCATCATCATGATGCCAGTTGGCTCCGATCCTTCAACAAAGCGCCGAATGGCATCGGCGATGACGCCGCCTGCGAAAATGAGCAGCATAATACCGGAAAAGCGTGCCGCGCCGCGCTTCCAAGTTCGCGAACGGGACAGGGCCAGCAGGCTCAGCGCATAGACCGCCGCGTCCGATGAGTTATCCAGCCCGTTAGCGAGCAGAGCATTTGAATCGCCCGCGATGCCGGTAATGAAGAAGCCTACAGCGATGGCGACGTTAAGCCACAGCACGATCCACAAGGTGCGCCGCTTTTCGGCTGTGTCGAGATTAAGGTCGCCTTCGCCGCTCATCTCATTATATCGTTTGTCCACCAATTTTCCTGCCTATACCAGACGGCATGGCCGCAAGTACGATCGTCAAGTGCTGAAGCTTTCCACATTGCGTTGGCACCCAAAATCACCTGGTTAAGCTCGCCAAGACCTACCTGTTCATCCTGGGTAGCGTCACGGCGCAGGCCGTCGCGCCAGTTCTACTTCCGGCTTCGCCTCGCGTCAGAAACGCCCAGCACAAGTCTGGCAACCGCCGGAAGAACGAAAAGGGGAAGAATGGTTGCGGGGATGAAGCCGCCTATGACCACAGTTGCCAGCGCCCGTGGCACTTCGGCCCCTTTCCCGGTCGCGACCGCCATCGGCACGAAGCCAAGCAATGCCACCAGCGCAGTCATGAGCGCCGGACGGATAGGATGGCGACTTCGATAGCCTCGGAAGTAGATACCAGAACGTCGCGGCGGAATGCGCGGCTAGGCGCTCCAAGCCTTGTGTGTCGCTTCGCATCCAAATCATGCGGAGCACTGAAATCAGAGGCACCGATGATCAGGTAATTGATCAAGCTTGCTAATTTCCGCGCGGGGCCAAGGTTTCGATGATCTTGCATTCGGCCACCGTCCCGTGACGGCAGGATCCGATGATCCGATCAAGCTCCCCACGAAGCGCGGTCAGATCGGTAACCTTGCGGTCGATTTCGGCAAGGTGGACGCGCGCAATCCCATCAACCGCATCGCAGGATTGGGCCTTGTCGTCCGACAGCGTGAGCAGCTCGCGGACCGCTTCGAGCGTAAAACCGAGATCGCGGGCGCGACGGATGAACGACAGGCGCGCAAGATGATCATTCCCATAGGCGCGGTAATTGGCACTTGTCCGTGAGGGCGGCGGCAGCAGCCCGATCTTTTCATAATAGCGCACCGTCTCGACCTTCGTCGCAGTGGCGCTCGCAAGTTCGCCAATCTTCATTGCCACACCTCCGCTCTTGACCCTGTAGTTGCTACAGAGTGTAGATAGACTGCCGACTCGCAGATTGTCGAGAAGGCAGGACGATGGCTGATGATTGCTGCAAGGCCGCGTGCGGAACGGCGGCCACGTTGAATGACCCGCGCTGGCGAAGGGCTTTGTGGATCGCGCTCGGCGTGAACGCCGGCATGTTCGCGGTGGAAATGGGAGCAGGGGCCGCTGCTGACAGCCGCGCGTTACAGGCTGATGCACTCGATTTTCTAAGCGATGCCGCCAACTACGCGATCAGCCTGCTTGTCGCCGGAATGGCGTTGACATGGCGCGCGCGGGCGGCGCTGGCCAAGGGGATCACCCTCATCGGACTGGGCGGTTGGGTCACGATCACCGCGGTTCTGGCGGCGCTTGAGGGCGCTGCACCCGAACCTGAACTGATGGGAGTCATCGGACTGCTCGGGCTCGCAGCCAATGCTGGCGTCGCCATCATGCTCTACAGCTTTCGTACTGGCGATGCGAACATGCGCTCGGTGTGGATTTGCTCGCGCAACGACGCCATCGGCAACGTTGCCGTGATGCTTGCTGCCATCGGTGTATTCGGAACTGGCAGTGTATGGCCTGACCTGATCGTCGCCTCCGCAATGGCGTGGTTGGCGTTAACTGGGGGCATGCAGATTCTTCGACAGGCGATGAGCGAATTGAAGTCTGCGCCTGCTTGGCAGGAACAGGCCTGATGGAATTTCTTCAAATAGTACCTTTCGTTGCGATGGTCGCGATAATCACTGCGACAATCGTTCGCGGTGTCGCCATCCGGCGACGTACTGGCGACCACGCATTCGCCTTTCTGTCGGCGAAAGGGGCTCAGCGAGCTTCGGGACTTGCATTCGCGGTCAGTGGTGCGGCCCTGATTATTGCAAGTGGCATCGGCGCACGAGCTGGGCCCCGCGACTTGTCATGGTTGGCGGCTATACTTGCCACTTTAGGTGGTGGCGCCGTGATCGTGGCGCAAATCCAGATGGGCCGCGCATGGCGTATCGGCGTTCGTCAGGGAGATGCACCGGAGTTCGTGTCCCACGGGCTCTTCCGATACAGTAGGAACCCGATCTTCCTTGCGATGATGCTCGTCGGGTTCTCGGCCGCGATGGTGTCTGCATTTTGGTGGGCCTGGGTGTCATGGGCGACGTTTGTCGTCGCCTGCATCGCCCAAGTCAGGATCGAGGAAGCCCATCTTTCAGCAAGTTTTGGTGCCCAATACCACGAGTTCAAAGCGCGTGTACCGCGTTGGCTTGGTAAGGGAGGAGCGGAATGAAGTTCGCTGCAATGAGGCTCATTGAGCAGGAGATGACAGCTTATCGCTTGGCGCGCAGCCGTGGCGAGTACGATATGGCATGGTGCCACCTCGAGCGGGCGCACATCCTGTCCCAGCCCTACCTAAGGCAGCATCTGGCCAATCACCGCGCAATGCTGGCCTTTGCCTTCCGGCAACGCGATTGGAGCGAAGCACTTGGCCAGATCTTCCGACTCATTCTGGCGCCGATCGGCGCGCTGACGGGAAAGTTGCCGATCGGAAATACCGGGCGGTCGACTGTGAGCGCCTTTCAGCCAATGCCAATTCCGCCTGATCTTCTGGAGCTCTTGCAAGACGGGATGGGCGAATGACCTTAAGCGTTCAAGATTGCTGTTTCCGGTCGGAACGAGTAGGTCATTAGCGTGCGGGCTATGTTCCTCCTGTTATGGCTGACTATCGGCCTTGCCTTTGGCGGCGTTGAATCGCCGGCTGCAGCGCATGGTACGAGCGGATACGACAGCGTCATGATGCTGGATGCTCATGCTGATCATGCAGACAGAGACGGGCACGGGAACGGTTCCAGCGATGACGGCGGCCCATGTCATGGGCTGGTTCATCATCATTGCAGCATCGGACTTGCCAGCGAAGGGGCAAGTGATTTCGGTCTGCCACTGGGCGGCAATACCTCGCATTCAGCCTTGAGCGCCGCCGTTCTCAGCTCGTTCGCTCAAGCGCCTCCCCTTCAACCACCGTCAGCCTGAACCCAGTCGCCCAGTGCACTCGGGCCATTGCGCCCGTGTGCCGTTTGCACCTGTGTTCAGGAGTTTTTCGATGCGAATGTCCTTGCGCGCCGCCCTTATGGCTGCGGCGCTGGCTACCGCCCATCCGGCGTTGGCTGAACCTATTACGCTTGGCAGCGCGCTCGAGCGCGCGCTTGCCAACTCCCCTAGAATAGCTGCGGCTCAAGCGCGTGTCGCTGCCGCAGAGGGCCGAGCACGGCAGGCGGGGGTGGCGCCCAATCCGGAGGTCAGTCTTGAGGTCGAGGACTTTGCCGGCAACGGCCCTTTTCGGTCCTTCGATAGTGCGCAGACAACGCTGGCGCTGAGCCAACGGCTTGAAGTTGGCGGTCAGCGCAGTGCGCGGCGGGCGGTTGCAGCGGGCGAGCGCGATGTTGCCGCTCTGTCATTGCTCCGCGAGCGGGTAGATTTGCGCCGTGAGGTAGAAGTGGCGTTCGCCGAGCTGTCTGCGGCGACCGACCGGGCGACGCTCGCGCGCGACAATGCAGTGCAGGCAGCCTCGCTGGCTAACACAGCCCGGATACTGGTTGAAGCGGGTCGCGATCCACCGCTCAGGCAATTGCGAGCCGAGGCCGCTCTTGCGGACGCTCGGGCGGCCGAACTGGAAGCCTTCAGTGCGATGCTGGCGGCGCGGCGCATCCTCGCGACGCTGATTGCGTCGGACGATGCGGAGTTGACTCCTTCGCAGGGCACCGAGACAGGTGCGGCCGCCGAGCCGATGGGCCGCAACGAGCCTGGCTTTGCGAGTATCGACGAACGGCTCGCCGATGCCGAGCAGCGTGTAGCGGCGGCACGAATTGCACTGGCCCAGTCTGCGGCTACCCCCGATGTTACCGTGAGCGGAGGGCTACGCCGGTTCAGTGATGGTCGCGATACGGCCTTTGTCGTTGGCGTGTCGATCCCCATTCCGATCCGCGATCGCAATCGCGGCGGCATTGAAGCTGCCCGTGCCGATGCGACCGCTGCGGAGTTTGAACTGGAGCGAGTGCGCGCCGATGCGCGTAGGGATCGGGCACAGGCCCGCATGCTCGTGGAAGCGGCTGACGCCCGGCTTGAGGCCCTTGAAGGACCGGGTCTTGCCCAGGCCGAGGAAGCGCTTCGGCTCGCGCAGATTGGCTACAGCGCGGGGCGCTTTTCACTGCTCGAACTGCTCGATGCTCAGACAGCGCTCACTTCGGCCCGGCGGGCCATAATCGACGCTCGCCTGGATCGTGCGCGCGCACTTGCCGCGCTCAACCGCGCCTTTGCGCGCGAGGAGATTTAACCATGGCCTACAAACTCGATCAAAGGACAATGCCACTTCTCGCAGGCGCTGCGGTGATTGCGCTGGCTGGTGGCGGCGCTGGGTATCTCTTGAGGGGTGATACCGCACAGACTGGGAATGCCACGCACGCTGAAGAGGAAGAAAGCGGTGGAGACGCCGATGAAGCGACTGTTTCAGCCGGAGCCTCGGAGGGAACAATTGCGGTCAGTGATGCGCAGATACAAGCAGCGGGGATTGCTGTTGCCGTAGTACAGGAGGGCCTTGCCGGCGGCGAGGTGACGGCAGCGGGCGTTCTGGTTCCGCCCACCCAATCGGTTGGGCATGTCACGGCACGGACCTCCGGTGTTGTGGTGCGCATCCTGCGTCAGCTTGGCGACCGGGTTGGTGTCGGGGATCCTCTTGCAGTGATCGACAGCCGTGAAGTGGCTGAAGCACAAGGTGCCGCAGCGCGCGCACGCCGCGCGGCCGAAGCCGCGCGCACTGTACTTGTCCGGGAGGAAAGTCTGTTCCGCCAGCGTGTGACTGCCCGGCAGGACTATGAAGCCGCGCAGGCGGCCTATGACGCTGCGCGCATCGAAGCGCAGCAGGCCGATCAGGCATTGCGAGCATTGGGCGCCGGCAGTGGCGGCGGGACGACGCGCCTCATGACGCTGCGCTCGCCGGTTGCAGGCGAGGTAACGTCGGTAACGGTGACCCCGGGCGAATATGTTCCGCCGGAGCGCGAGCTGTTTCAGGTCGCCGATCCACGGACGGTATGGGCAGAGCTGATGATCCCAGCGCGCGACATCCAGCGGGTTGTGATCGGTCAGACCATCACGCTTTCCGTCCAGGGGAGCGATCATCCCCATACCGGTCGCATACGGTTCCTGTCGCCTGCCGTCGATCCGGCGACCGGCGCGGCCAAGGCGATCGCGACTATCGACAACACCGACGGTGACTTGCGCGTCGGACAGAATGTCAGCGCGAGGGTTGCTACTCCGGGCGTTGACGGCGCGCGCGTACCAGTCGTGCCGCGCAGCGCGATCCAGGAGACCGAGGGGCGCAGTGTCGTGTTCGTGCGGACCCAGCGCGGGTTTGTCATGCGTCCGGTGACGATCGGGTTAGGTAGCGATGCAGCGGTTCCGGTCCTTTCCGGCCTGCGCGTCGGCGAGCGCGTGGCAACCGTCAACGCCTTCGTCCTCAAAGCGGAACTCGGCAAGGCCGAGGCCGAACATGATCACTGAGAGGACGGACGATGCTTGAGAAAATTCTGGCCTTCGCCGTCGAGCGAAGAGTGCTGGTGGTCATGCTGACCGTCTTCGCAGCAATCTACGGGGCGACCCAGCTGGCAAATTTGCCGGTCGATGCCGTGCCCGACATCACCAACCGGCAGGTGCAGATCAATGCCGTCGCGCCCTCGCTGGGACCGACGGAGATGGAACGACAGGTCAGCTATCCGATCGAGACCGCAATGGCGGGCATGCCCGGCCTGGTCGAGACGCGGTCGATTTCCCGCAACGGCTTTGCACAGGTCACAGTGATCTTCACTGACGATACCGATCTCTACTTCGCCCGCCAGCAGGTGGGTGAGCGCTTGACGCAGGCAGCGGGGACACTTCCGCCCGGGGTTGACCCACAAATCGGACCTGTGTCGACCGGCCTTGGCGAAGTACTGATGTGGACGGTCGACTTTGAGCATCCCGACGGGCGCGGGGCTCCGCGCGCGCGGGCCGGGCAGCCGGGCTGGCAAACTGACGGCAGCTATCTGACACCTGAGGGACAGCGGTTGACGACGCCGGAGGAGCGCCTGACTTACCTGCGCACCGTACAGGACTGGATCATTCGCCCGCAGATGCGCCAGGTTGCCAATGTGGCGGGTGTCGACGCGATCGGCGGCTTCGTAAAGCAATATGAAGTCGCACCCGATACGGTGCGATTGGCCGCCGCCGGTCTGTCGATGGCCGATCTGGTCGAGGCCCTCGAACGCGGCAATGTGTCGAGCGGTGCGGGCGTGGTCGAGCGCAGCGGTGAAGGGCTGGTGGTGCGGGCAGATGCCCGGGTGTCACGCGGGTCGGAAATTGCCAATATCGTGATTACCCAACGGGGCGGGGCGCCGGTGCGGGTTATCGATGTGGCGACCATTTCATCGGGCCGCGAAGTTCGCACAGGTGCAGCCAGTGTCAATGGTCATGGCGCTGTGGTCGGCACCGCCCTGATGCTTGCAGGTGGCAACAGCCGCACGGTGGCAGCCGAATCCGCCAAGAAGCTCGAAGAGATCGGCGCAGCCCTCCCGACCGGCATTGTCGTGACGCCGGTGCTTGATCGTTCGGTGCTGGTGGATGCGACGATCAGCACGGTGGCCAAGAACCTGACCGAAGGTGCGCTCCTCGTCATTGTCGTCCTGTTTCTGCTGCTCGGTAATTTCCGGGCTGCCATCATCACCGCGCTAGTGATCCCGCTGTCGATGCTGCTGGCGGCGATTGGGATGGTCAAAGGGGGTGTTTCAGGCAATCTGATGAGCCTCGGCGCGCTCGATTTCGGGCTGATCGTCGATGGCGCGGTGATCATCGTCGAAAACTGCCTGCGCCGTCTGGCTGAGCGCCATCATCACGAAGGCAGGTTGCTCAGCTTGCAGGAGCGGCTGCACGAAGTGATGGTTGCAGCGCGCGAGATGATCCGTCCGTCGGTGTTCGGTCAGGCCATCATTATTCTGGTTTATCTGCCGCTGCTCGCGTTCGACGGGGTGGAAGGCAAGATGTTTGCGCCGATGGCGATCACCGTGATGCTGGCGCTCGCCGCAGCGTTCATCCTGTCGCTGACCTTCGTACCAGCTATGGTGGCGCTGCTCGTGACCGGCAAGGTCGAGGAGAAGGAGCCGCGTGTGCTGGCGGCAACGCGGAGCCGCTATGAGCCTTTGCTCGACAAAGCGCTCGCCCGGCCATGGGTGGCCATCGGCTCGGGAACGGCGATTTTCCTTGTCGCGCTCTTGGCCTTCACCAGCCTTGGGAGGGAGTTCATTCCGCAGCTCGACGAGAAGAATTTCGCGCTTCATGCGATGCGGATCCCGTCCACGAGTGTCGAGCAATCGGCCTCAATGCAGTTGCAGGTCGAGGGGGTGATTGCTGGCTTTCCGGAGGTCGCGACGGTCTTCTCGAAGACAGGCACAGCGGAAGTTGCGACTGACCCGATGCCCGGCAATGTGTCCGACACCTTCGTGATCTTGCGCCCACGTGAGGAGTGGGCCGATCCGTCAGAAACGAAGGCTGCTCTGATTGCCCGAGTGGAAGCCCGCCTGAACACGTTGCTCGGCAACAATTACGAGTTCAGCCAACCAATCCAGATGCGGTTCAACGAGCTGATTTCGGGCGTGCGATCAGATGTGGCGGTCAAAGTCTATGGCGATGATTTCGAGACATTGCATGCTACGGCGCAGCGGGTTGCAGCCGCGCTGCGTGCAGTCGATGGTGCTTCGGATGTCAAAGTCGAGCAGACCGAAGGACTGCCGGCGCTGGTGATCGATTTCGACCGGGCGGCGATTGCTGCCTATGGTCTGTCGGTCGGCGATGTGACCGACGTGGTACAGATCGCGCTCGGCGGCCGCGAAGCCGGGCTCGTCTTTGAAGGCGATCGGCGGTTTGATGTCGTGGTGCGCCTGCCCGAAGGGCAGCGACGTGATCTCGACGCATTGGCCGCGCTGCCGGTTGCGCTGCCGACTGCGGAGGGAACGACGCGCTCGGTACAACTCGGTCAACTCGTCCGGTTCAAAGTCGAAAATGGCCCCAATCAGGTGAGTCGCGAAAACGGCAAGCGGCGGGTTGTGGTTCAGGCCAATGTGCGCGGGCGAGACCTCGGATCCTTTGTCGCCGATGCGCAGCAGGCGGTCGCGCGCGATGTCCAGATTCCCGCCGGCCTCTGGATCGACTGGGGCGGACAGTTCGAGAATCTCGAGCGCGCGCAAAGCCGTCTCAGCATCGTGGTACCCCTCGTCTTCGCGGCTATCTTTGCGTTGCTGTACGCAGCGCTGGGATCGGCGAGCCGGGCGGCGATGGTCTTCTCGGCCGTGCCGCTGGCGCTGAGCGGCGGGGTGCTATTGCTGTGGCTGCGTGGCATGCCCTTTTCGGTCTCCGCAGCGGTTGGCTTCATTGCGCTGTCTGGCGTGGCGGTGCTCAACGGGCTGGTTATGGTGTCGAGCATCCTGGCGCTGCGTCACAACGGCAAGGGCGTGCTGGAGTCGGTGCGCGAAGGCGCGCTGATGCGCCTGCGGCCCGTGCTGATGACGGCATTGGTGGCCAGTCTCGGCTTCGTACCGATGGCTCTGGCAAGCGGCACAGGGGCGGAAGTGCAGCGACCGATCGCGACGGTGGTAATCGGCGGATTGATTTCGGCGACCCTGTTGACCTTGGTCGTCTTGCCCGCGCTCGCCCGGCTTGTGCTCGACCGGGAAGCAAGACGCTTTCCTGACGATGAGCCGCAGGCATTATCCCCCGCAATCGCATGAGATGAGGATCAGATGCATTGGAAGATAGGACTAGCGAGAAAGGCGATGAACCACAGCGATAAGCGATTTGCGTCGCAATCTTGCGAACGGTGTTTGATCACGCAGGATGCAGGCTGATGGGGGCGAGCCATGATCATGGCGCCGGCAGGCGAGATGCGAGTGCGCAGGAGCATTGCCTAGCTGATTGTAACTAAGTCTTTGATCAACCCGAACCCAGCAGTATGGTCCATCCAGTGACACAGCGCCTCTTTCTCTACCTCGCGGCATTTCTGGTCGCGCTGCTGCCCGTCGAGGCAACGTATGCAGCGAACGGTTGTACCCCCATGGCAGAGATGAGCGCAGACGCAGGCGGCTGCGATGATTGCATGGATGATGAGCGTCAGCAGTGTCAGAGTTACTGTCTCGCCTTTTGCCAGACGCTGCCAGCAGCGCGATTTTCGTCACTAGAAGCCCGCGATCTTTCGTCGCTCACCTTTCTCCTGCTTATCGCCAATTCTCCGCCCTCGCCAAACGCAGGGCCGGAACCGCCTCCTCCCCGAATTCGCCGCTGATCCAGTCAATTCAACATCAACGGAGATACCATCATGAAAAAGTACATTATCGCTGCAGCCGTGCTGCTCGGATCCAGCTCTGCAGCATTTGCCGCTGCGCCGGATCAGGTTGCATCCCTCGCCATGTCCTGCTGCGACCTCGTGCTCGCTTGCTGCGATGCGGCCATGAGCTGCTGTCCGTAAGGGAATAACCAGAGCAAAAAGGGCGGGCGTCCGGTTACTAACCGGGCGCCCGCTTTCTTGTGTATGGTGGGGGCATTATCCCCATCGATAATGAGCAACGACCCATTATTTTTAGGCAGGTCAAAGCCTAAGGGGCGATGTTCTCAATTCTTATGCGGGCGACCTTTAGCCAATGGCTCTGGATAACATCCAGATTGCCATTGCCATCATCATTAGATTTTCAGTCAACGAGACGAAGCCTAGCGGGACATTGCTGTCGCCACCGACGCAAGCGCATTTGAGTTCGCGCTTGTCGATGTAGACTGCCTTGAAGACCGAAATTGCACCGATCGTCCCAATGAATAGCGCCACGGGTATCGAGAGCCAATGCAGCTGGCCTGAAACCATCAGGACACCGGCCAAGCCTTCAGCGAAGGGATAGAGGGTCGCATAAGGGACCCAGCGCTTCGCCAACAGGTCGTAATTGAGGAACATGGTCGCGAACTTGTCGACATTCTGAAGTTTGAGCATCGCAAGCACGCACATGCTAAACGCGATAAACCACTCGGCAACGCGAATGCTGAAGGCTGTGCCATCAACCGCGATGCCAGCGGCCATCGCCATGGCTGCTGTCATGGCGAAGAGCGCAATTACCGGGCGATAGCTGGTCGCGCCGGGAACAGGGACCTTGATCCCGAAGTAGCGCCGCAGGTCGTCATGCCCTCCGATCCGCTTGCCATCGATGAAGGTCTGTGGGGTGGTTGCAACGCCGTATTCAGCCTTGAACGCGTCAGTCTGTTCGCGCGTGGTGAGGTGCCGATCATCGACGGAGTAACCTCGCGTTTTGAGCAGATGCTTTGACTTCAGGCCGTAAGGGCAAGTGTGGTTTTGCATGACCATGCGGTGAAGCACGGCGGTTTTTGTAGGCTTGGGCATTAGTGATTTCCTTTGAATCGCAAACTTGCGGCTTATATAGGTTCCGTACCATGGTACGGGATCAAGCATTATATGAAGATCGGTGAATTTGCCCGTGCAGGCGGGGTCAACGTCGAGACGATCCGTTATTATCAGCGGCGCGGATTGGTGGCCCAGCCTGAGCGCCACGAGGGTCCGCGCCGCTACACGCGCGGCGATCTGGCACGCTTGCAATCGATCCGCTCGGCGCAGACCGCCGGGTTCACACTTGAAGAGATCGCCACGCTGCTCTCCCTCGATTCTGGCGACCGAGCGGCGGCGCAGGACCTTGCACGCGTTCGGATCGCGGCGCTTGATGAGAAAATTGCCACTTTGCAAACCATGCGCGGTGCGCTCGTCCGGCTCGCCGAGGACTGCGCTGCGGGGAAATCTGGGCCCTGTCCGATCATCGATGCCTTCAGTTTTGAGCTGCAACGATAATTGGGCATCGGAAAGTGAGGGGTTTTGTCCGCGCCTGCGTATACAACTCTAAAGGAGCTGCATGATGGATCTCGACGAGAATCTCGCACGCCTGGCCAGACTTCCTGTCCCGGATATGTCCGGGATTGATGGTGAACGCCTCGCGCAGCGCGCACAGGCAGACGTCAGGCAGACACGGGCATTGCTCGGACTAGGCCTCGTTGCGTCGCTCGGACTGGGCGTTTTCAGCGGTCTTCAGGCACCTGCACAAGCCGAAGTGCCTATTGCCGCCTTCGGTCCCCCGGCATCGCTGACCCCTCTCATCGCCCTGGGTCAGCAATGAACCAGCGTCGCATCGTTTTGGCGGCGGGGCTGATCATTGCGCTTGCGCTGGTAGGGGTATGGCTCGGAAGAATGCTTCAACCCGCACCGCACCATGGTGGGGCTGAACTCCACGCCCTGATTCATGATGAGCTTGACCTCGACCCGGCGCAGGAAAAAGAACTGACTGCATTGGAGCGCCAGTTCGCTGCGCGGCGCGAAGCGCTCGAAGAACGGCTCAGGAGCAGCAACGCGCTGCTCGGCGAAGCCATTGCTGCCGAGCACGAATACGGTCCCCGCGTGTCGGCCGCGATCGACGAGACGCATGACGCGATGGGGGATCTCCAAAAAGCAACACTCGAACACGTTTTCGCGATGCGCGCCATTCTGCGCCCCGATCAGCAATCACGGTTCGATGCGGTGGTCAGCAAGAGCCTCGCTGCTCAGCCGCAGTGACCGCTGACGATCCGGATGCGGCGCTCGTCCGCAGATCTCTGGCTGGCCATGCCGATGCGCAGCGGGAGCTTGTGGAGCGCTACCGCGAGACAGTGTACCGGCTTGCGCGCTCAGCGACGGGTGATCCGGATGAAGCCTTGGACATTACGCAGGAGGCTTTCATAGCCGCATTCGGCGCGCTGAACCGCTTCGACCCCGGACGATCGTTCAAGGCCTGGATCAGCGCCATCACGCTCAACAAATGCCGGGACTGGGCCCGTCGGCGCGCCGTCAGGCGCTTCATAGGCCTGCCCATGTCCGAACAGGCTGCGCAATGGATTGCCGATGATGCACCCTCGGCACAAACGCTTGCCGCAGACCGCGCCGAGCTCGCCGCGACCGCCCGCGCGATCGCCAAGCTTCCAGCACGTCTCAAAGATGTCCTGATCCTTTGCACAGTCGAAGGGCTAAGCCAGCAGGAGACCGCAACGACACTGGGCATCAGCGTAAAGGCGGTCGAGACACGTCTTGGGAGGGCGCGGAAAAAACTTCAGGAAACTTTGAGGGGTGAAGGCCTTGCGCGCGTATAAATCGCATGACCAGTCCTCATCTCACAAGACGTCACCTGATCGCTGCGTTTGGCGCGGCCTCAGCCTTCGCCGCTACGCCAGCTTGGGCGCAAGGGCACAGCATGCACCGGGGCGGCAGCCATGGCCGCGACGGCCCGCGCATTCCTGCGGGCTTTGGTGAGCTCAGCGGCGAGGTCATCGATCTTGCCGTCGGCAGCGGGCATCGCATTGTTGAAGGGCGACGCGGCCCGGGCATCGCCGTCAATGGCAGTGTCCCCGGCCCGTTGATCCGGCTGCGCGAAGGGCAGAATGTCCGCCTGAATGTCACCAACAATTTGAGCGAGGATACATCGATCCACTGGCACGGGCTATTGCTCCCGTTCCAGATGGACGGGGTCCCGGGCATCAGCTTTCCGGGCATCAAGCCGGGCCAGACCTTCACCTACGAATTCCCGGTCCGCCAGGCAGGTACCTATTGGTATCACAGCCACTCGGGCTTGCAGGAGCAGTCGGGGCATTATGGCCCTTTGATTATTGACCCGGCAGGCGCCGAACCGGTGGAGTATGATCGCGATTACATTTTGCTGCTAAGCGACTTCACTGTGCTCGACCCACATTTCATCATGCAGCGGTTGCGCACCGGCGAAGGCTATTTCAACCGCCAGCAAAACACCTGGACCGATGACTACCCGATGACCGGCGAAGAACGCCGGATGTGGGCACAGATGCGGATGATGCCGACCGATATCATGGATATTGGCGGGAAGACGTACACGTTTCTTGCCAACGGACGTGGGCCGGCGGAGGGCATGGAATATCTGTTCAAGCCGGGAGAACGCATCCGGCTGCGTATCATCAATGGATCGGCGCAGAGCTTTTTCAACGTTCGCATCCCCGGCCTGCCGATGACGATCATCGCAGCAGATGGGCAGAACGTGCGCCCGGTTGAGGTTGACGAATTCCAGATCGGCACTGCCGAAATCTATGACGTAATCGTCGAGCCAGGAAATGCCGAAGCCTATGCCATCGTCGGTGAGTCGATGGACCGTTCGGGCATGGCGCTGGCCATGTTGGCGAGTCGGCCCGGTGCGCGGGCGACCGTTCCTGCGCTGCGCGATCCGCCGCTGCTAACCATGGGCGACATGGGAATGGATCACGGGTCCGGCAGCATGGATCATGGAGCAATGACGTCCGGTCCTTCCGCAGAAGGTGCAACCGGTGGTGCAACAGGCGCGATGGATCACGCAGCCATGGGACATGGCGACGTGGCCGCCTCTGCCGATAGTGGCATGGCAGGCATGGCGATGAGTGGCATGAGCATGGACGGCATGAAGATGCGCGATACCGCGCTGCTCCCGCCCGACGTCGCGATCGGCCCAGGCATCGACATGGTGTCGATGGCCCCCATCGACAAAATGGGCGATCCCGGCCTTGGACTGCGCGATGTGCCGCACCGGGTGCTCAATTATCGCATGCTCAAGGCGCTCGAGCCCAACCGCGACACCCGCGAGCCATCGCGGCTGCTCGAACTGCACCTTACTGGCAATATGGAACGTTATATGTGGTCGTTCGACGGGCGGATGTATTCTGCCGTCAGCGATGTGCCGATCCGTTTTGCATGGAACGAGCGGGTGCGGGTGAAGCTGGTCAACAACACCATGATGGCGCACCCCATCCATCTGCACGGCATGTTCTTCGAGCTGGTAAACGGGGAAAGCGCTGCGCTTCAGCCGCGCAAGAACGTCGTGATCGTCCAGCCCGGCGCCAGCGCGCAATTTGATCTCACGGCCAATGAACCCGGCGACTGGGCGTTTCACTGCCACCTGATGTATCACATGCATGGCGGGATGATGCAGACTGTGACCGTGGTCGGTCCGGGCGGCGGTGCATGAGCGTGCGGTCTGTCCTGTCAGCGGCCCTGCTCGGGAGCGCGTTGATCTCCGTTCCGGCCTTCGCTCAGCATCAAGGGCATGCAATGCCCGCGCCAGCGCCCACACCTGCGCCAGCGCCCGGCGACCGCCATGCCGGCCACGGCATGCCCGCGGCGCCGACAGCGCTTGATCCGGCCGATCCGCACGCGGGGCACGCCATGCCAGAGCAGCCTGCTACCGCTGAGCCAATCGACCCTCACGCAGGCCATGACATGACGGGTGGGGCGGCCGGGCCTGCCGATTCGATGATTGGCATGGACCACAGCACCATGGATCATGGCGCGGTCGACGTTGCCGCGCCTGCTTCTCCGGGACCTGCCATGGAAACCCCGCCGCCACCTGAGGCCGGAAGCGGTCCACCGCGCGCCGCCGATGCCATCTGGGGCGCCGACGCGATGCGGGCTTCGCGCGAGGAATTGCAACGCACCCATGGCGATTTCCCGGTCTTCTGGTTTCAGGGCGATCGTTTCGAGACGCAGGTGCGCGACGGTCGTGAGGGCTATCTTTGGGATCTTCAGGGCTATTATGGTGGCCCGACGAGCCGGCTCTGGTTCAAGAGCGAAGGTGAAGGCACGTTCGGCGAACCGATTGAACAAGCCGAGGTCCAGGCGCTCTACGCGCGGGCCATTGCGCCCTTCTGGGATCTGCAGGCGGGCGTGCGCCAAGACCTCCGCGGACCCGATACCACGCATGCGGTGATCGGCGTGCAAGGGCTTTCGCCCTATATGTTCGAGGTCGACGCCGCATTGTTCCTGTCACAGCGTGGCGATCTCACAGCGCGGATCGAGGGCGAGGTCGACCAGCGCATCACTCAACGTCTGATCCTGCAACCGCGCGCCGAGGTGAACCTGTCGGCGCAGGAAATTCCGCAGCTCGGCACCGGGTCAGGCATCGATTCGGTCGAGGTCGGCGTGCGGCTGCGCTACGAGTTTATTCGCGAATTTGCCCCGTATATCGGCATCGAGCAAAGTTGGCGCCTCGGCGGCAGCGCCGATTACGCCCGCGCACGCGGCGAGGATCCCAGCGTCACGAACTATCTCGTTGGCATCCGTTTCTGGTTCTGAAATAAAGGAGTACCCCATGAAATTCGCATCTCTCCTCGCCGCAATCGCAATGGTCGCCGCTCCGCTTGCAGTTCCGTCCGCTTCGCTTGCTCACACCAAAGTCGTCGCATCGACACCGGCTGAGGGAACGACTGTTGGCAGCGCCCGCGTGGTCACACTGACCTTCAGTGAAGCTCTGCTCCCGCCGACGGCGGCAGCAAGCATCGTCATGACCGCGATGCCGGGCATGGCAAACCACGGCGAAATGGCCATCCGCAATTTCACCACCTCTTGGTCCAACGGCAACAAAACGATGACACTCACCCTGAAAAAGCCGCTGGCCAAAGGAACCTATGAGGTGCGCTGGCAGGCTGCGGGGGCGGACGGCCATCGTATGACAGGTAAAGTCAGCTTTATCGTCGGCTGATAATGAGATGGGTGAGCCAACCGAACAGGTTCTGCGGTTTGCTCATTATGCTTTGCTGCTCGGCCTGTTGGGTTGGACGGCATTTCGGTTGGTTGGGTTGCGTGGCGAGCGCTGGGTGCCTCACGACGAGGGCGGTCACACGCTGATCATCGCAGCGCTTGCGGCACCGGTGGTTTCAATCGCCCTGATGCTGGCCTCGATCGCTGCTATGATGGGTGTGCCAATTACAGCGCTCGATTGGCCGATGGCCGAAGCAATGATTGTTGGCACTGACCTTGGCAAAGCGTTCCTCTTGCGCGAATCTTTGCTCACCTTCGGCTTGTGTGCGTTGTTCATTCGACACCGGACTAGCGTAGGTTTCCCCGTCGCTGCTGCCTGCTTCGCCGGTGCGCTGCTCACGCTAAGCTGGAGCGGCCATGTGGCTGCGACTGACGGCGGATTGGGCTTGTTCCACCGTCTGAATAACGGCGTACACTTGCTTGCGGCGAGCTTGTGGGTAGGTGCCATCTGCTGGTTCCTTTTACTGACAATCAAAGCTCACCGGCAGCCCGCTCTTATCCCTACCGATCAGCTGCTTCGCGTCATGCATGGCTTCGCACCGCTGGGTGTCGGGCTTGTCGCAGCTGTATCTATGACGGGTCTGATAAATGCGCAGCTGATCTTTGGCTTGGAGAACACCATAGCCGTTTCCGACACCCCCTATGGCTTGTTGTTAGTCGCAAAAGTGACGTTAGTTGGCGGAATGCTGGCGTTTGGCGCGCACAATGCCCAGATCGGACGGCGGCATTTTCTGGTTCATGAACGCGACAGTGTGGAGCACTCAGTTGCACTGACGCTCCTGCGTAAAAGCTTGGCAGGCGAGTTGATGTTGGCTGCTGGGGTGATTGGACTGGTTGCTGTGCTGGGCATGCTGTCTCCAATGACGATGTAGACAGTACGTGGATTGACCACCGAGGGGGAACACAGATGCTGCGTTAGCGCTGCTTGCGGAAGATGTCGTCATCTTTGAATCTGGCGGCGTCGAAAGAGGTCGCGCCGAATATGCCAGCCACCATCTGGAGGCGGACGCTGCCTTTACCGCCGCTGTAACTCGGAAGCTGGTAAGCCGGACTGATCGAATGCAAGGCGATATGGCGTGGGTTATGAGCGTTGAAACGGTCTCAGGAACGTACCGCACGCGTGTGATCAACAGCCGGTTGATCGAGACGGTAATTCTCAGGCGGATGAAAGGGCAATGGCGTATCATGCACATCCATTGGTCATCTGCGACAATCAATGGCTAGAGCACGTGAATTGATGTCAGTAAGCAGAACAAAATTCCGAACTTGACAGAGACAATTTTACATAATGTATGTTGTCTGTTGTTTTTGAGCGGGCATAGATGCCGCCCAGAAGAAAATTGAAGCTGCCATCGAAATCACTAGAGAGAAGAACCTCCGCGCTCCACGATTTTCGGCGCTCCGCCGATCTATCGAAGGAGAGTGGCGTTTCAGAGCAGCGCGAGTTGCCTTCGAATGCGCCCCTATTACCGTCATCATTGTCGGAAGTGCATAACACGCCCTGTGGTCCGCTCGGTATGAGGGCTTGGGCGATTGGTGCGAAGTAGGCGGCGGAGCCGGGAACAACTGCGGGCGCCGGCGCAGGAAGACCTGTTGGTATGCCAACAGTCGCAAAACTGGATAGCGCATTCAGAGCTGGAGCAAACGTGCTGCGATTCTGAATGCCAAGGAAGTAATCCTGACGGGAGTCGACTTGTGTGTCTTGGTAAATTCCCGTCGCAGATAGAGAGAGATCCCCCAACCTCTGCTCCAAACGGGCCTGTAACTGTAACTCATCAGCAAAATAAAAAGGCGTATATGCTGTATTGACCACGCGGACATCACTGGGTTCGTTAAACCCGCTGAACGCGTCTGGCCCGTACAGGCTTCCGAGACCCAAGGCAGACGGAATGCCCTGAAGGGCGAAAAATTCTTGTGAGCTAAGCGTAGCGCCGACCGTTGAGTTGGCGTTAGTGATATCAAAATCACGCCGATTGTTCAGGCAGCCAAGAACACCAAGAGGATCACGCTGACAAGTTTGCTTTTGGTTGCGCAGTCGATTATCTTTTTCACGGAAGTAATAGCCCATCAAGTCTATTGTAGTGTCGACAGTTGGTTCGAACCTTAAAGAGCCTCGGAAGGCATACATATCACGGTCATCAATGTCCGTTCCGTCGAAGAGATTCGTGGTATACCCGTCCCGATTGAGATAGAAGCCGGCCAATCGGACACCGATCGTGTCGGTGATTGGAGCGTTAACCATCCCTTCGACCCTGATGCTGTTGTAGTTGCCATATTCCAACTCACCGGACGCTCCGAAGGCCCCCAGGTCGGGTTTCGCTGTAACGAAATTCACCACCCCGGATGTCGCATTACGTCCGAACAGCGTTCCTTGCGGCCCGCGCAGAACTTCCACTCTTTCTAAATCGAAATATTCTGTTTCAAATAACCGTGTTCCAAAGAGCGGGGAACCGTTCACATGAATAGCTGTTGCCGCATCACATGTGACGCCTACGCATAGATCACCAATTCCGCGTATTGTAAAAGATGCGGCGGTGAAATTGCCCTTTGAGAAGGACACGTTTGGCAGTGTTAGTTGTAGATCCGACGCATTTTCAATTTGCTGGCTTCCGAGCGCTTCGGCGTCAAAAGCGGAAACAGCAATGGGTACCTCTTGAAGGCTTTGCGACTGCCGTTGCGCTGTGACGATGATTACAGAGCTATCCGCATCAGGGCCGCTTTCAGTATTCTCCTGCGCATTAGCCGCGTGCGGGCAAGCCACAACAACTGCGGCACTCGCCAGTATCATCGCCCTAGTTTTCATTTTGTATCCTCTCCATTCGTCGGCTGAGACGTTCTACGCCGCAGCGGCTTGCGATGCTCAAAAGCGCCCACCTTTGGATCGCCCTGAAGCTTTTTTGAGGAGGGGAGAGAGTGCCATCCTCGCGAGTGAGAAGCTATGCGAAGATGTGAAATTAGTAAAGCCATTTAAGGTTGGTGTTGGATAGCTTGATAGAGCGGAAGCAAGGCACGGTCCTTGCAGGAATGTCGACCCGTCATGAGAGCACACAAGTCATTGAGACAGCGCTCTCTCCGTCTCCCGTGGTGGTCGAATGAGGTCGCTGGCCTAGTCGGTTGTGAAGTGCGCGGGTAAGGTTGAAAACAATAAGGGGGCGCCCCGTTCCCGGAGCGCCCCATCCTTGTTCGCCTGTGGCCGACCTCGGTTGCAATGCAATCGCAGGGCCAAGCGGCCGCCCGCAGCGACGCGACCTTCAGGTCGCGTGAGCAAGCATATCGCACCCCGCTTCGGGTGCGATCATTAAAACTCAAACAGAGCTTCGATACCCACGTTCCGGCCACGCATCAGCGGTGAGAAGGTGCCGGCGGTGGGTTGCAGTCCGAACGGACGGCGCACGCCAGTCGAGGTTGAACCAGGGAAGGCCGGACCGAAGGGTACCTGTGTGTCGCCCCCTTCCTGCACCTGATCGAGCAGGTTGCGCCCGTAGATTGAGAGCGACAGCCCGTCGACCGGTGTGTTCCAAGTAATGTTGGCTTCCAGCATGCTCAAATCGTTCAGCCATCCCAGGTTGTCGTCCGTGTAGGCCGCTTTGTCGCGATATTGGTAGTTCACTCGCGTGAGGATGTTACTGCTCCCGAGGTCGAGTTCGTGGATGAAACCGGCACCCACAGTGACCGGCGAGACGCGCGGTATGCTAAGGCCGAGCGAATCCGCCGGATTACCGGTGATACCGTCGGAACTGCCGATATTGAACAATAGGCTGTCGTATTCCGCGTCAATCAGGCCGAGGTTAGCGGTGAAAACCAGCGAGTCCGACACCCGCATGCGGGCTTCGGCGTCAATGCCCATGATGGTGGCATCGGCAGTATTAACAATATTCTGAACGACGCCCGAAGGGCCTGCCGTGTTCACCTCACGCTGCATATTGCCGATCTTGGTCACATAACCAGCAAGATTGAGTGTAAACGAACGGTCGGCCGTCTGGAACTTGCCCCCGACTTCGTAGGTGTCGACCTGCTCTTCGTCGAAGCCCAGCGCGCCATCGGTAGCAGCAAGAATGCGATTGAACAACGCGACGTCGGTTATGCGGAAGTTGTAGCCACCCGAACGGAAGCCGCGGCTCCAGTGCCCATAGACCTGGCTGTTTGCGAACTCGTATTGTAAACCGAGCTTTGGCGAGACGTTGCGGAAACGCACGCGATCTGTGAAGCCGTTGCTCTCTCCGGGAACGAAGGGGTTGGTGCCCGATGTCGGGCAGGTGCCTTGGACCACCGAACAGCTTGGCCGCGGACGGATGAAGGTGACGCCTGCATCCTTAGTTTCCTGATTCCAGCGGATGCCCGCGATCAGCGAAAGATTGTCAACAAATTCCCACTGGGCGTTGGCGAACACACCGATTACTTCGTGGTTCTGCGAACCGCCGCCCCAGAAGCGCGGGGGTTGCAGGTTCACCGGCAGGTCACGGCGCAGGCTGCGTTCTTCGGTGTAGGCAAGATCTTGTTCGAACCAAAACCCGCCAACGGTCAAGTCTAGGCTGTCGAGCGAAATTGCATAACGCAGCTCGTTTGAAAATTGCTCCTGTGCCGTCTCGGTCGTTGAATGGAACAGAAAGAGAGGTGTGGCGTCGATATCGCCGAGGGTGGTGGCGTCATACTTGCGCCAGCCGAACACGTTGGTCAGTGTGCCGGCACCGATATCAACCGTCGCGGTAAGTGAACCGGTCCAGATTTCGTTCGCGTAATTGCCCGGCTCATCAATCGAGAAATCGAACGAATTTCGGTCAAAAAGAGCCCGGTTCTGGCTGGACGGGCCGTCGCCGTCGCTCTCGAAGTAGTCGAGCTTGCCGAGCAGGGTCAGGCCGCCGAGGCGGGCTTCCAGCGCGCCACGCAGGATCTTGGTTTCGGCTGCACCGTGGTTCGAATTGTCGAACAGGTTCGTGAAGTAGCCTTCGTCCTTGTTGTAATAGGCGCCGACCTTGAACAGCAGCACGTCCTCGACGATCGGGCCGCTCAGCACGCCGCTGACGGTGTAGTTGGCGCCGCCGCGGCCGCCATCGACCGGGCCGTCGACCGCCGCGCGGAACTTGCCGCGGAAGTCCTCGGTCGGGTTGCCGGTGTTGATCACCACCGCGCCGCCGGTGACGTTGCGGCCAAACAGCACACCCTGCGGGCCGCGCAGCACTTCAACGCTATCGAGGTCGAACAGGTCGAACACCACGCCCCCGTTGATGCCGAGATACACGCCGTCAACGAAGACGCCCACGGTCGGGTCGATCGAGGGGATCGACGAGTTGATGCCGACGCCACGGATCGTGAAGTTGGCCGCGCCGCGGGTCGTGCCCACATCGTCGAGACTGACACTCGGCGCTTGAAACGAGAGGCCAGCGATGTTGCGGATCTTGAAAGCTTCGAGTGTACTGGCGTTGAACGCCGTTACGGCCAGCGGCACGTCCTGCACGTTCTCGGCATCCTTGGTCTTGGTTCCGGTAACGAGAATTTCGTTGATCGCGTCGAGCGAGTTAGCACTCGTCTCTTGCTGGTTTTGGGGCTCGGCGTCCTGAGCGTGCGCGGCAAATGGGCTTATGGCAGCCGTGGAAAGCAGCAATGCCAACGAGCGTCGCAAAAGGATATGTTTCTGCATGATGACCTCTCAATTTTTGTCTGTTTTGGCTATTGCGTTTTGCGGATGCATCGCTTGGCGTCAACTGGACAGAGCTACCAATTTCACACTGTGACCAACCTGCAACATCGAGGCAGCCCAGCTGCACGCGAGACGGCGAGTCGTATGCGCGATCCTGGCGACTACTTGCCCGGGTCCGCCTTTGGCTCGGCCTGCCCTGCCGTTATTGTGCTGGGAACGGTTAGAGGCCGGCCAAGGGGATACGCCGTGGAGCTAATGGCAGACCGCGATCGCTGTGAGCATGCAGTCTTGGCAAGAATCTCTCACTGACAGGACTGATCGCTTCTGATGCAGCAGAACGGGATTTGGCGGTGGGCGGACCAGAATGTCTCAGCATTTCTTACCGGTCTGCGAAGAAAGGCGTGAGCTGAACCGCAAAGGGGGGGCATGACTAGGGCGGCAAAATTTCTGCTGCCTTCAGGAAAAAATCCGTGCGTGCTGCGATCATCTCGCGCGAGGTTGTCCCTATCACACCATAGCTGAATGCCTGCCTTTGTAGATCGGTTGAAAACAAGCTCATAAATTGATCCGCCAGAAAATCAGGAGTACCCTGCATGGAGTATCCTGCTTCTTGCCAACGCGCGAATAGCTCGCGCATTGCGTCCCTCGTACGATTAGCGGTACGTTCGAAGAATCTTCTTGCAAATCGAGGGTCGCTGACACTTCGGCCAATAACGATGCGAACGATTGCCACTACGTCAGGGTGAAGAAAAAGCTTCTGAAGCCCGTCGGCCACCTGATGCAGCGTGGGACCTGGCGCCAAGCCGGCTTCCATAGCGTCGCGAATAATTGCTTCGCCTGAGGCAGCATTTTTTAGCACCACTGCCTCGAGAAGCCCGTCTTTATTACCAAAGAGCTTGTATACGGTCGATAGGGACCCGCCCGAAAGATTGACGATTTCGGCAAGCGTTGTTTGCTCGAAACCGTTCTTGATAAACAGGTCCCGCGCAGCCGCGACGATAGCACCCTTGCGGCGCTCCAAGCGACAGTTTTGAGACCATTGCTCCATCACGGGAACCATTCGGACTTTATGTGGTAATTGACAACTGTGTAATTGATATTACACCGATTCATCCATAAAAACAGAAGCCGAAGGATCCTCTCCCATGTCGCGCTGCTTCACGGCCCTCTTGGCCCTGCTGGCCTTTGCAGGATGTTCAGGCCGGAACGATCCACCGCCGCCGCCGCCGCTTCCGGTTGAAGTCGTGACCATTGCGCCGCAAGCCGTGCCGAACGTGATCGAGCTGCCAGGCCGAGTTGAGCCCGTTCGGATGGCTGAAGTGCGCGCGCGTGTCACGGGCATCGTGCAGCGGCGGCTTTACGTCGAAGGAACCGATGTCCAAGCTGGTCAGCCATTGTTCCTTATCGACCCGAGGGAGTTGAGGGCCACTTTTGCACAAACTCGTGCTTCGCTCGAACGAGCAAAAGCCACCGCAGCCAACGCCCGAGCGGTGGTGGAAAGATACAAACCCCTCGTTGCCGAAAATGCCATCAGCAGTCAGGAGTATGATGCAGCCCTTGCCGCAGCGCGAGAGGCCGAAGCAAATGTCGCGCAGACCCGCGCCCAGCTCGAAGCGGCATCCCTACAACTGAATTACACCACAGTCCGCGCACCGATTGCCGGGCGAGCAGGGCGCGCCGAAGTCACCGAAGGCGCGCTGGTTAGCCAGACCGAGGGGACACTTTTGACGCGCATCGAGCAGAGTCAGCCAGTCTATGTAAACTTCGCCCAAGCTGCCACCGAAGTTCTTGCATTACGCCGCGCTGTCTCGAGCGGCAGATTGGCTCTTGACGAAAATGGGCGGGTTGAAGTCAGGCTGAGCTTCGCCGACGGGTCCGAGTATCCCATTTCTGGGTATATCAATTTTCTGGCGCTGTCCGTCGATGAAGAGACGGGTACCGTCGATCTGCGCGCCGAGTTTCCTAATCCAACCGGCGTTTTGCTCCCTGGCGAATTTGTTCGGGCAAAGCTGTTCATTGGGCAGTTGAAGGAAGGCATTACCATCCCACAACGTGCTGTTGTGCTCTCCGAGCGGGGTGGATCCGTATTCGTCGTCGACCGCACAGGGGCGGTGGCCAACCGCCCGATTCGATTAGGTGCGCTGATCGGGGATCGATGGATTGTCGAAGATGGCTTGAAGCCAGGCGATAAAGTGGTTGTCAGCAATATCCAGAAGCTGCGCCCTGGCGTGGCTGTAAAGCCGATAAACGCGGCTCCAAGCAATGTGCCGCGCGTGGTGCCGGCGAAGGAGCGTTGACCGATGGCGCGCTTTTTTATCGACCGGCCCATCTTTGCCTGGGTTGTGTCGCTTGGCATTCTGCTTGCGGGAGTGCTCGCTCTCAGGGCTCTTCCTGTAGAGCAGTATCCGGAAGTTGCTCCTCCTTCGCTGACCATAAACGTAGTATATCCCGGTGCCGACGCGCAAACCATCGAACAAAGCGTCACGCAGGTCATCGAGCAGCAATTGAACGGCGTAGAGGGCTTTCTCTACATGGCCTCGTCCAGCGCATCTAACGGTACAGCGAGCATAACGCTTACCTTCGAGGCCGGGACCGATATCGATATCGCTCAGACCGAGGTACAGAATCGGCTCAGCACGGTCGAAGCTCGCTTGCCCGAGGAAGTGCGGCGGCAGGGCATTACAGTTAGGCAAGCAAATGCGGGTTTCCTGCTTATTGTCGCGCTCACATCGCGGGACAAGGGGCTGAACAGTACCGATCTCGGAAACATCGCGTCGAGCCAGATCATTGACGAACTTCGCAGGGTGCAGGGGGTGGGTGATGTTACCTTGTTCGGCTCTGCCTACGCAATGCGCATCTGGCTCGATCCTGAAGCTCTCGCATCATATAACCTTTCCCCTGGTGCGGTACTCGCTGCTGTTCGAGAGCAGAACGCCCAAATAGCGGGCGGTTCGATCGGTGCACTGCCTTTGGAGAAGGGCCAGCAGATCACCGCGACTATCGCGAGCGAAGGGCGCTTCAGCACCGTTGAGGAGTTCGAGAACATCATTCTGCGCGCCAACTCCGGAGCCGCTGTGGTACGCCTGGGCGAGGTGGCGCGGATCGAGATCGGCGCTCAAAGCTATGCGACGTCAACCACGCTCAATGGTCAACCTATGGCGGGTATGGCTGTTCAGCTTGGGACGGGCGCGAACGCTCTGGCCGTGGCCGAAGGTGTCAAAGCACGGATGGCTGAGCTTGAGGCAGGTTTGCCGAGCGAGGTGAGCTGGTCGATCCCCTACGATACGACACCCTTCGTGCAGGCCTCCGTGAACGAGGTCGTCAAGACGCTCATCGAAGCGATGGTGCTGGTTTTTCTTGTTATGTACCTCTTTCTTCAGAGCGTCCGGGCAACCTTGATCCCAGCACTGGTTGTGCCGATTGCGCTCGCAGGAGCGTGCCTTGGCCTTTGGCTGTTCGGATTTTCGATAAATGTGCTCTCACTATTCGGGATGGTGCTTGCCATTGGGATCCTTGTTGATGATGCCATCGTCGTGATCGAGAATGTAGAGCGGATCATGCGCGAGGAGGGGCTGTCTCCGTTCGAAGCCACGCGCAAGGCGATGGATCAGATCACAACTGCGATCATTGGTATCACACTGGTCTTAATCGCAGTATTTATACCGATGGCATTCTTCCCCGGATCGACAGGTGGGATCTATCGGCAGTTCTCTGTCACGCTGGCTATAGCAATCTTCTTCTCAGCCTTTCTCGCCCTGTCGTTAACGCCAGCCTTGTGCGCTACCTTCCTCAAACCGATTGCGGAAGCACGACCACTTGAGAGCGAAGGGAAAAACGCCGCCTTTGCCACATCAGCAAGCGGTTGGAAAAGTTGGTCTATTCGCGCGAACAATCTCGGGAGGAGATTTTTTGGAGCTTTCAACCGCTGGTTCCATCGAATGGAGGCAAGGTACGAAAGTGCCAATACCCGCGTCCTGTCACGTCCTAAGCGTGCGATGGCGGTTTTTACAGCACTGGTCGCCCTTACCCTTCTCCTCTTTGTCCGCCTGCCAACAGCCTTTCTGCCCACTGAAGATCAGGGCTTCCTCATTACTGCTGTTCAAGCTCCTCCGGGCGCAACGCTGGAACGAATGGACGAGGCACTCAAGCCGATCACCGATTTTTGGCTGGAACAGGAAGAGGTCAGCTCTCTCGTTGTGGTTCGCGGCTTCAGCTTCTTTGGACAAGGACAAAATAACACTCTGATGTTCGCCTCTCTCAAACCTTGGGAAGAGCGCAGCTCGAACGAAAGCAGTGCAGGCTCACTTCTGGAGCGGGCAATGGGACTGTTCCTACGCAACGATAAGGCCACCGCTTTCGTCATTCAGCCACCTGCGATCCGCTCACTTGGGCAAGCAAGCGGCTTCACTTTGAAGCTGCAGGACCGTGCGGGTCTCGGCAGAGAGGCCTTGCAAGCCGCGCGAGACCAGTTGCTGGCGGCGGCCTCACAAAGCTCTGTGTTGTCAGGCCTCCGGCCGGAGGATCAGGGACCCAGTCCCGAGGTCAAGGTGGATATTGACAGGGTGCAAGCGCGGGCACTCGGGCTTTCCATGACAGAGGTAAACACCGCCCTCTCTATCACCTTCGGTTCGGCTTATGCCAACGACTTCACGCGTGACGGGAGGATACTGCAGGTCTTGGTTCAAGCAGACGCTCCGTTCCGCATGACTCCCGAGGACGTTCTCGCGCTTCGCATCCCGAACGCTGCTGGCAAGCTTGTGCCTTTCGGAGCGTTCGCTACTGCTCAATGGTCCGCCGCGCCCGCAAGTCTTGCTCGCTATAACGGCTACCCGGCGATGACTTTGTCGGGCACCGCCGCGCCTGGAGAGTCCTCAGGAACTGCGCTGGAAGAGATGGAACGGCTCGCGGGCGAGCTGCCACAAGGCATTGGATACGAATGGACCGGTATCTCCTACGAGGAAAAACAGGCGGGCGGGCAGATCGGTCTGCTTCTTGGATTGTCAGTTGTTGTGGTGTTCCTGGTTCTGGCAGCACTCTATGAAAGCTGGTCGATCCCATTATCAGTTCTGCTGATCGTGCCGATGGGCATCCTCGGCGCCGTGTTGTCTTCGATGCTGCGTGGGCTTTCGGCAGATGTCTATTTCAACGTCGGCTTGATCACCATTATCGGCCTTGCCGCCAAAAACGCTATCCTGATCGTGGAATTTGCCATTGAGGAGGAGAGGGCGGGGTGCTCCCCCCTTGAGGCAGTCAAAGCTGCCGCGCGACTGCGGCTTCGACCAATCATCATGACATCGCTCGCCTTCGCGATGGGTATGATCCCACTGGTGCTCGCGAGCGGAGCGGGGGCAGCCAGCCGGGTCGCCGTCGGTACAGGCGTGCTTGGGGGTATGATTGCAGCCACTGTGCTCGGCATATTTCTAATCCCGGCCCTCTATCTAGTGGTCCGCAGCATAGCCGGAGCCAAAGGTGAAAAGATCGCCGTCAACGACGTGGTTACATCTGGTTCACCGAACCCGCAGGAGTCGGACTGATGAAGAGAACCGCAATTCTGGCAATCGCATCCTTTGCACTTGTCGGTTGCGTGAATTTGGCGCCGGAACATGTACGGCCTGAGCTAGCGACTGGGTCAGCCTACAATCCTGAATACCGACCCGATGGGGCCGTGGTAGCATCGCAGCTGTCGTATCGTGACTGGTATGGCGATCCAAAGCTGCAAGCCTTGATCGCGAATGCCCTCGCAAACAATCGTGATCTGCTGGCCGCGACCGCACGGATAGAGCAGGCGCGGGCGCAATTCAGGATCGACGAAAGCCGCCGGCTGCCAGACCTTGTTGCGACCGGCAGCGGCAACCGGACGCGTCAGGCAACCGCCGGAAATCCGGTGTTCGGTGCCGGAGACGGAAACGCGCCAACTTCTTTCACTTTCAACCGATTTGATATCGGGGTGGGCATTAGCGCGTTTGAGCTCGATTTTTGGGGGCGTGTGCGCAATCAGAGCGAAGCAGCCCGTGCCCGATATCTGGCCGAAGTGGCGAACCAACGTGCATTCTACCTCTCTCTTGTGGCGGATACGGCGACTACTTACTTCGAGATCGTAGAAACCGAGGAACAAATCGTCCTAGCCGAGGCCACCGCTCGATCACGTCGCGAAGGGCTGAGGATTGCGAAGCTTAGGCTTCAGGCGGGCGTGACATCTGCTCTGCCATATCGCCAAGCTGAGACGCTGCTCACGCAAGCGGAACAACAGCTTGCGAGCGAGAAACTATCGCTGGCGCAACTTCGCAATCAACTCGCTGTGCTCGTCGGCGGGACGATGCCAGAGAAGCTCCCGGGTGGTCTCACGCTGGCGCAACAGGCCGACGGGTGTCGGCTTGCCGCAGGGCTGCCTTCCGAGCTTTTGTTGGCCCGCCCCGACATTATCGCTGCGGAAGAGCAACTACGAGCCGCACGCGCGGATATCGGTGCGGCGCGTGCTGCATTCTTTCCTTCGATCTCGCTCACTGGATCTGCCGGCCTGACATCCACGAGTCTTGGCAACCTGTTCAACGAAGATGGTTTAGGGTGGAGTTTTGGCCCAAGCATCTCGCTACCCATATTCGATTTCGGTGCGCGAGAGGCAAATCTTGATCTGGCCAAGGCCTTGGAAGTTGAGCAAGTCGCTGTTTACGATCGTACCGTGCAGCAGGCCTTCCGCGAAGTATCCGATGCCTTGGCCGGTCGAAGATATTTGGCGGAGCAGATCGACACATTAGAGCGGGCCATTGTCGCGCAAACTGAGATCGCTAAGGTTGCCCGAGCGCGTTATCGGGAAGGAGTCGCTGATTATCTGGAAGTGCTCGATGCGGAGCGCAATCTCTTCAGCGCGGAGCAGCAACTCCTCGCCACGCGTCGGGCGTGGCTTCAAAATCGTGCCACGCTTTTCGTCGCGCTTGGTGGAGGAGCGGTCGGAAATGGAGGTGCTAGCTGACTTGCGACGCCGTTCGCGCCCGACAATTGTGAGTGAGAGAGCTAAAGGCATTTACTATCTGCAGCAATGTGCTACCATCGAGGAGGAGGAAGGAGCACCGAGAGTGTCGGTTTCCTTTCCTCTCTCCACACCTTTGGGCGGCCTGCGTGCCGCCCTTTTTTTGGGAGGCATGCATCGCTTGCCCAATCCTCAGCGATGCTCGAATTCAATCGCTTGGGAGCGCGCATTGGCGCTGAGATGCTCAAGAACTACTTTGAGCGCGGCTTTTTGATCGGCGGTAATGCCGAACCACAATGCTGCGTGCACACTGTCAGCAGCACGCCTGAGGTCCGGAAGGATTTTCGCAACCCTTGAAGTTAATGCCAAGGACCAAGCCCGGCCGTCATTCGGATCCCGCTGCTTTTCTACGAACCCTTGGTCTGACAATGCATTAACGGCCAATCCAATTGTTGCAGGTTCAAGATCGAGCCTTTTGGCAATCTCGGATTGGTTCAATGTTGGCTCTCGGATGAGCTGAGCCAGCACACGCCACTGGGTTCGATTGAGCCCCATCCCCTCCACGCGCTCATCAAAAGCTTTTCGGGCCGCACGGCTGATTTCATCCATCACGAATAGCATATGATCGTTGTCGTTGAAGATACGTTCCAATGGGGCCGTGGCTGTTTGGTCGGTCATTTTGGGCTTCCACATCGCCGCGGTTTACTAGAGGGCTTTTGCATCTTGGGTTGATGATTATACGGCAATCCAACCGTTCGCGTAGCACGGAATTTTCAACAGCACTGATTGATCAAATAACGAATTCAAGCGCACGACCGCCGGGTGCCTCGCATGAGAGCCAGAAGGGGCTCGAATCCGCGACAGCGGAGGGCCGCGATCATCGCTGCTTTCCTCATCTTGATTGGCGGAGCCTATTGGTTCTGCCGCCACCGGACTTTTGGCCAACACCCGCATTCCACCGACAACGCCTATATCCAGGCAGAAAGCGTCATTGTATCTCCTAAGGTCGCAGGATACGTCGAACGGGTTTTGGTGACGCAGAGCCCCAGCGGCTGAGCGTGATCGTCGAAGGCCTTCCGCGCCCCGCGGCTAATCTCGTCCATCAGGAACAACATACCATCATCATCGGTGGAGATGCCATCGAGCGTGACGCTGATTGTCTGCTCAGTCAAAGATGGGGGAGGCGTCTTTGACAAATTTTTGATAAAGGACTTTCCTATTTTCCTCTCGTATTATACGGCGGCAACAACGGGGGGCTGTTACCGCAGGAGCGCTCGAAATAATGGCCGACCATGCCGATAATGTAAGTTTTACAGGGTCTAAGACGGATTTTGAGGAATCCTCGCCTGCTGCGCCCGCTCGTCCAGCTGCACCCGCGCAATCCAACCGCCTTGCCAATCCGCGCCTGCGCCGCGGCCTCATTGTGGCCGCCATCGCTATCCTGGTGGGAGGCGGCTATTGGTATTACAACCACGAAACCTTCGGCAAATTCCAGCAATCGACCGACAATGCTTATGTCGCGGCTGACAGCGTGATCGTTGCGCCAAAGATCGCAGGCTACGTCGAAAAGGTGCTGGTCAGCGAAAATCAGGCGGTGGCTATCGGTGCGCCGCTGGTTGAGTTGGATGCTCGCGATTATCAGGCACAGACCTCGCAAATCGAAGCTGAGATTGCAGCCCTGCTCGCTGGCGGTGACACGGTGCGCGCTCAGCAGCGCGAACAAGATGCTGCGATCGCGCAGGCGCGAGCGCAGCTCGCCGCTGTGAGCGCGCAGGCCGAGCTGGCAAGACAGCAGGTTGCGCGCTATCGCCCGCTCGCTGAAAGCGGGGCTGAACCGCGCGAGAAGCTGGAACAGTTGCAGACCCAGGCGCGCGAGGCTGAGGCGCAGGTTGCCGCAGCGCGGGCCGCTGTCCTTGCCAGTGAACGGCGGCTGGGCTCGCTCGGTCAGCAGATCGGCCAGTCCACCGCGCAGGCGAACGCCGCGCGCGCGCAGTTGGAGGCCGCGCGCCTCAATCTTGATTCGACCACTATCAACGCCAGCATCGCCGGGCGGATTGGCGATCTGACTGTCAGGCCCGGCCAGTTCGTCCAGCCCGGCCAGCGGTTGATGAGCATCGTGCCGACCGATCAGCTTTACGTGACCGCCAATTTCAAAGAAACCCAGCTCGCACTGATGCGGCCCGGGCAGCCGGTGACGCTCAAGGTTGATGCCCTGCCTGACGTGAAAATCGCAGGCCGCGTGGACAGTATCGCTCCGGGCACGGGCGCGGAATTCTCGATCCTGCCGCCGCAGAATGCGACCGGCAACTTCACCAAGATCGTGCAGCGCGTGCCGGTGCGGATCGCGATCGAGGCAGGCCCGGAAGTCAAGCGTCTGCTGGTTGCGGGGATGTCGGTGGTGGCAACAGTCGATACCCGCTCCGCAAAGGATGAACTTGCGGCGGTTCGCGCGCCTGCCGAGAGGTAACGGTCGATGGATGCGGCACTTCAGGGCGAGCCGGCTGCACCACAGGTCGAACGCGCCGATCTGACCGCCTGGCTGGCGGTGGCGGCGGGATCGCTTGGCGCCTTGCTGGCGACGCTGGATATTTCGATCGTCAATTCTGCGCTGCCGACCATTCAGGGTGAGATTGGCGCGAGCGGCACGGAAGGGACGTGGATTGCCACCTCCTTTCTGGTGGCGGAAATCATCATCATTCCGCTCAGCGCCTGGCTCGAACGCCTGCTTGGCTTGCGCACGCTGCTGATCATTGCGGTTTCGGCCTTCACCGCGTTTTCGGTGCTGTGCGGGGTCGCCACCGATCTTATCACGATGATCATCGGGCGCACCGGCCAGGGTTTCATGGGCGGCGCACTGATCCCCACCGCCATGACCATCGTGGCAAAGCGCCTGCCGCCATCGCAGCAGCCGATCGGCATGGCGCTGTTCGGGATGACAGTTATTCTCGGGCCGGTGATGGGCCCGCTGGTGGGCGGCTGGCTGACCGAGAACCTGAGCTGGCACTACGCCTTTTTCGTCAATGTGCCGGTGTGCGCTCTGCTGCTCGGCCTCTTGTTCATCGGCCTGCCGCATGAACAGCCCAACTGGATCTATCTGCGCGATGCGGACTGGGCCGGGATTGTGGGCATGATCCTGGGACTCGGCGGCCTCACCGTCGTGCTTGAAGAAGGTCACCGCGAAGAATGGTTTGAATCTCCGTTCATCATCCAGCTTACGATTGTCACTATCGTCGGGTTCCTGCTGCTCGCCTACGGTCAGCTTTACGCCAAGAAGCCGGTGCTCAAGCTGCGACTGATGCTGAGCCGCCAGTTTGCGAGCGTCATCGCCATGGCGCTTGCGCTGGGGATGGTGATGTATGGATCGACCTATGTCATCCCGCAGTTCCTTGCGATCATTTCCGATTACAATGCTTTGCAGACTGGGCAGGTCATTTTCTGGATGGGCGTCCCAGCGTTCTTGATGATGCCGGTGCTGCCTCTAATGATCAGCAAAATCGACATTCGCATCGCGGTGGGGGCTGGAATGCTGATCATGGCGGCAAGCTGCTTTGTCAGCGTCAGCCTGACGGCCGAGTCTGGCGGCGGGGTATTTACCGAAAGCCAGTTCCTGCGCGGCATGGGCATGATCCTCACCATGATGTTCCTCAATCAGGCAACGGTTGCGTCTGTCGCCAAGGAAGACGCCGGTGATGCCTCGGGCATCTTCAACGCCGCCCGCAATCTCGGCGGCTCCTTCGCGCTGGCAGGGCTTGCATCCTTTCAGGATCAGCGCATGTGGCACCATAGTCGCCGCATGGAAGAAGCGGTCAGCGCGAACAACCCACAGGTTCAAGACTACCTCGATCGCATGGGCGCCATGATGGGCAATGCCCAGGCCGCGCTCGAAAGTTTTGCCGGAATGCTCCAGCGCGACGCATTGGTGATGACCTATAATGATGTGTTTTTCGCCATGGGCGTGATCACGCTGGCGACAGTGCCGCTGGTTCTGTTCCTGAGGCCCTTGCCCAAGAATGCATCGCTTTCCATGCACTGAGACCGCCATGAAAAACCCCCTTCTTCTAACCCTTCCTCTCGTGCTTGTGACCGGCTGCGTAGCCGGGCCGGATTATGCCGGGCCGCCGCAAGCGGCACGCGCACTTCCCGGGCAATTCCAGCGTGCGGGCGATGAGGTCGATACCGCCGCGCCGCGGGCGAGCCAGTGGTGGACGCTGCTGGGCGATCCGGTGCTCGATCAGCTTGAAGCACGCGCGCTTGGCGGCAATCCGGGCATCGCGGCGGCGCGCGCACGGATCGAGCAGGCGCGCGCGAGGGTGCGGGCGGAGCAAGCCAATCGCTTCCCCACGCTCGGGGCCGACGCAACCGTGGCGGAGGGGCGCCTGCCTGATCTCAATCTGCAAGGCCCATCATCCGGCGCGGCAGGCGGTGGCAGTGGCGGTGGCGGAGATGACCGCCTCAGCTTCTACAACCTCGGTGCGATCGCCAACTGGGAGCTTGATTTCGCTGGCGAGCAGGTGCGGCGCAGCGAGGCGGCCAATGCGCAGGCTGCGGCAGCGGTGGCAACGGGCGAGGATGCGCTGGTGCAACTCACCGCCGAAGTCGCCCGCGCCTATGTCGCCCTGCGCGAAGCCCAGTCCCGGCTGGCGCTGCTCGAAAGCGAGCGCGATCTGCAGCAGCAGACGCTGGAGCTGACCTATGCGCGTTACACCCAGGGCGCGCTGGCGCTGTTCCCGGTCGGCAATGCCAATGCCGAGCTCGAACTGCTCAAGGCGCGGATTGCCGAGGCGCGCGCCGATAGTGCGGTGTTTCGCGATACGCTGGCGGTGCTGGTCGGAGAGGCTCCCGGCGCGCTCGATGATATGCTCGTTCAGGGCGGCCCTATCCCGCTGCCGCCGGAGCGGGTCGAGGTGGGCGATCCGGCTGCGCTGATCGCGCGCCGCCCCGATATCCGCGCCGCCGAGCGCAATCTTGCCGCCGCCACCGCTCGCATCGGAGTGGCCGAAGCCCGGCGCTTCCCCAAGATTTCCTTCCTCGGCGTTCTGGGTCTTGGCGGTTCGGAACCGGGCGATGTTCTCGACACCGGCAATCTTGCCGCGCTGGCGGTGCCGCGCTTGCAATGGAACCTGCTCGACTTCGGGCGCACCGCTGCCGCCATCGACGAAGCCAGAGGCACCCGCGACGAGGCCGAGGCGCGCTACCGCGAGATCGTGCTCGGAGCCTTGCAGGATGCCGAGCAAGCGCTGGCCCGTTTCGGCCAGAACCGCGGCTATGTGGCAGCGCTCGCGCAGATCAAGCGTCAGGCCGATACCGCTGCCGATCTCAATATCCAGCGCCATGGCGCAGGAGTAATCTCGCGCACCGAACTCAACGCCTCATTGAGGCAGCGCAATCAGTCTCAGGCTGACCTCAACAGGGCGCTGGCAGGGCTGACCACCAGCTGGATTGCGGTGCAAAAGTCGCTTGGCCTTGGCTGGGAAGAGCTGCCGCCGCCTGGATGAAAGGGCTGTGCAGCCCAGAGCTGCCCGGCGGGCCTATGCTGCAATATCCCCGGGGTGGGTGCGGATCAGGAAATCGAGGATCGCATCGCCAAAGGCATCGTTTTGATCGCCCACCACCATGTGCGTTGCATCGGCAATATCGCTGTAGGCAGCGTTCGGCACCAGCGCGCGGAAATGCGCTGCCGCTTCGGGCGAGACGAGATCGCTCGATCCGCCGCGGATGAGATGAACCGGAAGCGCCAGCCGCGCGGCTGCTTCGCCCAGTTCGCTGTGCCCTAAATCGCTGTCATCGCCGCGTTCGGCATAGCGCCGCATGACACCATCGATAAAGGCCGGGTCCCAGTGCCAGTAATAGCGCCCGTCGTCCCGCCGGCGCAGATAATGGGCAAGCCCGGAGGATGCCTTGCGGCTCGGGCGATGGGGCAGGTATTCTGCGATCACCCGCGCTGCATCGTCGGGCGAGGCAAAGCCTTCGCGGGCATGAGCGGCCATGAAGCCGACCACCCGCGCAACCCCGCCAGCCTCCATTTTCGGCGTGATGTCCACCAGAGTGAGCGAGGCAAAGCTGCCGGGTGCGACGCGGCCTTCGGCCATGATTCCTGCAAGGCCCCCTAGCGAGGCGCCGATCAGGGCGGGGGCTTGATCAAGCGCTCCGGCAATGGCCACGAGATCCTGCGCGAAATCCAGAATGTCATAGGCCCCGTCCGCCGCCCAGGCGCTTTCCCCATGCCCGCGCAGGTCGAGCGCGATGGTGCGAAACCCGGTCGCCGCCAGCATTGCAGTAACCCGCTTCCACGCCCGCTTGGTCTGCCCGCCGCCGTGCGCCAGCAAAACCGGCATACCGCTCTCGGGCCCCTCGGTCAGCGCGGCAATGGGATGGCCGCAATGGCCGGGCAGGATAATGGATGAGTTCGACATACCGCCAGCATAAGACAAGATTTCGTATGGTAAAGACCTTTACTATATCACAAGGCAGGAGATGGTAGATCGCATTGCCCATAAGCGTCCACCTGAGGCCTGACTTTAGCTTTAAGTTGAGATTTGACCCGTGTCTTGACCCGTCCCTTGCTGCGAGCAGCGAGGGAGACAAGAGTGATCGAGATGGCGCCACTAAGTGTAATCCGTCGCTGGCATCTGCTGTCGTTGCCCCTTAATTTCCGGACAGTTCCTCACTGGTTGATTGGGTGATGTATTCGCGCGGGGCGAGGTAGCCAAGTGCGCGATGTGGGTGGACGGTGTTGTAGTGGTGGAACCAGCTTGGCAGCTGGCTGATCACGGCTCTGGCGTTGGGCTTTTCGGCGACGCGGACATAGTCCCGCTTCATGGTGCGCACGAACGCTTCGGCCATGCCGTTGGATTGCGGGCTTTCGACTGGCGTCGTGCGCGGCCGGAGGTTGATCTCACGGGCGAAGCGGCGGGTCTCCCTGGCGGTGTAGCAACTACCGTTATCCGTCAGCCACTCGATGGTGGCAGGCAGCCGGTTCACGCGGCCGAAGCGGTGTTCGACGGTGGCGGTCATGAGATCGCGCACATCCTCGGCAGATATGCCGGCAGTGGTGGCAACGAAGCCCATCGCCTCGCGATCGCAGCAGTCGAGGGAGAAGGCGACGCGCACCTTCTCGCCGTTGTCGCAGCCGATCTCGAAGCCATCGGAGCACCAGCGGGTGTTGCGGGTATCGACCGCGACGCGCCCGTCGTGGCGACGCTCGTCCGCCTTGCCGCTATGGCGCTGGAGCAGCAGGCCATGGACCTTCATCACCCGGTAGACGCGCTTGGCATTGGGCGCAGATGGCCCGCCATTGCGTGCTTGCCGCCGCAGGAGCGCATGGATCCGGCGGTAGCCATAGGTCGGCAGTTCGGCGATCAGGGCCTGGATGCGCGCGACGAGCTCCTCCTCGGGCAGTGGGGGCCGACCGCGGCGGCGTGCGGCGGCCTTCCGTCTGGCGGACGAGAGATGCTGCCGGGAGACGCCGAGCGCATTTGCCACCGCGCTCACAGGTCGCCCTCCGGCAACGAGAGCGTGCGCAAGGCCGTTTTTTTGGGTCCGGCCACGCGCGAGATCGCCTCGCGCAGGATCTCGTTCTCCATCGTCTTCTTGCCAAGCATGCGCTGCAGCTCGCGAACCTGGTTCTCCAGCGCGCGATACTCGCTGGCCGCAACCACCTCGCCGCCGGCGCGGGTGGCGGTCAGGGCACCACTTGCCGCCTGCCGGCGCCAGCCAAATAGCTGGTTGGGCGCGACCCCGTGCATGCGCGCCACAAGCGACACGCTGTTGCCGGGCAGGAAGGTCTCTTCGACCATGCGGAGCTTCTCTTCCGGGGTCCAGCGCCTACGGCGCTGCACCCCTCCGAGAACCTCCGCATGCACATAGTTCCTGGGACTACTGTCGGTCATATGCCTCACTCTCACATAAGTGTGAGGAACTGTCCGGTCATTTTGGGGGCCGCTTCATCTGCGAGATCGGATGCAGATCCGGGAGATCGCGCGGCGCACTGGCTTGTCGCGGAACACGATCTGCAAGTATCTTCCCAGCAGTTCAGGGGAGCCGCAGTTTGGGGTTCCCGAGCTTGCCAGCAAGCTGGACCCGTTTGCCGAGAAGCTCTCGCATTGGCTGCGAATCCAGGCAGGCAAGTCGCGCAAGCAGGGGCGCGCTTGAAGCAGTTGCACGCCGATCTGGTGGCGGTGGAATTTGACGTTTCCTAAGGCTGGGCTGCCGCTTTTGCGCGAGCGTGAGAGGCGTAGCGGCAATATGAGCGGCAAACCATCGTGCCTGGAACCTTTGTGCCACCGGTCTTTGCGCCCGGGGAGCATTCCAGTTAGACTAGAACGAAAACTGGGCCGTAATCATTGGCGAGCGTGTGAGCTGCAGGCCTCGATCAGACGCAACACTTCGCTAGGCGTCAGCCTCAGGTCGCACCAGTTGGGGGTTGGCGAAGTGGCGAAGATGACGCTGCTATGGATACTGATTTTCAGCGGGATGTTCCTGATCGTCGAATGGTTCATGATTGCGCGGGGGACGGCCTCCGCGCTGGTATAACGTTTTACATAATGTGCGTTATCAGCCGAGCTAACAGTTTTGGGCTGCGTTGCTCTGTTCACCTTCACCTAGACAGCTGCTCCACCGTCAAGAGCGGTAAGCCATCATCATGAGCCAGCACGAGCGGTAATTCAAGATCAGGTCACCCATCGTCCAAACTCCATCCGGCAGAGCCGCAAGCGTCATGCGGTATGCGGCTCTGCCTTCCGGGCAGAATGGGAGGTGGGAGGGAAACCCCAATCGATGCCCTCGCGCGGGCCAGCGGGCGAAGCCCGCCACACGGGGGTGACGATTGGGGTTTGGGAGCGAGAGGGCAAAGCCCCTGGCGTTCCCCTCAAGGATCGCCGCAGCGATCCGCACAGGAACGGCGCCCTTGCACGGCGCGAAGCCGCCGGACGCCCTGCGCGCGGGCCAAGTGGGCCAGCGGGCGTCCGGCAATGAGAGAGGCAAGAGCGCCTGCGGGTTAGCTCAAGTACACTGCGCCCTCAGGAGCATGGCCACAGGCCATGCGGGACAGAGCGCGTCCTCCAGAACCTCACGCCCCGCTTGCCATCGCTCATGATCGTCACCCGGATGGGCCGGGACTACAGGCCCGGTCCGCGCCAGCAGATAGAGCAGGTTGCCCGGCAGGGTAGCGGCGAACCCTATTCCCTTTCGACAAACAGTCCAACGAGCGGCTGGTTGATGTAGTAATTGTTTCGCCCCGCCTTGTGCTTGATGAGCAGTCCGCCATCGGCCAGCTCCTCAAGGTACTTTGTGGCGGTAGGCCGGGACACCCCCAGCTCCGACTGGACAAAGTCGATCCGCGTGTAAGGGTGACGGAAAAGGTTGTTCAGCAGGTCCTGCGAATAGATTTTCGGATGCTCGGTGCGCATCCGGTTTTTGGTTTGCGCCATCAGGTGCCTGATGCCTTCGACCAGACGGAGTGTCTCGATGGCGGTCTCTTCCACCCCGTTGATGATGTAGAGGATCCACTCCTCCCATTGCCCTGTCTCTCTCACCGATTGGAGGAGCCGGTAGTATTCGGGCTTGTTGCGGGTGATGAAGCGGCTGAGATAGAGAATGGGAATGTCGAGCAGCCCGCATCGGGTAAGGTAGAGAACGTTGATGATGCGACCGATACGTCCATTGCCATCGGGGAATGGGTGAATGCTCTCGAACTGGTGATGGATGATCGCCATGGAAGTAAGCGGGTCCAGCTCGGTGTCATCAGCGCCCGCGTTGATGAATGTCTCAAGCGCCGCCATCTGATTCCGAATAAGGTTGGCATCCTGCGGCGGAACATAGACGACATCCCCAGTGCCCTCGTTCTTGAGGGCGGTGCCAGGTGTCTCCCTGAAGCCCCCGCCTGAACGCTTGAGGATCTGGAACATCGCGATGAGGATGTTGTTGGTCAGCAACCCGTCGAGCCGGCGCTGCTCCTCGAAGCCATGCCGGAGCGCGTCACGATAGCGTGCCACCTCTTTCGCAGCGGGAGAGCCCGGAATCTCCGGAAATGCGTTCAGCTGGAAAAGTTCGTCCTGGGTGGTGACGATGTTCTCGATTTCAGAGCTGGCCTTTGCTTCCTGAAGTGACAGCGTATCGATGAGGATGCCCTGATTTGGGATTGTCGCTGCGCGCCCCTTGAGCTCGGCAAGGTAGCGATGGGCACGGGTCAGGGCCTTGAGCACCTGAGGGGTCTCGACAGCGCCGGGTGGTGGAAGGCCGGGGATGGCGTAGGTGGGTTCAAGGGCCATGCTCGCCTCATGCAAAGGATTTGCCGGAAGCTTATCAGGTTCCGATGATCTGTAAAGAAAACCCGATTTTCTTTACACGTTTGTTGAATATGTAAAGATGGCTCCACCACGCCGACATCGTGCTAGCCAGCAATCCTCAGCGGGACTTGACGTCAGAATCCGACTCTGATTCAAGAGACAAAGGCCGCCGAGGTTTCCCCCGACGGCCCCCATTCAAGGCTTGAAGGTTGGAACCTTAGTTCTTCGGACCCTTCTTGCCGGTCTTGTAGGTCTCAACGACCGTCGTGGAAGGACGGCGTTGAGCCTCACTCACAGGGATGATGCGGCCAGTGCGCGCATCTCGACCCCGCTGGTGGGTGTTCTTGCTCATGGGATTTCTCCTGTGCGAGCGCGAACGGTTGGTCCGTTCCCCCCGAAAACGCCGTGTGCGCCTCGCGGGTCAAAGGCTTGACGACGTTCGAAAGTGAGAACCGGAAGTAAGATTCCGTAAACTCAGGCAAATGACGAGTCTGCGGGGTTTTCTGTCCACAGGCACGGGCTTGCGACCATGCGAGCAAATCCATTCACCCACAGGCGTCAGGATAAACCAGTTTCGAGCTGATCCGCAAAGTGGACTCGTGGCCCATACAGCCGCGAGCGCCACGCATGCCAGAGACCTTGGCCAAATCGAGCGGGCACCTCATGCCGGATAGCCCTTGCTTATCCAGCATTCTTGGCCCCTTTGCTTTGGGAGACTAACGCTGGCGCCACGCAAATGCCAGTCTCAGAATGCCAGCGAAATCAGTTCAATGCAGGCCAACATACTGGACGACAACTGCGTCGCGGCCGGAAGATTTACCCCTCCCCCAACCACTCCGCCGCCTTCGCCGCTGCGCTGGCGGCGGTGAAGATCGCCCGGTTGTCGCCCTTGAGCACTTTCAGCCAGCTGGCGAGGTAGCAAGCATGATCCGGACGCGGGGTGACCGACAGGCCAAGATCGCAGCACATGAAGGCTGAGCCAAGCTCGGCGACCAGCTCTTCCATGGCATAGGCCTCGTCGCCAAAGCGCTTGCCGAAGGTGCGGGCGAGACGGTGATCGGCCCCGGTCCAGTGGACCAGCTCGTGGAGCAGGATGGCATACCAGTTCTGCTCGGCGCTGGCGGTGTCGGTGGCGAAGAACCGCTCGCGGTCGGGCATCGTGATCGTGTCGGTGGAAGGGGTGTAGTGGGCGCTCTCGCCCTGGATGCGGATGGTAGCGCCAGTCCCTGCGATGAAGGCTTCGACATCAGGAATGGGATCGAAGGCCTCGGCTTCGGGCGCCTCGGGCAGGGCGTAGCCCTCGACCTGCGCAATGTTGAACACATGCGAGCCCTGCGCGAAGATCCGGCCAGCGCCCTCGCGCGCCTCGTCTTCGCTGCCCTCGGCCTTGTCCAGCACCTTGTAGAACACGATCGGCGAGGCCTTCTCGCCCTTGCGCACCTGCGCGCCCAGAGACTGCCACTGGCGATAGGTTGCCCAGAGGCCATGCCCGAAGTCCTGCGCCTCGGCGCTGGCCCAGAGGGCAAGGACATTGACACCGCGATAGGCCTTGCGGGTGACCGCATTGACGGGCCGCGTGAGCGGGGCGCTGCTGCGATGCCAGGGAAGCGTATAGTCGCCGGTGCCGCGCTCCAGCGCGGCGATGATCTGGTTGGTGATGGTGTCGTAGATGCTGGCGGTTTCGGTATTGGCCATGGTGGTAAATCCTTCGTCCTGTCGTTGGGAACGCGGATGAAGGGACGGGCCGGATGGCCGGGCGGGTCAGCGCGGAGCGCGGAACAGCCAACACGGGAGGGCGTAGCCCGAATGGAGCGGGCAGGCTGTTGATCCCGCCCGGCACGGCCTGTCACTCAGGGAGCAGTTCATTCCAATGACAGGGCGAAGGATGCCATGGCCCTGCGCTTGCGTATCAACCGATCAGCCGAGACCAGCCCCAAGAGACTTCGTCTTCGCGGCCTCGGGTGCACTCACCTCCATGGCGGTCTGCTTCTCGCCCGCGCGCTCATGGATCGCGCGGATCAGTCGCGCCTTGTCGTCGGTGACGACAATGGCCTCGGACTTCGCGCGCGAGAGCGCGACATAGAGCATCTTCTGATCGACCAGATTGGCGGAACGGCTGTCGGCGTGGATCAGGACCCGCTCGGCGGTCTGGCCCTGCGCGGCGTGGGCGGTCTGGACATAGGCATGGCGCAGGTGAGCGTCGCGGGCGTCGGTGAGATCGAGCCGCTGCTCGCGGCCATTGGCCAGCGCGATGGTCGCCTGCTGCCGCTCGGGATCGATACCGGTCACCGTACCGCGCAATCCGTTGATGCGACCCGCCTCGCGGTCGTTGCGGGTAAACTGCACCCGGTCGCCCGCTTGCAGCTCCATCGCCTTCGGCTCGAACACCTCGACCTTGCCCGCGCCCCATTGTCGCAGCCGCCAGTCGACGGCTGACCCGTCGGCAGATTTGAGCGATATTGCGGCCTTGTCCGGATCGATGCGCTCGACCCGGTAGGCAGCGCCGCGCGTCACGCCCTTGTCGGCATAGTCGCGGGCGAAACGCACAACATCGCCGATGGCATAGCTTGCGGCCTGCCGGGTTTCAGCGCGGGTCAGGCCCTTGGCTTCCAGCGCCTCGAACCGGAGGGCCGCGGCTGAGAGCTCACCGCGCTGCGCCAACTGCTGACGGATCAGGGTGGTGAGACTGTCGCGCCCGTCGCGCGACGGCTCGATCACGAGAGTCCGCGCCCGTTCGGCAGGGCTGAGGGTAACATAGCGCTGCGCCATTGTCCCAAGGCGCGCATCGCAGTCCGCGCCTTCGACCACTTCGCCGCCCCCGCGCTCCAGCGCTGCAAGCGCCTTGCCGGCATGGCCCTCGATTGACGCCATGACGGCCTCGCGGGTCTCGGCATTGGTCTGCCGCACCACGTTGGCAAGCTTGGCGGTGGCCATGCCCGCCTGCTGCAGCTGGGCGAAGGCCGCACCCGCGCCCACCGATCCGAGCTGCCGAACGTCGCCGACCAGCACAAGCCGCGCACCGACCTTGCCGGCGCTGGCCATAAGTGCGGCCATGTCGCGCGCGGACAGCATCGAGGCTTCATCGACGATCCAGACCGCGCCCTTGCCGACCCCTTTGGCCTCGGGCGAGACAAGATGCCGCGCGACGGTATCGCCTCGCAAGCCAAGGGCTTCTCCCAGCACCGTCGCTGCCGACGCGGTCGGTGCGAGCGCGGTAACCGCCAGCCCGCTCTTCGCTGCCTCCCGCGCATAGGTCGCCAGCACGGTCGTGGTCTTGGCGGTCCCGGCATAGCCCTGCACGGCGGCAACGCGGTCGCGCGATGTCAGCAGCGCGGAGGTCGCGCGCTTCTGATCATCGGTCCAGGCAAAGCCCGCGCGCGCGGATTGGCGGGCGGCGCGCTCAACCGCGCGCGCAGCAGCGAGCGGCGAAGCCAGCGGCGCGGCAACGCCGCGCCCCGCGGCTTCAAGGCGAAGCATGGCCCGTTCGGTCGCAATCGCCTCGGGCGTCGTGAACCCTGCAAACTCTGCTCCGCGCCGGTCCACAAATTCGCGCGGCACCAGCGCGCCATTCTCCCTCGCCTCGGCAACAGCGGCGTTGATGGCGCTGTTGCTGAGCCTGCCGAAAGCATAGTCGCCCGCCTCACGAGTCAGCGTGCTGGCCGGGAACACCGCCTGACGCTCGGACAACTTGGTAGCAGCCCAGGAAACAGCCTGGCGGGCGAGCACCTCAGGGCTTGCTGCCAGCTCACCTGCTTTCGCCCGCTCCTTTGCCTCGGCGATAACCCGGGCCTGTTCGGCTTCGCCAAAGCCTTTTGCTTCGGCGGTCGCGCGCCAATCGGCGCGCAAGCTCTTGTGATCGACGTGGCTCTTGGCCTCGCGGGTATCGAGCGCGGCGATCTGCTTCTCAGCAGCGCTGGCCTCCTCACGGCTCGTCCCGCGCTCGGCAAGCCGCGCATCGATGGCAGCGGTACGCTGGCTCAATGCCTCGATCACCCTGTCAGGCACGCCTGCGATCTCGAACAAGGCATCCTTGCCAGCCTCAATGCGATAACCGAGCTGGGCCGCGCCATGCGCCAGCTCCTGGCGGTAGATCGCGCCGATCTCCTTTTGCAGCTGGTAGAAGGCGCGTGGCTCAAGGCTGCGCCAGTTGCCGTCCTTGTTCTGTGTCGCGTTGAGGATCACCGCATGGGTGTGGAGCTGCGGGTCCTGCGCGCGGCTCGTGGCGTGGCGGAAGGTGGCGATGGCAAGGTTGCCGGTTTCCTCGCGCCGCACCTCGCCGCCCTCGCGCACCCGGGTTGCCGCCATGTGCTGCTCGACATGGCCAAGCGCGGCTTTGACCGCTGCCGCATGGGCGGTGATCAGCCGCTTGTCACCGGCAACCTCGGCCATGATCGAGACCGACTTGGGCGCTGAGAAGGTGATGTCCCAGCCCGGCCGGTGCTCGACCTGGCCATCGCGGGTCGTACCGAGCTGCTGCCCGGCAACGCGGCCTTCGAGCAGCCCGGCAAACTTCACGCGGTCGACTTCGCCGGACAGGCCCAGCGATGCGGCGGCCTCCCCGAACCACTCCGAGGGCGCAAAGCCGCCCTCGGCATAGTAGTCGTCGGCCTCGTAGTAGCTGGCTGCCTGCGCGGCGCTGGTCAGGGCTGAGACCGATGCCACCATCACACCGGTCCCGCCTCTGGTCCTGCCTTGGTGCCTGACTTCGGTTCAGAGGCAGAAGGGACGGCAATCGCGCTGACCCGGCTCCACAGAGTGCTCGCCGGATCGCCCGCGATAAAGGCTGGCTGGCGCGGCGAGCCCCGCCGGGCGATGTGCTCGGCAGTGAGACCGATCCGCGCAACCGGCAGGCCATCAGGGAGCAGCAGATAGCCCTGATGCGGGGGAAGACGCAGTTCGCTTTCGAGCACAGCTGCGCGGAACTGGCGCTGCGTGGCAATGGCGGTGCGGGGCACCTCCTTGCCGACCATCAAGGTGTCGGTGGCCATCCGCATTTCGACCTCGCACTGGCCGATCGTCTCGCTCGCCCACTGGCGGGTTTCGCGGTCGACGGTCTGCAGGAACAGCTTGGTGTTGCAGCAGGCGAGCATGGCCTCAGCGATGTTGTCGCCATAGCGATGACGCATCTGCCCCAGCGCCTGAAAGGTCAGCACGATCGCCGCGCCAAACTTGCGACCTTCGGGCAGAAGACGGGCAAGGTTCTCGACGCGCGGCAGGTCGGCAAGCTCGTCGAGCACGAACCAGATGCGCCGGTCGGGCGATGGCGAAAGCCCGAGCACGGCGCTCGCTGCGCATTCGAGCCAGCACGCCATGAGCGGCTTGGCGGCCTCGAAATAGTCCTCCTTGCGGGGTACAAAGATCCAGGGCTTTGCCCCGTCGATCTGGTCGAGCCCAACAATGAAATCGCGGAAGGCAAAGCGGTCTGCACCCGCCTGTTCCACCTTCAGGAACTGGATCAGGTTCGCCGCCTTGGCGAGCATGAACAGCACGCTCCCGGTGGCGCGGTCGGCATCGTCGGCAAAGGTGCGGGCCGACGAGGTATGCCCGAGCCAGGCCTTCAGCTGCTCCTTGCTCTTCATCTGCAAGGCATCGAGCAAGGCCTCGAGACTGCCGTTCTTCTCGGCCCAAAGCGAGCGCATCATGTTGGCGACCAGAATGCGGCTCGTCTCGAGCCAGACATCATCATCCTGACTGCCGGTTTCGGAGACCAGCTGGCGCGCGATCCGGTCAGCATCAGCGGGGTGCGATATCTCGTCGAAGGGTGACCAGAAAGCGCAGCGCGCATCGAAGGGATTGAGGATGATGTCACCGCGCGCCGGGTTGTAATAGTGCGCGATGAACTCGCCGGATGTGTCGTAAACCAGCGCCGCTTCGCCTCGCGCTTCGATACCGTCGAGCATCTGGCGCAGGACCGTGGTCTTGCCGCTGCCGGTGGTACCGAGGAAGGCAAAATGCCGGGTCTCGATCCGCTGCGGGATGGGGACCGGTCCGATCTGCAGCGCACCCCCGCCGGACATCGAACGGGTCTGCGCGGCAACCTCTTCCTGACGCGCCAGACGGGTACCGCCGATCACCCGGTCGGCCAGCGTATCGCGCCCTTGCGAGGACATGGTGCGCTGGATCAACCAGACCACCAGGAGCCCCAGGGCGCAGCCCAGAACCGCCCCGATGATGAGCACAGCTACGGCCTTGGAGAAGGTTCCGGCGATGAATGGCTCGTTGGCAAAAGCAGCCGCTGAGACGGTAGCGCGGTGCCCCTCCAGCGACACGTTCATCATCAGGTCCCTGCCCGCCATCTCCCCCAGAATGACGAGGGCTTTGGCCATCAGACATTGGCCTGCGACCTTCAACTCGGGAGCGCTCATGACGAACTGCGGCGCGATGATCGCGCCGGCCCCGCCAGACAGCAGAACAAGCCGGGCAAAGAACCCGAAACGTTGCTGCCACTGTGCCATGCGCACGCGCCACAGCGCGTGGGCACGGGTGATGAAATCGGTGCCTGCGGTCATCGCTCGCTCTCCTCTGCCAGCTTGCGCTGGCGCTCGAATGCGGCCCGCGCTTCGGCGGCAATGACCTCGTCGGATGTCCGCCCGCCGAGCGCTGACGAGCGCGCATAGGCATAGGCAGCGCAAGCCGTGAACAGGGTGCGGTCAAGCACCCGTTCGGCATCGGCGAGGCGTTCCGATATCGACCCGATCACGCTCGCCATTTCGGCAAGATCGGTCCCCCGGTCAGCGCCGTGAATCAGGGCCAGGAGCCCCTCTTCAACGACCCGGCCGAGCATGGCGTACTGGCTGAGCCCACGCCGCTGCGCGAACTCTGCGAGCACCCGATATTGCGACGGATTGAGGCGCACCGTCTGCACCCGCGCGCTCATTGCACCGTCTCCTCGGCGATGCGATCCGCCATCGCGAAAAATGGCGGAATTGCGTGGGTACGGAGAGCCTGTCGGAGACGAGATGCTATCCGCATCCCGTCAAACCCGCAGAAATCCTCGCTGCACGCGTGCGTGGGGTGTGTATCCCTTTTCCGGGCCCGATGCATCGCATCGTGGCCCTTCATGGTTCCCGCTTTTCCGAAGTTACTGGTCATCGGCGGCTTGCTCCTCGTGACGGACGGGAGGCGTCGCAGACCGGATCTGGGTCTTGGCGAGATGGTCATCGAAGAACCGCTCGCGCGGCTGCCGTGACGACGTCTGGCGGGGCACCATTGCAGGGTCCGTGAACCACCGCATCAGCACCAGATCGATCGCAGCGCGGAGCTCATCGATGAGCTGACCGGTTTCCACCGGGGCAAGGGCGAGCCAGCCAAACTCGGTCTGCATCTGGCTTCCCAGAGGATAGCCAAAGCCGTGCTTGAGGTAGATCGGACCTTCGACAGTGAGGATGCAGGTCTCGCCCAGAAAACGCGCGATGACGGGGCGCTCAAAGGTCAGCCAGGGCGCAAGAGCGAAGCGCCGCGCGCGTCCGTCCGCGTTGTCCTCGGTAAGAAGGTCGACCAGCTCGGCTGCGTGCAGCTCATCATCTTCAGGGACGCGGGCAAGGATCCAGCCCTGCGCACGCAAGGCGGCTTTCAACATGGAATAGATGGACATTGGGAAGGTGCTTTCTGCGGGCCACCGCCCGCCAATAGAGGGGGTCAGTAGCGGCGCAGCGGAAGGGCGTTGATCCACTCCGATATGTCGGCGGCGCGCCAGCGAATGCGTCCCCCGCCGATGTCGACGGGATGGGGGAAGCCCCCTTTGCGCATCTTCCTCCAGATGGTGGAGCGGCTGCGAATGCCGGTGAGGCGCAGCACCTCCTGGCAGGTGATCAGTTCGGTATTCGACATGACAGATTCCTTATGGTTCAAGGTTCTGTCACTGGCGCCGTCGTCCCCTTCCGGAGTGGCGGGTTGGCCGTCGTACGGCGAGCCGCACGGCTATCCTGTGTTCAACCCGACACCCCTGCCTGAGCTTCAGTGACCATCAGAAGCTATGTGCAACGTCTGGCTGTTGGAAAGAACAAAACAGGATCAAATGCCGTTCCACATCCTGCGAGGACGCGAGCGGACGCACTGGGACGTATTGCGGCCAGCAAGAATTGTGTGAGCGAAATGCTCATGCTCGATCTTGGCGGTGATCAACGGCAACCGTAGCGCATTGTGTCGGCGTTTGTTGCCGGAATCTGCGCGACTCGGCACCTTGCGCATTTAACGGAGCCTTGAGGATTGGATTGTAATTCAATCCTATGGCTCGCCCACAACCCTACCGGCGCTTCACCAATCGCCCTCAACGGCGTCCCGCGCCGACTGCCGAAACGACCCTGCAGACTGCCGGGCGCTATGGTCTGATTGCCGTCGCTTCGGGGCTTGGCTTGGCCTTTGGAGCGAATGCTTTGGAGGCTGCACAGGAGCGGCGTGCGATCCTCGATGCGCTGCCCGCCGGGTACACGTATTCGGGATGCAATGAGGTCCGCGCTGCGGGTGTTGCGCCCCTTTATGGCCATGAGCCTGGCTTTTCGGAGCGGCTTGATGGCGACGGCGATGGGATCGGCTGCGAGCCCTATCATTGATTATTACAGGGGCTTTCAGGGCCCGAACGGTCGCAGGAATTCTACAGTTGGGGGGGTCATCGAGCAGCAGGTTCCGCACACATGGAGGCTGAAAGCAGCTCTCCAGCAGGGTGAAGAAAATCGGCAGCTCTCGACCCAGACACGGTCAATCACGATCGCAAGGCTGAACGCCTGCTTCCGCCGATATCCGCCATGGCCTTTTCAGTATCACGCATCACGTCCGCCGATGACTGGTGGTTGGTGGAAAGGCGAGTGGCGCCATATGGCCAGCCAGCCAGGTTGGATCAAAACTCGACCTGCACACCAAAGCCAGGGCGCGGAGCAATGGTGGCTCTGCCAGAATGCGTGGCAACGATTGCCGCGACCATGGCCAGTCCCAGACCGTGGCCCGGCGTCGACCGGCTGCGGTCGACACGGGCGAACCGGTTGAAGAGCTCGGGCGCCTCGTCTTCGCTCACGCCCAGACCATCATCAGTGACGGCGAGTCTGATGCCGACATGAGTGCTTTCGAGGGTGATGCGGACGGTTGTTCCTTGCGGCGTGTGCTGCGCGGCATTGTCGAGCAGGTTCGTGAGCATCTGTTGCAGCAATCTGCGATCGCCGGGCATAGTCAGGCTGGGCGCGATGCTGGTGATAAGCAGGTGACCACTGCTCTCCATTGAGGGGCGGAACGCCTCCACCACGTCGGACACGACGGCGCTGAGGTCCACCGTCTGGAAGTGTGCGCGGGCGGCCATGCCTTCGACCTCTGCAATCCGCAGCAAGGCGGAAAAGACCTCCAGCAGTTCGCCCGCTTCCCCGGCGGCAGCCTCGATTGCCTCCCGTTGCAGCTCGGGGTTGCGCTCGCGTAGCGCCTCGTCGAGCCGGTTTTGCAGCCGCGTGAGCGGCGTGCGCAGGTCGTGGGCGACATCGCTTGAGACCTGCCGCAGGTTCTCCATCAGCCCGGCGATGCGGTCGAGCATCCGGTTGAGCGTCGTGGCTACACCGTCAAACTCGTCGCCGCTGCCCGTCAGGGGCACGCGCCGCGAGAGATCGCCGGCAATGATCGCAGCAGCCGTGTGATCGATGCGGGCAAGGCGGCGGCGCGTGACGATGCCGACCAGCCAAGCGGCACCGATGCCGAGCAACAGCATTGCTCCGAAGGCGCCCAGGAACAGCACGATAAAACGGTTGTCCATTTCATCGATGGCGGCGCGATCCGCTCCGACAAGCAGCCGATAGCCGCCCGGCAGGGCTGTGGTCAGCGACTGCGCGATCCGCTCCTCGCCGCCCAACTTGTAAGGCAGCAGTTCGACATAGCCGGGCTTGGGCGGGACAATTGCATCGAGCGATCCGGCTACGGGTCTGTTTTGGGCATCGACGAGCCGATAGCCGAGGCTTGCCGTGCTGCTTGCCGCCTCGCGCCGACGGATGGCGGCAGCCACGCCCTCATGCCCGTCCTGCCCTTCGTCGATCAGCGCCTGCGTCTCGATGGCGATGCGGTGATCGAGTTGCAGTTCGAGCGCTTCATGGGTGGTTTCGAATGCCACCGCGCCGATCACCAGCGTTGCGAGCGCAAAGCCCAAAGCGACTGCTGCCACCAAGCCGAACGTGCCGCGCCACCAGCGCTTCATCCGCCGTCCCTGATGAGATAGCCCGCGCCGCGCACGGTTTCGATCGGGTCGCTGTCGAACCCGGCATTGAGCTTGGAGCGCAAACGGCTGAGATGGGTCTCGACGATGTTGGTCTTGGGGTTGAAGTCGAAATCCCACACCCGTTCGAGCAGCATGGTGCGGGTCATGATGCGGCCCGGGTTGCGCATCAGTTCGGCTAGAAGCGTGAACTCGCGGGGCTGGAGCGCAATCTTGCGGCCTGCGCGCGTGACGGTGCGGCGGTGCAGGTCGAGCACGACGTCGCCCGCCGTCAGCCGCGCAGGCTCCGCTGCCGCTGATGGCCGACGCCCCAGCGCATGGAGCCGGGCCGCCAGCTCGGTAAAGGCGAAGGGTTTCACCAGATAATCATCCGCCCCGCCTTCGAGCCCTTCGACCCGGTCGGCAATCCCGCTGACGGCGGTGAGCATCAGCACGGGGGTCATGTTTCCAGCAGCGCGCAGGGCCTTAACCAGCGCAAGGCCATCCAGTCCGGGCAGCATCCGGTCGACCACCATGGCATCGAAGCCGCCATCGGTCGCTTGGAACAGCCCGTCGCGCCCGTCGCCGCTGGTCACCACCTGATGGCCCAGCTCGGCCAAGCCGCGGGCGATGAACTGGTTGGTATCGGCATCGTCCTCGACGATCAGGATTCTCATGCGATCATTCTAACGGCTTGGCACCGCTGCGCCAGCCACCGCCAAGCGCACGGAACAGCGCCACCTGCGCCTGCGCAACCGCGAGTTCGGATTGCGCCAGCGAAAGCTCGGCCTGCGCCAGTGTGCGGTCGGCATCGATCCGCAGCAGCGGTGCCGCATCGCCAAGCCGGACGCGCGCCTCGGCGCGGCGGGCGTAGAGGCGTCCTTCGTCGCGCGCCTCGGTGAGCGCACGGTTCCGGCGCACTTCGCCATCATAGGCCGCAAGCGCCGTCTCGACATCGCGTAGCGCCCGGAGGACCGCCACATCCCATCCGGCCAGCGCAGCCCGTTCGGTCGCTTCAGTCTGTTTGATCCGTGCGCGGGCCGGGGCCTGATTGGGGAAGGCCCAGCTCACCAGCGGCGAGCCCGTTGCAACCAGCCCCCCGCTCAGCAGGCCTAGCGCCCCGCCAAGGTTGATGCGGGGGTAGAGATCAGCACGCGCCACGCCGATCCGTGCGGTGGCGGCCGCAAGGCGGCGTTCGGCTTCGCGGATGTCAGGACGGCGCAGCAGCAGCGCGGTTCCATCGCCGACCGGAGCGGCAGTGCGCAGTTTCGGCGGCGCTGCGCAAGCGACGGGATTGGTGCGTGCCTCTCCTGCCGGGCGTCCTGCGAGCGTGGCGAGGCGATAGCGCGCATTGGCCTGCGCGGCTTCCAGCGGTGCGATGGTCGCCTTGGTCGCCGCGACAAGGTTGGCGGCCTGCGAGACTTCCAGCGGGGATACCTCGCCTGCTGCCAGCTGGCTCCGCGTGATGGTCAGCGCACGCTCCTGAAGTGCGACCTGTTCTCCCACGACGGCAAGGCTGCGGGTTGCGCCGCACAGATCGACATAGGCCAGAACCGTATCGGCGACGACCGCGACCTTTACCCCATCGAGCGCAGCGGCCTGTGCTTCCGCATCGGCACGTGCGGCCAGAGCACCCGAACGGAGACGTCCGAACAGGTCCGCATCCCAGCTTGCGGTCACCGCCAGATCATAGTCGGTGGTCAGCACATTACCCGATGCGCTCGGCTGATTGGCGGGATTGTCGATACCGAGACTGCTCTCGATCGTGGTCTGAGGCAGCCGGGCGGCTTGCGCCTGACGCAGCGCCGCACGTGCGGCATCGAGACTGGCATAGGCCACCCTGAGATCGGCATTGGCCGCAAGGCTGGCTTCGACCAAGCGGTCAAGCACAGGATCATCGTAGAGCCGCCACCAATCGTCGGGCACCGGCTCGATCGAGGCAACTGGGAGGCTCGCGAACGGCCCGGCAGCGAGCGCGGGATCGACCTTGGTAGCCGCAGGTGGGGGCATGGTTGCGCAGGCGGTCACCATCAGCGCCGCGAAGGGGACAAAACTCTTCATGCCACCGCCTCCGCCAGTTCGGGCTCGGGTGCCGGGCGTTCCTTGCCGAAGCGGGCATAGAGTGCGGGCATCAGGAACAGGTTGAGCGCGGTCGACGAGATCAGGCCGCCGAGGATGACGATCGCCATGGGATGCTCGATCTCGTGACCCGGCTTGTCGCCCGCGATCACCAGCGGCACCAGCGCAAGCCCTGCGCACAGTGCGGTCATCAGGATCGGCACCAGACGTTCCTGCGCACCGCGAAGGATCAGGGCCGGGCCGAACGCCTCGCCTTCGAACCTCCGCAGATGATCGTAGTGCGAGAGCAGCATGATCCCGTTGCGCGCCGAAATCCCGATCACGGTGACGAAGCCGACCAGCGATCCCAGCGACAAAACCCCGCCAGTGAGCGCGACCCCGATGACCCCGCCGACCAGCGCAAAGGGCAGGCTAAGGCCCACCAGCGCCGTGATCCGGGCGGAGCGGAACTCCAGCCAGACGAGCAGCAGGATGCCGAACAGGCAGGCAAGACCCACCGTCCACAGCCGTTCGCGCGATTCCTTCAGCGCGGCATACTCGCCGAGGATCTCGGGGTGGTAGCCGGTCGCAAAGGGCACCTCGCTCACCGCCGCCTCGACCCCGCGCGCAACGGCTCCGAGATCGGCATCGCTGGCGATGTTGAGCGTGACATCGAGACGGCGCTGGCCGTCCTCGCGCTTGATCTCGTTCGGCGCGGGCACAATTACCACATCGGCGACATCGCGCAGGCGGACGGGCGCGCCAACCGGGGTCTGGATCATCAGGTCGGCAAGCGCGTGCTGGTCGCCGCGAATAGCCGGCTCGCCCCACAAGGCGACATCGAAAGCCTTCTGATCGCGGTAGATCTCGCCCAGCTTCTCGCCTGCCACCAGCGTCTGCGCTTGCCGCCGCACTTCGCCTGGCGTCAGACCCAGCGTGACCAGATCGGCCGCGCGCGGGCGGATCTGGATCTGCGGCACAAGCACCTGCTGTTCGACCTTAAGGTCGGTCACACCGGGGATGCTAGCGACCTTGCCGCGCACCCGCTCGGCTGCTGCGCGCAGCTCGTCTTGATCGGGACCGTAAATCCGAACCACCACGGTTGCGCCAGCGCCCGAGAGCACCTCCTTGATGCGCTCGCGCAGATAGGTGAGCACGTCGCGGTAGAGGCCGGGATAGCCTTCGACCACTTCCTTAATCCGCGCGACGCTGGCGTCGTAATCGACACCGTCGTCGAGGCTGATCCACAATTCGGTGAAGTTGGGGCCGACCACTTCGTCAGCCGCCTCGGCACGGCCGATATGCGCTCCGAAATTGCGCACCCCGGGGATCGCGCGCAGCTCCTTCGACGCGCGGATGGTGATGCGATCCATCGCCTCGATGCCGACCCCCGGCTTCTCGACGAAGTGCATCAGGAAGTCGGTCTCGCGGAAGTCGGGCAGGAACTGGTCCTTGAAGCCCAGATAGCCCACGCCGGAAAGCAGCAAGCCGCCCGCGATGATGCCCATGGCAAGCCGTGGGCGATCAATCAGGCGAGGCAGGACGCCGAGGTAGCGCTGCTTGAGCGAGGCGACAAAGCGCGTGTCGCGATGCTCCTTCATCGGCGCATTGGGGAGCAGCATCAGGCACATCGCAGGCGTCACCACCAGCGCGACCAGCAGCGAGGCGGCAATCGCCAGCACATAGGCAATCGCCAATGGCCGGAAGAACGTCCCCGCCACCCCGCCGAGGAAAAAGATCGGCAGGAACACCAGCATCACGATCAGCGAGGCGAAGACCACCGCCGTGCGCACTTCGAGCGAGGCCGAGAGCACCACGGCAAAGGACGAGCGCGGATTGCCCGCCTCACGGTTCAGGCGGAGACGGCGGGCGATGTTCTCGACATCGATGATTGCATCATCAACCACCTCGCCGAGCGCAATCACGAGTCCGGCGATCACCATCGTGTTGATCGTCGCCCCGCTCCACAGCAGCACGAGACCGGCCGCCAGCAACGACAGCGGAATCGCCACCAGGCTGATGGTCGCCTGCCGCCAGTCGCGGGTAAAGGCGAACAGGACGATCGCCACCAGCAGGCAGCCGATCATCAGCGCACGAGTGAGATTGTCGATCGACTTCTCGATGAAGGTTGCCGGGCGGAAGATCGTGGTGTCGATTTTCACGTCCTTGAGGCCGGGCCGTAGCTCTTCGACGGCTGCCTCGACGTCGCGGGTCAGCTGGAGCGTGTTGCCGGTGGGCTGCTTCTCGACGATCAGCATGATGCCCGGGCCGTCGTCGATGATCGCATTGCCAATGGGGGCTGCAAAGCCATCGGTCACCCGCGCGACATCTCCCACCCGCACCGGCGCATCGCCCGCGATCTTGATGACCGTGCGGGAAAGATCCTCGGCGGTCTGGATCGCGCCTGCCTGCTGAACGGGCAGCCGCTGGTTGGGCGTATCGACAAAGCCGCCGCCGCCGACCAGCACCGCATCTCCGGTTGCCGCGCGCAGCTCGGCCAGCGTAACGCCCGACGCTTGCAGCCGGTCGGGATCGGCCAGCACCTGCAACTGCCGGTCACGGTAGCCCCAGACGGCGACATTGGCGACGCCCGGCACCGACATCAGCTTGGGCCGGATCGTCCAGCGAACCAGCTCGGACAGCTGCATCTGATCGAGCTTCTTGGAGGAGATGCCGATCTTCATCGCCCGGCTCGTTGACGACAGCGGCGGCAGCATCACCGGCGGGCGGGCAGCGGCAGGCAGCCGCGCCTGCACCTGCGCCACGCGCTCCTGCACCAGCTGGCGAGCGCGGATCACATCGGTGCCACGCTCGAACAGGATCGTCACCGAGGAGAGGCCCAGCACCGACTTCGAGCGCAGAGTTGCCAGATCAGGCACGCCGTTGACCGCTGTCTCGATCGGTACGGTAATGAGGCTTTCGACCTCCTCGGTCGACAGGCCCGGCGCTTCGGTCTGAATCTCGACGATAGGGGGGGCGAACTCAGGGAATACATCAAGCGGAACATCGGCAGATGCTCGCAGGCCAAGCACCACCAAGAGTGCTGCCATGGCAAGCACCAGCACGCGCTGCTTGAGCGCCGAGCGGACCAGCCAGGCCAGCATCAGTGTGCGACCCCGAACTCGGTGCCGAACAGTTCGGCAGCGCCTGCCGTGACCACCAGCGTGCCGGGACGCAATCCCCGCGACAGGATCGCGCGGCCGCCCTCGGTTGCGGCAACCTCGATCCGCTGGCGGACATAGGTGTCGGCCTCGGCCTTGGCATAGACCCATTCGCCGCCATAGATGTCGCGCAGGATCGCGGAGGTCGGCACCGACAACCCTTCGCTCCGCCCACCAGCAAGCGGGAGCGCGACGCTGACGCGTTGGCCGACACGATAGGCCCGGTCACGATTGTCGAGCGCGAAATAGAGATCGACGGTGCCCGCGACTGCGTTCGCCGATGGCGGCGCATCGACGGGCCGCGCCGATCGTTCCGCGCCGTCCTGTCCCAGCGGCGAGATCAGCGCCGACTGGCCTTGCTGCACCCCGGCAAGATCGCTCCCGAACACCGGCACCCGCACCCAGACGTAGCGCTGGTTGCCAAGGCTTGCGACCGATGGCCCGAGCAGGCGGCGCTGGGCCGCAGCCGCATCGGCAGCAGCCTTGGCCGCACCAAGCGCCGCCTTCGCCTCATCACGCGCGCGAATGCTGCCCGCTTCCTCATCAACCAGAGCCGAGGCACGGTCGTAGGCGACGCGCGCCAATGCCAGCTGGGCGCTTGCACGCGCAAGTTCGCCATCGGCGGCGACCTGTTGGGCAGCGAGCTGTTGCAGATTGCTGGCGGAATTGATCGGCGCGCCGCCGACGCCCGCCGGGATGACGATCTCGCCGCTCGTCATGCGCATAGCCGATGCGGTGCCCGCCCCGACCCGCTCGGTCACAATCCCGAGCCGCTTCTGGGCTTCCGGCGTAAGCTTCAGGCGGACGAGCTCGGTCTCGTGGGCGATCGCCTCGCTGTGGACCGGGGCCTTGGCAGGCGCAGCCGGTTCGCCTCCGCACGCGGTCAGGAGGATGGCAGGGGCGAAAGCGACAAGGGTGAAGCGGTTTGGCATTCCCGCCGCATAGAGCGCGTGCATTGGGGCAATGTTGGCAAGGCTATACAATAGCCCAATGTTGCGGCTGCGCGGCAAGTGTAACCCGATGCAAAAGTGACATCGGGGTGGTTGCTAGTAGGCCGCTGACATCTAGTGGGCGCTCCACACGCTCCTAGACAGGGTCGCGTCCGCTCCTGACAAATGCGGTCACTCGGTATGACATTCAGGAATGACTGCTAAGTCCCAAACCCGGCCGGAGGGCTTTTCGGTGATCAGTTTCCATGTGGGCCGAAACGCTTGGCCGAGATTGAGGCGCCAACAGCTTCCGCAACTCATGCGTCGCCTGAGCGTCAATCGGACCGCCAAAGGAACCGGGCCGATCTGCATCTCCCGAGCGGGTTTTCAGTAGGTTACTCGCATGATCATTGAGCGTAAGTGCAGGTCGAGTTGCACTTACATTTCACTTACGGGCATTGTGACCGAAATTGTGCGTCGCAGTATGTCATTGAAAATTATGGCGCACCCGACAGGATTCGAACCTGTGACCTCTGCCTTCGGAGGGCAGCGCTCTATCCAGCTGAGCTACGGGTGCATGGCCGCGCGCACTTTCGTGTGCGGCGCGGCGCTTAGCAAGAGGCGGGGCGCGATGCCAGACAATTGTGGCATGCCCGCGCGGCGCGGCGGATCCCCGGCGAGGGCGGATTTAACCATTCGGAAAGGACGTCTGCCTAGGCTCGCCCCCATGGCCACGCTCCCGCCCGAGCCGATTCTTCCCGACGCCGGTGTGGCGGCCGATTCCTCCGCCGCGCCCGAGGTGCTGGCCGAGGCGCTGGTCGCGCTCCACGGACAGGCCGCGGCACTGGCAATGCTCGCGAGGCTCGCGCCCGAGCCGGTCGAGATCGGCGGCGAGCTCGGCGCGGTGATCGCCCGTGCCCATCCGTGGCAGCGCGCCCTGGTCGCCCGCACCATCACCGATTGCGCGGTGATGCTCGAGACCGGACTGGCCGCGCTCGCCACGCTCACCCGCCGCGGACAGGACACCGCCGCGCCGGCGCTGGTGCTGTGGCGCGAGTTCCACGCCGCCCGCGAGGCGATGGTGCGGGTGCTCGAGACGCGCGAACCCGCCTGAGGGAGCGCCGCGCAGGCTTGACTGCGTTCCACTTTCGTTCCAACGCCGGAGCATGTCCGGTGCCTCGCCCCCTCCCGCCGATTCGCTTGCATCCCCGGCGCTGGCCGCGAGCGACGTGGCGCGCGGGATCGGCCGGCTCTTTGCCCGCAACGACATCTGGTGCCTTTCGGAGGTGCCCCTGAAGAACGGTCGGCGTGCCGATCTGATGGGGATCGACGCCAAGGGCCTCGTCGTGATTGTCGAGATCAAGGTCGCCCGCGCGGATCTGCTGGGCGATGCCAAGTGGCCGGACTATCTCGATTTCTGCGACCGCTTTTACTGGGGCCTGCCCCCCGCACTCGATCGTGCGCCGCTCGAGAGCGAGGCCTACCGGCCCGAAACCTGCGGGGTGATCGTGGCGGACGGTTACGATGCCGAGATCCTGCGCCCCGCCGCTTTTGCGCCCCTCGCGGCGGCCCGGCGCAAGACGCTGGTCGAGCAGCTCGCGCGTATGGCGATGCGCCGGCACATGGCGCTGATCGATCCGCTGGCGACGGCATTGGACGCAGCCCACTGAGATAGGCCTGTCGCGCCCGGCGGAATTGCGGCATAGCTGGCCGCGCGATGCTCCCCGCCGATACCCCCGTTCCGATTGCGCTGCTGGTCGTCAGCCTTGCCGTCACCGCCATCGTCGCACTGCGCTATCTGCTGACCAGCGGGCTGTTCGCCTTTGCCACCGCGAAGATGCGCCCGGGGCTCTATGCCGGCAAGGGCGCGCAGATCGCGCGCGAGGTGCGCTGGTCGCTGCTCTCCGCGGCGATCTACGGCGCGCCAGCCGGGATCGTGCTGTGGGGCTGGCGGCATCACGGCTGGACGATGCTCGCCGCCGACTGGAGCGCGCTGCCGCTGTGGTGGCATCCGCTCAGCGTGCTGATCTACCTCTTTGTGCAGGACACCTGTTTCTACTGGAGCCACCGCTGGATGCACCGGCCGAAATGGTTCCGGATCGCCCATGCCGTCCACCACGACAGCCGCCCGCCGACTGCCTGGACGGCGATGAGCTTCCACCCCATTGAGGCGCTGACCGGCGCGGTCGTGATCCCGGTGCTGGTGTTTCTCGTGCCGATCCACGTTGCCATGCTCGGCCTCGTGCTGACCATCGCCACGGTGATGGGGGTGACGAACCACATGGGCTGGGAGATGTTCCCTCGCTGGCTCGTTCACTCGCCGTTGGGCAATTGGCTGATAACCGCCAGCCATCACGAGCGCCATCACGAGGAATACAGATGCAATTTCGGGCTCTATTTCCGGGTCTGGGACCGGCTTTGCGGCACCGACAGGGGGCTGTCGAAGCGGATCGTGGCCGAGGCCGGGCACGGCCCGCAGGTGCCGGCGTGAGGCGCGCCGCGCTGTTCGTGGTGGCCGCGACCGCGACGGCGGCGGCGGCGGTTCCGGCACAGGCGGGCGAGGTCGTGATCACGGTCACCGACCTGAGGTCCACCAAGGGCGTGGTGCGCGCCTGCATGACGACGCGCGAGGACATCTTCCCGCGGTGCATAAAGGATGCGGGCGCGCACCGCACCGTGGTGCCCGCCGCCGGCAAGGTCGAGATCCGCTTCACCGGGGTGAAGCCGGGCAGCTATGCGATCGCCCTGCTCCACGACGAGAACGACAACGGCAAGGCCGACCGCGCGATGGGGATGATGCCCAAGGAGGGCTACGGCTTCTCGCGCGATGCGCCGGTGAAGATGGCCCCGCCCAAGTTCAAGGACGCGGTGTTCGTCCAGGGCGAAGGCACCAGCCGCGTCACCATCAAGATGAGGTATTTCCTGTAAGCCACGTCCGGTGGCGCGGACCGCCCCCCCTGCATCGCGCACCGGCGCGATCGCAAGCAAAGACTCCCCTTCCGTTTAACGTGATGTTTACCACGCCGCGCCAGAACGGGCCGACACAGGTTCACCAAGGGGCGTATGACAGCCATGGACACTCTGCGCGGCGCCTTCGGTTCCGACTCGGCATCGGATCGGAGCTGGGACGCAATCGAGGAGGACGAGAGCGCCGAACCGGCGCCCCGTCAGCTGCCGCCCGAGGCGATCGGCCAGGACGAGCGCCGCATGCAGGTGCGCGCCTACAACCACTGGGCGAGCCTGCTCGGCGAACGAATGTTCCCGAGCATCGAGGACCTCGACCCCGCCAATCTCCCCGATTTCGGCCCGCACTCGGTGCTGCTCGATTTCTCCTACGGGATCGAGAATCCCGGGGTGCGATACCTCGGCGAGAAGCTGGCGGCGGAATGCGGCACGCAGGGGGTCATCACCCGTCTGTCGGACGTTCCGCCGCGCTCGCTGCTCAGCCGCATCACCGACCACTACATGCAAATCCTCGCCAACCAGGCGCCGATCGGGTTCGAGGCGGAATTCGTCAATCACGCCGGGATCGCGATCCTCTATCGCGGGATCCTGCTGCCCTATTCGAGCGACGACGAGACGATCGACTTCATCTACGGGGTGATCAACTGGAAGGAAATGGCCGACCAGCTGACCGCCGACGAGCTGCTGCTCGAGATCGACCAGGCGCTCGAACTCGGCAGCGACCTCGAGCTCGAGGAAGACCCGGCCCCGCGTGCGGCTGAGCCTGTCACCGACTGGGCGGATTCGCCCGCGCACGAGCACGAGGACGAGGCCGCAGCACCCGTGCACGCCTACAACGATTTCGCCGCCGACTTCGCCGACCTGAAGGCCCTTTCCGCTTTCGGCGGGACCGAGGACGCGTATGATGACGACGCGCTCCCCGATTTCAGCCAGTACAGCCTCGGCGACGACGACGAGGAATACGACGAGGACGAGGGCGAGGGCGAGAGCGCCGGCTACAACTTCGCCAGCCTTGCCGACTACATCGAGGCCCCTGCCAAGAAGGCGATCGACCTGACCGGCCTCGAGCCCATGCCCTTCGCCGAGGAAGAAGACGAGGACGAGGCTGCCGCCCCCGCATACGGCTTCGTGCCCGAACCGGTCGAAGCGCCGATTCCCGCCCCCGTCGCCGCTCCGGTCGCGGCGCGGGTGCCGGTCTTCGCCGCCGCGGACGATGTCTACGACGAAGACGAGGACGAACCCGTCTTTGCCGACGATCTGCCCGAGGATGCCGGTCTCTACGATTGCCTCGCCGCCGCGCGCGAGCTTGCCCGCGCCGCCGACAGCACCGAGGATCGCAGCCGCAGCGCGCTTTACGCAGCGGTCAGCCGCGCCTACGACTTCTCGCTCGCCGCCGCTGACGCGCCCGAGGACTATGCCGAACTGATCGCCGAAAGCGGCCTGACCGTGCAGGACCGCGCGCCCATGACCCCGGTGGTCAAGCTCGTGTTCGGGCACGATTACGACAAGACCCGCCTCACGGAATATGCCGCCGTGCTGACCCACGCGCATCGCCTCAAGCTGGCCCGCGGGACGCTTGCGGGCTTCCTCGCCGAGACCGAGGGCGGGGTGAAGGCGGTGGTCAAGGCCGAACGCCGCCTGCGCCGCGAGGAACAGGGCAAGCCGGTCGAGGAGCCCGGTGCCGTGCGCGAGGCGCTCGCCGCCCAGCTGCGCGCGCTCGAGGCGATCACGCTCGAGCATCTCGACGGGGCAGGCCCCGAATTCGCGCTGGTGCTGATCCGCCGCGACGAGATCGGCTGCGCGGAAATCCTCGCCGAACTGCCGGAAGACATCGCCCAGATCGAACGCGCCGCCCGCAAGCTCGCCGGTTGAGGCAGCCGCCGCTCTCACCCTCTCCGCCCGGACATCAACACCCGAGGCACGCTTGATGCCCGGGCGGGGACACGCCGCTTGTGTGACAGGGGCCGCGCCTTCAGTTTGCGTTCAGGCGCAACTCCGGTAGTGTCACCGCCAATGCGCGGTCGCCCCAATCCTCTGACCTTCTGCCTTGCGCTGTTGGCAAGCCTCGTCTTTGCGGCCCATCCTGCGGCAGCGCAATCGATCCTGCGTGATGCCGAGACCGAGCAGCTCCTGCTCGACATGGCCGCCCCGCTGATCGAAGCGAGTGAGCTCGAGCCCGGCAATGTCGAGCTGGTGCTGATCAACGACGGCTCGATCAATGCCTTCGTCGCCGGCGGGCAGGCGATCTATGTCCACACCGGGCTGATCGGCGCGGCCGAGAGCGCCAACGAGGTCCAGGGCGTGCTCGCCCACGAACTCGGCCACATCACGGCAGGCCACGTGGTGCGCTTTAACGAGCGCACCAAGGCGGCGAACGGAATCTCGATCCTCTCGCTGCTGCTCGGCGTCGGTGCGGCGCTGGCCGGGGCGGGCGATGCGGCGATGGGGATCATCGCCGCCGGGCAGCAGGCCGCGATGGGCAGCTTCCTCAGCTTCAACCGCGACCAGGAAGCCGCCACCGATCTTGCCGGCGTGCGCTACCTCTCGGGCGCGGGGATCAGCGGCAAGGGCATGATCAAGTTCTTCGAGCGGCTGCGCGGCAACGAGATTCGGGCCGGCTACAGCCAGACCGACGAGGCCGGTTATGCCCGCACCCACCCCCTGACCGGCGACCGCATCCAGACCCTGCGCGGGCTGCTGGAGGAGGACCGGGCATGGAATGCCGAGCCCGATCCCGAACTGCAGGAACGCTTCGTGCGCGCCAAGGCCAAGCTGTTTGGTTATCTTTCCGAGCCGCGCCGCACACTCAACGCCTATCCGGTGCGCGATACCAGCGTGCCGGCGCGCTATGCCCGCGCCTATGCCTACCACAAGGAGGCACGCGTCGATCTCGCCCTGGCCGAGGCCGATGCGCTGCTGGCGCTGGAGCCCGACAATCCGTGGTTCCTTGAGCTTAAGGGCCAGGTGCTGCTCGAATCCGGGCGACCCAAGGATGCGCTGGCGCCGCTGCGCCGCTCGACCGAGCTGACCCGCGCCCATCCGCTGATCGCCGGGATGCTCGGCCATGCGCTGATCGCCACCGAGGACCCGGCCAATTTCGCCGAGGCCGAACAGGTGCTGCGCGCCTCGGTCCAGCGGGATCGCTACAATCCCTTCGCATGGTACCAGCTCGGCGTGGTCTACGAGGCCCGCGGGGATATCCCGCGCGCGCGGCTCGCCAGCGCCGAGGTGCAGGTGATGAACCGGCAATATCCGCAGGCGCTTGCGAATGCCCAGGCGGCCGAGGCCTACCTGCCTTACGGCTCGGCAGACTGGATCCGCGCGCAGGATGTCGCGCTCGAAGCGCGCGCCGAACTGGAACGCGTGAAGAACCGCCGCTAAGGCTGGCTGTCATCCGCCTCACGCTCACGGAACCGCCATGTCCGCCGACCCTGCCCCCTCGTCCCTGCGCAACACCCTGCTGACCGCGCTGATGGCGCTGGTCTTCGGCTTTCTCGGCGCGGCGGCGTGGTCCTACTCGGGGCTTGCCGACAACCGCACCCGCGCCTTCCTGCTGGGTAACCCCGACCTGCTGCCGCAGATGGCGCAGGCCTACGAGGAACAAGAGGCCGGCAAGCGCCTCGCTCAGATGGGGGGCGCGGTGTTCGAGCCCTTCCCGGGCGTGGTGCTCGGCAACCCGAACGGCAAGACAGTGCTGGTCGAGTTCACCGATTACAATTGCCCCTATTGCGAGGCGAGCCTCAAGGACGTGAACCGGCTGATCGCCGAGGACCCCGATCTGAAGGTCGTGATCCGCGAATGGCCGATCTTCGAAGGCTCCGACGTCGCCTCGCGCATGGCCCTCGCGGCCGGGCTTCAGGGCAAGTATCGCGCCTTCCACGATGCGATGTTCGCCACCGGCGATGTCGAGGCGGCGGCGCGCAAGGCGGGGCTCGACATGGAGCGCGCGCAGCGTGACGCCGCCTCCGAGGCGGTCTCGACCGAGATCGCGCGCAATCTCGACCATGCCCGCGCGCTGGGCTTCACCGGGACGCCGGCATGGATCGCGGGCAAGACGCCTTTCGGCGGCGCGGTCGGCTACGAGAGGCTGAAGGCCGCACTCGCCAAGACGGGCGAGGCGGGCTGAGGCAGCCGCGATGCGCGCACTTGCGCTTTTCGGATTGCTGGCGGCGGGACTGTGCTGCGGGCCGCTCGCCGCACAGGCCGCCCCTCCGCCACGCGTCGACTACGCCGCCGAACGCGCCGCCATCGCCCGCTACCAGGATGCCGACCAGCGGCTCCAGGACGTGGGATGGCAGCTCGCGCGCGGCAATGCGCCGTTCTGCCCAAAGGTCGTGCCCTCGATCGGGCTGCAATTGCAGGACATGGCGAGCTACGGCGCGCCCGCCATCGCCCGCGACGCGCTGGGCCTTGCGGCCGATTTCGCGGTCCAGACTGCCGCGCGCGGATCGCCTGCCGCGCTTTCGGGGGCCTTCACCCGCAACCGCGAGGTGGTGCGGCTCGAACGCTTCGATCCCAATGGCTGGTCTGCGGGCGGGGCGATGGACTGGCAGCGGCTCGCCCGCGCGCACGACCACGTAGAGGCGATGCTGACCGAACACGGCGGTATAGCGGTCGGCTTTGCCGACGGGAGCGAGGCGCGCGTGACCCCGGCCGAGGTCTGCGCCACCCGCTTCGAACTGATGGGCGAGGGGGGCAAGGCGGTCGCCGACGGCACGCGGGTGGTGATCGGCATCGGCTTTCCCGCCTTCGCCTATGCCGAGGAGCCGGTCTTCGCCGCACTCGTCGCGCACGAGCTGGCGCACAATGTCCTCGGCCACGACGCCTGGCTCGACCGCAACGGGCGCAGGGCGAAGCTGGTGCGGCGGATCGAGCGCGAGGCCGACCGGCTGATCCCCTGGCTGCTTGCCAATGCCGGCTACGATCCCGAGGCGGGCGTGACCTTCATGACCCGCTGGGGATCGGCCCACGATTCGGGCCTCCGGATGCGCTACGGGCATGACGGCTGGGACGAGCGCGCCGAGGCGATCGCCGCCGAGGCGGTGCTGGTGAAGGCGCTCATGGCGCGCGAGGGCCGCGCCGACTGGCGCTTGCATTTCCGCCGCGAGATAGACTCGGCGAGCGGCCCTCGCCGCGCCGCGAGCCGTTGAGCCTTGCGCCGAGCCGTGGCGAGCCAGCGGCGGCAGACGCGATTTGCGGTGCCCTCTGCGACGAAATGAGCTAGACCGTCGCGTCTATGGCAGTGCTCCAGATCCAGGCGGCGCCGTTCTTCGCGAGCAAGAATCGGGCGTTCTGGAACCTCCAGCTGGCGGGCTGGGGCGCGGCGTTCCTGCTGCGCGCGGTCTCGGCGCTGGCCAACAAGCAGGAACTTGCGGTTCTTGCGCTGATCCTTGTCACCACCATCACCGGCTTTTCGATCAGCCTGATCCTTTCGGTGATCTATCGCCAGCTGATCCGCCAGCAGCCGCTGGTGACGTGGGGGGTGACCGCGCTGGTGCTGTTTGTCGCGGTGTTGCTCCACGCCTCGATCGATGCTTGGGTGCAGGGGGTGTATACCGGCGGCGGCCGCGACAGCTTCGTCCAGCGCCTGATCGGCCTGCTCTACCTGCCGATGACCCTGCTTGGCGGGTGGAGCGCGCTCTACTACGCGATCAACTTCTTCCTGACGGTGGAACAGCAGGCCGACCGGCTCGAGCGGCTGGAGGCGCAGGCCACCGCGGCGCAGCTTGCCATGCTGCGCTACCAGCTCAATCCGCATTTCCTGTTCAACACCCTGAATTCGATTAGCACGCTGGTGCTGCTGAAGCAGACCGAGCCCGCCAACGCTATGCTCACGCGCCTGTCCGGCTTCCTGCGCCACACCCTGATCGCCGAGCCCGGCAGCCAGGTCACGCTGGCTCAGGAGATCGAGACGCTTCAGCTCTACCTCGACATCGAGCGGATGCGCTTTGAAGAACGCCTGCGCACCCATTTCGAGATCGAGGACGCCGCGCTCCAGGCGCAGCTTCCGGCGATGCTGCTGCAACCGCTGGTCGAGAACGCGATCAAGTATGCCGTCAGCCCGCAGGAGGAAGGCGCGCAGATCGCGCTCACCGCGCGGGTCATCGGCGAGCGACTGCGGCTGACGGTCGAGGACACCGGACCTGGTGCCGACGACACGCCGCGTGCCGTGACGGGTGATCCGGTGCCGGGTCGCCCGGTCTCCACCGGCGTCGGCCTCGCCAACATCCGCAACCGCCTGGCGCAGGCCTATGGCGACCAACACCTGTTCGAAACGAGATCCGAAGCTGGGGGCGGCTTCACTGTGCTGATCGAGATTCCCTTCACACCGGCCGCGAGAGCCGGGGAAGCGACAGCACCCGCCGTGGCAGTCGGGACTGCCCCAAGCGGCGGGGGCGACAACATCATCCCCCTCAACCCCCCCATAAGAACCATCGGAACAACCGCATGACCATCAGAACCATCCTTGTCGACGACGAGAAGCTCGCGATCCAGGGCCTGCAGCTCCGGCTCCAGGCCTTCGAGGACGTGGAGATCATCGACACCTGCGCCAACGGCCGCGAGGCGATCCGCAAGATCAAGACCGAGAAGCCCGATCTCGTCTTCCTCGACATCCAGATGCCCGGCTTCGACGGCTTTTCGGTCGTCAAGGGCGTGATGGAGATCGAACCGCCGCTGTTCGTCTTCGTCACGGCCTACGAGGAACACGCGATCCGCGCCTTCGAGGCGAACGCGGTCAACTACCTGATGAAGCCGGTCGACGAACAGAAGCTTGCTGACACCATCGAGCGCGTTCGCCAGCGCCTTGCCGAGAAGAAATCGTCCGAGGATGCCGGGCAATTGCTCGAAGTGCTCTCGGAAATCGCGCCCGAGCGCGCGGCGGATTTCGTCGAGACCGCCACCCCGGCGGCAGAAAGCGCGGACCGCTTCGAGAAGCTCATCAACGTCAAGGACCGCGGCCAGATTTTCCGTGTCGAAGTCGACACGATCGAGCATATCGAGGCTGCGGGCGACTACATGATCATCTCCACCGGCGACAATTCGCTGGTGCTGCGCGAGACGATGAAGGATCTCGAGCGCCGCCTCGATCCGCGCAAGTTCCAGCGCGTGCACCGCAGCACCATCGTCAACCTCGACCTCGTCCGGCAGGTGAAGCCCCACACCAACGGTGAATGCTTCCTGGTGCTGGACAGCGGCGCCGAGGTGAAGGTGTCGCGCTCCTATCGCGACGTGGTGGCGCGCTTCGTCCACTGATCCGCGCGAGGCACAGCCTATTCCGCGGCCTCGGCCGTCAGGCGCTTGCGGGTCTCCTCGTCGCGCTGGCGGATCATGGCGGGGATGCGGAACAGGTCGGTGACCGCCCAGACCGCGGTGACCGGAAGGCCGATGATCGTGATGCCGATGCCGAGCATCACGATCGCGGTCTTCCGTTCACCGAGATAGAAGCGGTGCGCACCCAGCACTCCGAGGAAGACGCAAAGAAGGTAGGCCGCCAGCTTGCTCGGCCTATGCGCGGCAACTTGGAAATCGATCAGCATCTTCTGTTGAAGGCTGAACGGGATTCTCCGGCACTCGTCGTCATGCGAGTCCACGCCTTGCGCCCTCTCCACCTGCGTTTGCCATTCCTGTTTCCGGCTGGCTTGGTAGAAGGATATTGCATGACATGCCGTCAAACAACTGACAATCAGCTAACGGTTTGAACCTATGACCGATTTTGTCCTTCCCGGCTTTGATCTCGCCGCCTTCGTCCGCGCGACGCTTGCCGAGGATCTCGGCGAGGGCCTTTCCGGCGGGGGGCGGGATGTGACCTCCGAAAGCGTGATCCCCGCCGAAGCCCGCTTCTCCGGCGTCATGGACAGCCGGGATGCGATCACCGTTGCGGGGCTGCCGCTGGCCGAGGCGTTCTTCCGCCATCTCGATCCCGACTGCGCCATCGACAGCCTCGTGCACGATGGCGACAAGGTGCCCGCCGGCACGGACCTGATGCGGATCGAGGGCCGGGCGCGCGCGCTGCTGACGGCGGAGCGCAGCGCCCTCAATATCGTCCAGCACCTCTCAGGCATCGCCACGCTGACGCAAGCCTATGTCACCGCCATGCGCGGCCCCGGGGGCAATCCGGCCTGCACATTGCTCGATACCCGCAAGACCATTCCGGGCCTCAGGTTCCTCGAGAAATATGCCACCCGTCAGGGCGGGGCGCAGAACCACCGCATGGGGCTGTGGGACGCGGCGATGATCAAGGACAATCACGTCGCGGTCGCCGGCAGCGTCGGCGAGGCCGTGCGGCGCGCGCGCGAAGCGGGGGTCGAGAGGATCATCTGCGAGGTGGATAGCCTCGACCAGATCGAACCCGCGCTGGCGGCTGGCGCCCATCACCTGCTGCTCGACAACATGGACCCGGCCACCCTCGCGGAGGCCGTCGAACTGGTTGCAGGCCGCGTTCCGACCGAGGCGAGTGGGGGTGTCAACCTCGACACCATCGCCGCGAAAGCGGCGAGCGGGGTGGACTACATCTCGGTCGGGCGCCTCACCCAGAGCGCGCCGGCCGCCGATATCGGACTGGATTTCAAGCCGCTGTGAAGCTTGCGCGGGGGCCCAGACCGCTGGCGATCCGCGTCTTCGCCGCGGCCTTCCTCGCTGCGGCGCTGCTGCGGCTGGTGCGCGGGCTCGACGACCTGACGCGCGCCCAGAGCGCCTATGCCGCCCATCTGCCGTGGTTCGCGTGGGACCGCGACTGGACCATCGTCGCGCTGTCGGCCGAATTCACGATCGCGCTGATCCCGCTGGTGTGGATCTACCTCTTCGCCGCGCCCTTCGCGCGCTGGCTGGTGCTGGGCTTCGGCGCGCTGCGGCTGGCGATGCTCGATCCGGCCGCGCTGACCGGCGCGCTGCTTGTCGCGGTCGCGATGGCGAGCCTGCTCACCGCGCAGGCCGGACGCTGGTTCGCACGCGTGCCGGAGCCGGAGCAAGACGGTCCTGCCATTTTCGAATAGACTTGTGTTCACCGCATGTTAGCTTGCCCCCGTTGTTGCTGAAGAGGGGATGTTCATGCGACCGGCTTCCATCACGAAATTCGACCAGCTCTACCTCGGCGCGATGGCGCTGGGGATCGCCAACACCGTGCTGAACTACGACAACACCATGGCGCAGCTTGAGGCCGATCCGGCGGTGGCCGCCGCGGGCATGGCGGGTCCCGGCTTCATGCTCGCTGCCACCGCCTTCGGCTTCGCCATCTCGCTGCTGCTGTGGTTCTTCATCTCGCGCCGGGCCTCGAACATCGCCAAGTGGATCCTGCTGGTGCTGACCCTGATCGGCACGCTGATGATGCCGCTGGGTCTGGCAGCGGTGCCGCTGGTGCAGGCGGTCATCGCGGTGGCGATCACGGTGATGCAGATCGCCGCCCTCTGGTTCCTGTTCCGGCCCGATGCCAAGGCGTGGTTCGAGCACGGGCCGAAGGGCATGGACCCGGCCGCCTTCGAATAGGCGCGCCGCGGCGTGAGGGCGGGGTTCGCGGGAGTGGCGGCGCTGGCCGCGCTGCTGCCCGCCCCTGCGCTCGCGCAGGCCTACCAGTGCCGCGCCCCGCAGGTGGCGAGCGTGCCGCGCATCGTCCCCGACGGCCCGCGCCGGGTTCTGCCGGTGACAGGCTACACCCTCGCGCTGAGCTGGTCGCCCGAGTTCTGCAAGCCGCGCAGCCGAGATCGCTCCCACACCTTCCAGTGCGCGGGCAAGCAGGGCCGCTTCGGCCTCGTCGTCCACGGACTCAGGCCCGAAGGCGCACGGGACTGGCCGCAATGGTGCGAGGCTCGCACGGCCCTCACCCCCGCCGATATCCGCGGGGCGATGTGCCTGATGCCCTCCGAGCGCCTCGTCGCGCGCCAATGGGCGAAGCACGGCGCCTGCATGGTCAAGCGCCCCGCGAACTACCTCAAGGTGATCCGCATCCTGCGTTCGGGCCTGCGCCTGCCCGATTACGACCGCATCAGCCGCGAGGAGGGGCTGACCGCAGGCCGCATTCGCGCCGCCTTCGCCGATGCCAATCCGGAATGGCCCGAGGCGGCAATCGCAGTGATGCTCTCCCCGCGCGGCTGGCTCGAGGAGATTCGTCTTTGCTATTCCAAGACCTTCCACCCGGTGCGCTGTCCGCCCGCGAGGCGGGGTGCGAAGGACAACACGCCAGCGCAGATCTGGCGCGGTTTGTGACCGTTCTTTCCCATCAGGAGTTGCAACCCTCATGAATGCCACGAATTCCGTCTGGTCCCTCGCGCTGGGCATCCTGTTCCTGCTGATCGTCGTCGTCTGAGGCGGGCTCGGGTCCTGCGCAGCCTACAACTCGGTGCGCGTCTGGAACGCGGAGACCGCCGGCGAGGCCGAACTCGCCCAGGCGCGCCAGAACCGCCAGATCGCCACCCTCGAGGCCGAGGCCAAGCTGGAAAGCGCCAAGCTGCTTGCGCGGGCCGAGGTCGAGCGCGCCAAGGGCGTGGCCGAGGCCAACCGCATCGTCGCCGACGGTCTGGGCGGGCCGGAGGGCTATCTGCGCTATCTCTATATCGAGCACCTCGCGCAGTCGCAGGGGCAGATCATATATGTCCCGACCGAGGGCGGCCTGCCGATCCTCGAGGCCGGGCGGCTGCGACCGAGGCCAGCACCCGCGCAGGAGTGAGCAGGTTGTTGTAATAACCGCTACATTCCATATCTTTGCGGGACCCACCAACCTGCCCCGAAGGAGCGGCGCATGAGCTACGCGCTCGATCACCTCACCATCCTGTCGCGCGATCCGGACCAGGCCGCCGCCTTCTACGGCTTCCTGCTGCCGCGCATAGGTTTCGTGCAGAAGAAGCGCGGCATCTGGGCAAACGCGGCCGGGCTGCACATCCAGTTCGGCAAGGCGAAGGAGGGGACGGGGGACTATGGCCGCTATGCCCCCGGCCTCAACCATTTCGGCTTTTCCGCCCCGAGCGCGGCGGCGGTCAAGGCGCTCGCGGCCGAGCTGGAGGCGGCAGGCATTGAGGCGCGGCTCCAGCATTTCGAGCCGGGCATCACTGCCCTGTTCGTGCCCGATCCGGACGGCCTGAGGGTGGAAATCAGCTACTACCCTCGCGGAGTGCCGCCGGTGGACTGACGCTGGGGGCCTAACGCCGCTCCCTGAAGAACGCCCTGAGCAAATCGGCCGCCTCCTCCTCGCCGATCCCGGTATAGACCTCGGGGCGGTGGAGGCATTGCGGGTGGTCGAACACCCGCGCGCCCTGCTCGATCGCGCCGCCCTTGGGGTCGCTCGCGGCGTAATAGAGCCGCGCGATCCGCGCATGGGCAATGGCGCCCGCGCACATCGCGCAAGGCTCCAGCGTGACCCACAGCTCGCAGCCCGTCAGGCGTTCATCGCCGAGCACCTCGGCGGCGCGGCGGATCGCGAGGATCTCGGCATGGGCGGTGGGATCGTGGGAGCCGCGCGGTGCGTTATGCGCCTCGGCGATCACTTCGCCGTCCTTCACGACCACCGCGCCGATCGGCACCTCGCCGGCCGCGGCGGCGGCGCGCGCGGCGGCGAGGGCGCGGGGCATGAAGCTGCGGAATGTCCGCCCGCTCATGCCCCGCGCCCGTGGCCGGCAGGATTACTCCTCGTTGCCGGTTGCCGGCGTGCCTTCGGCATCGGGCATGGTGATATCGACATCCGGAACCTCGACCGTCTTTTCCTCGGTGCCGACATCGACGTCGGCGGTCTCGACGTCGTATTCCGGCATCTGGCCACCCGTCACCTCGACTTCGGGCATCTCGCCTTCCTGCGTCTGGTCGACATCGCACGCGGCAAGGCCGATTGCCAAGGGGGCGATGAGGCTGGTGATGATGATGCGCTTCATGATTGTGGTTCTCCTTGAGGCCTGACAATGCGGGCATCGCCCCCGTCAGGTCGGCCGCGAATGCAGAAGACGGTGCGATTGCAGGCCATCACATGGGTTAGGCTTGGCACCCCGGCAGCCGCCCGGCTGGCCGGGGGAGCGCATCCTGCTTGACGATTCGGGTCTGCCCCGTTATGCGCGCCGCTTTCCCGGCTAGAACCGACTTTTACGAGAAGAGACACACCATGTCGCGCATCTGCGAACTGACCGGCAAGGGCCGCCAGGTCGGCCACAACGTGAGCCACGCCAACAACAAGACCAAGCGCGTCTTCCTGCCCAACCTGCAGAACGTGACGCTGATGAGCGAAAAGCTCGAGCGCAGCTTCAAGTTCCGCGTTTCGACCCACGGCCTGCGCTCGGTCGAGCACAATGGCGGGCTCGACAACTGGCTGCTCAAGACCAGCGACGAAAAGCTCTCGGCCAACGCGCTGAAGGTGAAGCGCGAACTGATCAAGGCCCAGGCCGCGGCCTGATTTTCCGCCCGCCCGTCCAGGGTGAAGGCGAATCGATCAAGCGTCCGGACCTCCGGGCGCTTTTTCGTTATGGCGCGATCGAACCGTCCCAGGCGAAGCGCACCAGCAGCGTGCGCTGGAAGATCGAGAAATTGTCGTCCGAGATCAGCCAGACGCTACCCTTGCGCGGGTCGGCGACCGAGGGAACATAGGCGATCCCCTCGAAATTCTCCGCAAGGATGCCGTCTTGCATCTGCGCGACGAGGCGCGCCTCCCACGCGGCGCCCGCGCGGATCCTGCGCGGATCGGCAATCGCGATCGCGGCGCTGAACCTCGCCGGGATCCTGTAATCGACCTGCCTCAAGAGGATCAGCACCCGCCCATCGGGCAGCTGGGTGGCGTCGACCGGATTGAAGTTGGCCGGGCCAAGGAAGCGGAAGGCCAGCGGCGGCGTTCCGCTCTCGCCCGGATCGCCCGGATACAGCAGCGCATCGTGCAACCGGCGGTCGCCGCCGATGTTGCCCTCGGCAATCATCAGAAAGCGCCCGTCGGCGAGCCGCTCCATCGTCTCGGGCCCGCTGTTGGCGCTCCAATCCGCGATGTCCGGCGGGGCATGGACGCTGCGTCCGCCCTGCCGCGGGAAGCGCATGACGAGATTGTCATGCTCGAAGGCCGCCCACAGCGTGCCGGTCACCGGGTCGCGCGCCAGTGCCTCGAGATCGACGAATTCCTTGCGACCTCGGGTGCTGATCCCGACGAAGCGGAAGCTGGCAAGGACAGGGCGGGGCGCCTCCCCAGCCAGATCGATGTCGAGCAGGAAGCCGCGGTCGCTCCCCGCGATCAGCGCCGGACCCTCTCCCGCCACGAGCGCGGAAAAGCCGCCGAAGAAGCCCTGCGGGGACGTCAGTTCCCAGACGCCGTCGGGTTGGCCCAGCTCGCCCGCCACCTTCCCTTGAGCGATCCGCGGCGTGACGGCGATCTGGGCCGGATCGCTGCGCAGCTGGCCGGGCGCACGCAGGAAGGTCCCCGGTGCGAGGGCCAGCGCCACCACCGCGATCCCGAACAGGCGCAGCGCCCGCACGTGCCCGGTGCGCCGCGCGCGGGGGGCGTCGGGGATCATCGATGCGCTGGGATCAGGCGAGGCCGAGCAGGCGGCGCGTGGCGATCTCGGGCGAGGCGTAGGCCTCCTGCCGCTCGGCGCTCCAGTAGCGCAGTTCGGGCAGCGGGATCGCCTCGCCCGTCACCGCGCAGAGCACGTGGCTCCCCGGGCGCAGCACCCGGAAGCTGGAGGGACCGTAGTAGAGCTTGGCGACCTTGTCGGAGGGAGTCATCAGCATGGGCCCCCTGATAGCACCGAGCAGCTAGCCGAACAAATCATCTTGGGCGGGCGGCGGCGCCGATTTCGCGGGCTTGCGGGGCGGAGGCGCAGGCGGGGGCGGGGCTGCGCCCTCGGGCACGGCGGCGAGCGTCCCGTCGCGCCATTGCAGGAGCAGGCGCGCCTCGCCTGCGGCCTCGGTGCGGGTGGTGAGCGCCCGGCCCCCGGCGCCGCGGATGATGGCATAGCCGCGCTCCAGCGGCTTTTCGGGATGGAGCTGGCTCATCACCCGGGTGAGCGCGGCGAGGCGGTGCGCGCCCTCGCGCAGGGGGCGTTCGACGAGGACGGGCGAGAGGCGCGCACGGTCGAGCCGCCGCTGCGCCTCGGCGGCGCTGCGCAAGAGCAGGCTCGGCGAAAGGCGCGCGGCGACCCCGGCGAGCCGTTCGCGCCCCTTGGCCGAACGGTCGCCGAGCGCGCGGCGCAGGCGCTCCGACAAATCGTCGAGCCGCTGGGCCTGGGGTGCGAGCAGGTTCTCGGGCCGGGGCAGCAGCCGCACACGGGCGGCGAGCCTCTCACGCCCCAGCTCGACCGGGCGATAGACCGCGCGGCGCTGGCGCTGGGCAAGGTCGGCGAGGGTGAAGGCGAGGTCGGCGCGCACCGGCACGGCCATCTCGGCGGCAGCGGTGGGGGTGGGCGCGCGCCGGTCGGCGGCGAAATCCGCGAGCGTGGTGTCGGTCTCGTGCCCCACGGCGCTGATCACGGGGATGGTGCATTCGGCGATGGCGCGCACCACCGCTTCCTCGTTGAAGCTCCACAGGTCCTCGATCGAGCCGCCCCCGCGCGCGACGATCACCACGTCGGGTTGCGGAACCGGGCCGCCAGGCTGGAGCGCGGAGAACCCGCGCACCGCCGCTGCGACCTGCTCGGCCGCGCCCTGCCCCTGCACCAACACCGGCCAGACGAGCACGTGGCTGGGGAAGCGGTCGGCGAGGCGATGGAGGATGTCGCGGATCACCGCCCCCGTCGGCGACGTGACGACGCCGATCACCTGCGGCAGGAAGGGCAGCGCCCGCTTGCGCTCCGCCGCGAACAGCCCCTCGGCGGCGAGCCGCGTCCGGGTCTTTTCGAGCAGCGCCAGCAGCGCGCCCTCTCCGGCCAGTTCGAGACTGTCGATCACGATCTGGTATTTCGACCGCCCGGGGTAGGTGGTGAGCTTGCCGGTGGCGATCACCTCGAGGCCATCCTCGGCGCGGAAATTGAGGCGGGCGGCGTTGCCCTTCCACATCACCCCGTCGATCACCGCGCCCTCGTCCTTGAGGCAGCAGTAGAAGTGCCCCGAGGCGGCGCGCTTCACCCCCGAAAGTTCGCCGCGCAGCCGCACGAAGCCGAAGCGGTCCTCGACCGTGCGCTTGAGCAGCGCGGATATCTCGCTGATCGTGAGCGGCTGGGCGTTGTCCCCGGGCTTGGGATTGGCGATCAGGTCTGACATTGGTGCACGACGCTTAGCTGTGTCCAAAGAAGGACGGCCCTTCGACAGGCTCGGGGCGAACGGATATGGGCCGACTCAATACCCGTTCGCGCCGAGCTTGTCGAAGCGCTGTCCTGTCTTTTGCGCGAGGTTTCGCAGATGAACATCCTTCTCCTCGGTTCCGGAGGTCGCGAGCACGCGCTGGCCTGGCAATTGCGCCAATCGCCGAGCCTGCGCGGCACCCTCTATGCCGCGCCCGGAAATCCCGGCATCGCCGAGGAGGCCGAGGTAGTGGCGCTGGAGGTGACCGATCATGCCGCGGTGATCGCCTTCTGCGGCGACAAGGCCATCGACCTCGTCGTGATCGGCCCCGAGGCGCCGCTGGTCGACGGGCTTTCCGACAGCCTGCGCGCCGCCGGCGTGCCGGTGTTCGGCCCCTCCAAGGCCGCCGCGCAGCTCGAGGGCTCCAAGGGCTTCACCAAGGACCTGTGCGCCCGCGCAGGCATTCCCACCGCCGGTTACGTGCGCACCGCATCGCTCGAGGAAGCGCGCGTCGCCCTCGCCAAGTTCCAAGCGCCCTATGTGCTCAAGGCCGATGGCTTGGCGGCGGGCAAGGGGGTGGTGATCGCCGCGAGCCTCGCCGAGGCCGAGGAGACGCTCGCCGACATGTTCGGCGGCGGCTTCGGCGGCGCGGGCGCGCAAGTGGTGATCGAGGAATTTATGGAGGGCGAGGAGGCGAGCTTCTTCGCCCTCACCGACGGCACCACCATCGTCCCCTTCGGCAGCGCGCAGGATCACAAGCGCGTCGGCGACGGCGACACCGGACCCAACACTGGCGGGATGGGCGCCTATTCCCCCGCCCCGGTGCTTACGCCCGAATTGCAGGCCCGCGTCATGGCCGAGATCGTCGAGCCGACCGTGCGCACCATGCGCGAGGAGGGGAATCCCTATCAAGGCGTGCTCTATGCGGGCCTCATGCTCACCGCAGAGGGGCCGAAGCTGATCGAATACAACGCCCGCTTCGGCGATCCCGAATGCCAGGTGCTGATGATGCGGTTGGAGAGCGATCTTGCCGCGATCATGCTCGCCTGTGCGCAAGGCAGCCTCGAAGGGACCCGCGTCGCCTTCCACGACGAGACCGCGCTCACGGTGGTGATGGCGGCGAGGGGCTATCCCGGCACGCCCGAGATGGGCGGCGCGATCGACCTCGGTGCGGCGGAAGCCGAGGGCGCCAAGGTCTTCCATGCCGGAACCGCGCTGAAGGAGGGCGCGCTGGTCGCGAACGGCGGGCGGGTGCTCAACGTGACGGCGACCGGCGCAAGCGTGACGGAGGCGCAGGCCAAGGCCTATGCCGCCGTCGATGCGATCACCTTCCCCACCGGCTTCTGCCGCCGCGATATCGGCCAAAAGGAAGTGGCCCGCGAGGCCGCCCGCAACGCCTAGCGCCCCGCGCGTTCCTCGATCGGGTCGCGGGGCGTGCGGTCCGCATAGTCGAACACCGCAGGCTTGCGCCGCAGTGGTGAGACGCGCACGCCCTCGGCTTCGAGCAGCGCCTGCTGGGCCTCGGTGCCGCCGGGGTATTTGGGGTTGAGGAACCCGCCCTTCTTCAGCACCCGCCACCACGGGGTCAGCTCCTCCTCGGGCAGGAAAGGGCGCTGTTCCTCTGCGGCGCGGGCGGCCATGTTCAGGAAGATCGCGGTCGAGACCGGACAGGCGACCGCCACCTTGTGCCGCCGTGCGAGGGCGGCGCGCAGGTCGTCGAGCGTCACGATTTCCCCCTCCGCAAGGGTGCGCACCAGCGCATTCACCTCGGCCGGGCTGGAGACGACCATCGCCCCGCCGCCCGCCTCGCGGTAGCCGGGTGCACCGGGCGGGATCATGTGGACGATATGCGGCTCTCGGCCGCTGTTGAGGTGGTCGAGGGCAGTCTTGCGCTTGGCCATCGGGCACTCCTTCTCCTGATTCGCCCGCGGTTTATCGTGCGCGGGCGGGCGGGAGAATAAGAGCGGTTTGTTCCCGCTTTACCCCGCCGCCGCGTCGGCCAGTGCCTGCGCCGTGCGGTAGTCGGGCTTGCCGTTGTTGAGCCTGAGCGATCGGTCGGTGAGGATGTAGAGCCGCGGGATCTTGTAGCCCGCCAGCCCCGCGCGGGCATGGGCATCGAGCGCCGTATCGTCGACCGCGCCCTCGGGCTGCACCACGGCGACGACCTTGCGCCCGAAGCGCGGGTCGGGAAGGCTCACCACCCGCACGTCCTTCACCGCCGGGTGTTCGAGCAGCACCGCCTCGACCTCCTCGGGGAAGACCTTCTCGCCGCCGGTGTTGATGCACATGTTGTCGCGGCCGATGAATTCGAGCGTCCCGTCCGCCGCCCAGCGCGCGCGGTCGCCGGTCATGAGCCAGCGTCGGCCGTCGATCACGGGGAAGGTCTGGGCGTTCTTCTCGTCCTCGCCGAGATAGCCCAGCGGCAGGGGCCCGGTGCGCGCGACGATGCCGATGCCGTCGGTGCCGGGGGGGATCTCGTTCAGATGCTCGTCGAACAGCTTCGTGTCGCGACCCGGGAGCGGCTGGAACTTGCCCCCGCCGGTGGAGCCCTGCGCGGTGGTGATGACGATTCCGGTGCCCGAGCTTTCCGAGGAGCCGAGCGCATCGACGATCATCAGCGCCGGGTGATGCGCGATCAGCCGCTGCTTCAGCGCGGGCGAGAATACCGCCCCAGAGGAGGTGATGCTTCGCAGCGATGCCAGCACCTCGGCCCCGTCGCCCCGCGCGTCCAGCCGATCGGCGAGCGGAAGCGCGAAGGCGTCGCCGACGATGAAGATGCCGCGCGCGCCGAGCCGCTTCACCTCGTCCAGCGCCAGATCGGCGTCGAACTTCGCGGCGGGCAGCAGCGCGAGCGTGCCGCCTTTCAGCAGGTGGATCAGCGCAGTGAATTGCCCCGCGCCGTGCATCAGCGGCGAGAGCAGCAGCAGCGGCGAGGTGCTCGCCGGATGATCCGGGCCGATCCGCTCCGCCTCGGCGACCTGCTCCGCAAGGCTCCCGGCGACCAGCGGCGGTGTGCCGGGCGGGCGCTGCCACACCCCGATGTTGAAGGCACCCCAGGCCTGATCCATCGGCCACATCACCGCCTTGGGCATCCCCGTGGTGCCGCCCGTGGCGGTGAGGAACAGCGCCTCCGGGTCATCATGCGGCGCAAAGCCATCGGGCATGGGCGCGTCGCACAGCGCCGCCCATTCGCCGCTGCCGACATCCACCGTCAGCGTGCCGTTCGGCATGGCCTCGCGCCCGAGGTCTGCGAAATCGCTCTCGGCGAACAGCCCCTTCAGGCCGAAGCGGTTGAAGATGTCCGCCAGTTCCCGCGCCTTGTAGTGGTAATTGACGTTGACCGGCGTGACTCCTGCCTTTGCGCAGCCGAACCAGGCGAGCAGGTATTCGGGCGTGTTGCGCAGCATCTGCCCGGCGATGTCGCCTGGCTTCAACCCGCGGGCGACCAGCCCCGCCGCGATCCGGTCGGTCAGCGCGTCGAGCTCGCCCCAGGTCACCACCCGCTCGCCGTGGACCAGCGCGGGCCGCTCCGCCGGGATCGCCGCCGCGAGCGCCTTCAGCACAACCCCGAAATTCGCACCTGCAAACGCCATATGCCGCCTCTCTCCTCGTCATTTTCGCTAGCCCCTGCCACGCCGCGCTTCCCCTAGGTAAATGATGAGGACTTTGCCGGATCTTGCGCTAGACTGGACCGGCGGGAGAACAATGGAGAGGAGCGAGGCTGACAATGGCCCATAATGTTGTCGAGCTGCGGACACCGCAAGGCCGCGAATCCCTTGAGCAATTGCTCGATTCCGTCACCATCACCTGCCCCGAGGACATCCACGATGCCGCCGTCGCGCTGGCGCGAATCGCGCAGGAGCGGGGGATGCAGATCGCGGTTTGCGACGACATCTCGTCCAAGGAGCCGATGGTCGATGCCGAGGGCACGATCCTCAACGCCGACATCTTCCGCTGGCTCGACGATGGCGCGCGCTGGTGGGAGGATCACCGGCTGGCGCTCCACTCGCCGCTGCCGCGTGCCTGCCGCTACGAGAGCGAACCCTTCTGGGTGAACCGCCACGGCTTCAACACCCGCTGGCGCAACCACTACCTTGCCGAGATCGACCTCAACGATTTCGAGCGTCGCGCGCTGTGCAAGGCGGCGATCGTGATCCCCGTCCACCTGCCCTTCGGCCAGATCAGCGCGTCGAGCTTCATCAGCCAGGACCGCACCAAGGAGGACCTTTCGGCCGAGTTCGCCGAATACGGCGCGCTCTTCGCGATGGTGACGCGGTGCTTCGTCGCCGGCTACGTCCAGGCCCACCGCACCAAGCGGCGGATCCCGTCAGACTGCGTTCTTTCGAAGCGCGAGGTCGAATGCCTGCGCTGGGCGGCGATCGGCAAGACCGACAAGGAGATCAGCATGATCCTCAACCGGTCGCACGCCACGATCCGCTATCACATCCACCGCGCCGGCGAGAAGCTGGACAGCGTCAACCGCGCGCAGACGATCTTCAAGGCGGGCCAGCTCGGGTATCTGGGGGCGTCTGACTAGCGCGGCCGCCTCCGCGGCCGCGTCCTCGGTGAGTCTTTGTTGCCCTACCGCTTCGCTACTTGAGGGCACGCTTCCTTCGCTTCGCTGCGGGGCACCTGCGGCTCGCGCGTGCGCTCGCGGCCCTGCGGGCCGGATCAGCGCTTTCCTTCGTCATTGCGAGGAGCCGCAGGCGACGCGGCAATCCAGAGCGGTTCGCGCTGCACTCTGGATTGCCGCGCGGCTTCGCCGCTCGCAATGACGAGAGAAGCTAACCCAGCTTCCGCAGCGGCTCCGAGCCGTCCCAGCCGACCCCTGCCGCCTTGATCATCCCGAACAGGTCTGGCCCGTCCTTGGCCTGCTGCAATATTTCTACCAGCGTCCCCGGCCCGGTGCCCGGATCGACATAGATCACCTGGCTCGTCCCGAAGGTCCCCTCGATCACCACCTCGGCCCCCGCCTCGGCGCACACCCGGCGGGCCTCGGCGATGTCGTCGACCAGGATGCACACGTGGTGCAGCCCGTTGCCCGTCGATCCGTACTGGCCGCGATAGATCGAAGGATGCTCGTCGCGCGGGCGGATCAGCTCGATCTGGATATCGCCCCAATAGGCCAGCGCGAGGTCGAATACGGCATCCGTTGGCTGGCCCCGATACTTCATCCCCTCGAGGTGGATGCCCTCGATCACGAAGAACGGTCCCACCCCCATCCCTTCCGTCCAGTGCTTCACCGCCGCGTCGAAATCTTCCGGCACGAAGGCGAGCTGCATCACCTCGCCCAGCGACGCGATTTTCCCCGCAACAGCCATGTTCCTCTCCAATCCGATAGGGTGACCCCTTGTCCAAGCTGTGTGATATTCCCCGGCGGTGACACTGCACAAAGTGCGAGGGACAAGGGACGGGGGCAAACCCCGGCAAGAGGACGCTTCAGGCTCATGAACGAAATCAAGGACATCGCCCGCGCTGACCGCTGCCCGGGGATCAGCTACACCGACATGCTGAACGGCGACACCCGCCGCCCGCCCGACTATCTTTTCGAGGAATCGCATATCGAGATGGGCGACGATCCGCTCCCGGTTGCGCCCTACATTTCGGAGGACTTCGCCCGCCTGGAACGCGAGAAGATGTGGCCCAACGTCTGGCTCTTCGCCGCGCGCGAGGACGAGATGCCGGACCCGGGCGACACGGTGGTGTTCGACATCGCCGGCAAGAGCTTCCTGCTGATCCGCCAGAAGGACGGCAGCGTGAAGGCTTTCTACAACGCCTGCCTCCACCGCGGCCGCAAGCTGCGCACCGAGGGCGGCCAGTCGGTGCAGCTGCGCTGCCCGTTCCACGGGTTCACGTGGAGGAACGACGGGAGCCTCAAGGAAATCCCCTGTTCGTGGGACTTCAAGCACCTCGAGGGCAAGGACATGGACCTGCCGCAGGCACGCGTCGAGCTGTGGCAGGGCTTCGTCATGCTCACCGAAAACCACGCCCTGCCCGATTTCAAGACCTGGCTCGGCCCCGCCGCGTCGCATTACGAACGCTACGACTTCGCCAATCGCTACACCGGGATGTGGGTGCAGAAGAAGATCCCGGCCAACTGGAAGGCCACCGCCGAGGCCTTCATGGAGGCCTGGCACTCGATCACAACCCACCCGCAACTGCTGGCCTTCCTCGGCGATGCCAATACCCGCTACGATCTGATCGGCGACCACTTCAACCGCGCGATCACGCCCTCGGGGGTGCTCAGCCCGCACGTGAAGGGCAAGAACTCGGACTACGTGCTCGAGAAGATGAACGAGTTCTCGGGCGGGCAGGACGCGCGCACCAACCGCCGTTTCTCCGCGAGCGAGAGCCCGGCTGAGGGCTACGACGCCGACGATCCGCTCGGCGCGCGCAAGATCCTCGCCGAGGCGGGCCGCAAGGGGTTCGCGGAGCAGTACGGCTACGATTATTCGGACGCCGCCGACACCGAGATCCTCGACAACTTCACCTACAACATCTTCCCCAACTTCGCCCCGTGGATCGGCTTCCTGCCGACGCTGGTCTACCGCTGGCTCCCTGGCGACACGCCGGACTGGTGCATCATGGAGATCCGCCTGCTGTTCCCCACCCCCAAGGGGCAGCCGCGGCCGCGCGCGGTGGAAATGACCTATATCCCCGACGACGAGCCCTTCGCCTGGGCCGCCGACAAGATGGGCCCGCAGCTCGCCAACGTCTTCGATCAGGACATGGCGAACCTGCCCTATGTGCAGGAAGGCATGAAGGCGATGAAGGACGGGCTGATGGAGCTCGGCCACTACCAGGACAGCCGCGTGCGGCATTTCCAGACGACGCTGATGAAATACGTGAACGGGGAGTTGCCCGCGGTTAAGTAGCGCCGGCATGAGCTTCTCCTTCGACCTCACCGGGCGCACGGCGCTCGTCACCGGCGCGTCCTCGGGCCTCGGCACCCGCTTCGGGCGCATCCTTGCGGCAAGCGGCGCGCGGGTGGCTCTGGGCGCGCGGCGGGCCGACCGGCTGGCGGCACTCGCTGCCGAGATCGGCCCCGCCGCCGCCGCCGTCACGATGGACGTGGCGCGCGAGGCCGACATCATCGCCGGCTTCGACGCCGCCGAGGCCGCGTTCGGCGGCCCTGTCGATACCGTCATCGCCAATGCCGGGGTCGACGGGGCAGGCATGGCGACCACCATTTCCGAGGAGGAGATCGAGGCCACGCTCGCGATCAACCTGAAAGGCGCGATCCTGACGGCGCGCGAGGGCGCGAAGCGGATGATGGCGCAGGGCGTCACCGGCGGGCGCATCGTGCTGATCGCGTCGATCACCGCCTTCGAGCCTTCCCCCGGCCTCGTCGCCTATGCCGCGTCCAAGGCGGGCGTGGTGCAGGCGGGCCGCACACTTGCGCGCGAATGGGTGCGGGCGGGGATCAACGTCAACACCGTCTCCCCCGGCTACATCCGCACCGCGATCAACGATGCGTGGTTCGACACCGAGGGCGGCCGGAAGCAGATCGCCCGCTTCCCCAAGCGCCGGCTGATGGGCGAGGAGGGGCTGGATGCGATGATCCTGTTCCTGTGCTCCGATGCGGCGGAGTTCGTGACCGGCGCGAACTTCGTGCTCGACGATGGCCAGACCTTGTGACGAAGCGGCTCATCTCGCTCGCCGCGGGGATCATGCCCGAGGCGACGCCTTCGCAGCTGATCGAGTGCGCCGCCGCGAGCGATTTCGATTTCGGCGGAATGTGGGTGGAGCAGGACAGCTGGAGCCCGGCCACCACCCGGGCCATCCGCCAGCAGGCGCGAGACGCGGGCGTCGATTTGCTCGATGTCGAGGTCGCCTGGATCAAGCCCGGCGCGCCCGATCCGTGGCTCGGCGAGCTGGTCGACATCGCGGCAGAGCTGGGCGCAAGGAACCTCCTTTGCGTCTCGAGCGACCCTGACATGGCCGCCACCACCGCCAAGTTCCAGACGCTCGTTACCCGCGCGGCGGGCACCGGGGTCAGGGTCAATCTCGAATTCGGCATCTTCACCGAGGTCAAGACCATCCACATGGCGCGTGCGGTGCTGGAGGCGGTCGAGGGCGAGGCCAAGGCGTTGCTGGTCGACACGCTCCACTGGGCGCGCTCCGGCGGGACCGCCGAAGACCTGAAGGCGATCCCGCGCGAATGGTTCAGCTACTGCCAGCCCTGCGACGCGCCCGCCGAGGGGCCGGACACCAGCGACTTCGACGCGATCATCGACGATGCGATCAACCGCCGCCTGCCTCTGGGGCAGGGCGGGCTTCCGCTTGCGGCGATGCTGGACGCACTCCCCAATCACCTGCCGCTGGCGATCGAGGAACGCAGCGCCGCGCTGCGCGACGCCTTCCCCGACCTTGCCGAACGCGCCCGCCAATGCGCGAGGACCTCCCGCGCGTGGCTGGACGCGCGGGCGTGAGCATCCTGCCCGTCACCCTCGTTCAGATGGCTTTCCTCGTGCGCAGCCTCGAGGAAGGCTGCGCCGCCTTGAACCACGCCTATGGCTGGGGCCCGTTCTGTGGCGGCACCGAAGGCGTGCTTGCCGACCACACCTATCGGGGCGAGCCTGCAGGGCCGATCCGCATCCGCGGAGTCTTCGTCCAGACCGGCGAGATCAATGTCGAGGTGATCGAGGTTGCCTCCGACGCCCCTAGCGCCTTCCACGAGATGCTGCACGCCGATGGCGGGCCGGTGCTCCACCACTGCGCGACGTTCGCCGCCGATTACGAAAGCACGCGCGATCACTTCGTCGCGCAGGGCTTTCCGGTGGTGAGCGAGTTCGGCTTTGCCGGCCGCCACATCTGCTATGTCGACACGCGGCCGCTGCTCGGCTTCATGACCGAGATCTATCCCGAACTGCCGATCATTCGTGCGATGTATGCCGAAGCGCGCGATGCCGCCGCCGCCCGCCCCGGCGACCTGGCGATCAGGCCCTTCGTCACCCAGCGCTAATGGCGGTCAGGACAGGCCGTCCTCGAGTCCGCAGGTGAGGTCGCCGATCGGAGTGCCGGCGGGGAAAGTCGCATCCAGCGCGTCGGGGCAGCCGGCGCCCTGGGTAAGGCGTTCGAAGGTACCGAGCTCTTGGAGCTGCGGAGCGTGGTAGGTGCGGCGGGTCATCTGCATCTCCTTTGATGCTGTGGTCAGCACCTCCAGAATTATGTGCGACTGCGTGCCGCCACCCTGATCCTGAGCAGGAAATGACGCTGGCCCGGCGCGCCTCGTCGAAACTTCGGCACGGGCGGTCCGGTTAGGTGTATCGTTTGCGGTATCCGCCCGCGGGCGGATCTACTGCCCCCTCGCGTGCCCCGCGATCTCGCTGGCGAGGCGCGGGACCAGCTTCAGCGGCAGGTCGTGCCCCCAGCCGGGGATCGTCACCAGCCGGCTGCCGGAAATGTGCCGCGCAGTGTCCTCGCCGGCGGCGAGCCTGACCAGCGGATCGGCCTCGCCGTGCAGCACCAGCGTCGGGGTGCGCACCTGCGCGAGGCGGGTGCGGCGGCAGCCGTCGTCGATGATCGCGGCGAGCTGGCGCGGCAGTCCCGGCGGATAGACCGAGCGCCGCACGCCCCGCACCACCCGTTCGCGCTGGTGCGCCTCGTCGAAGGGGAATTCGGGGCTGTCGGGCGTGCCGATGTTGCGGATGATGTTGAGGCCGTGGGCGACCAGCGTGTCCTCGTCCATGCCCTTGAGGGGCGCGGTCAAGGCATTGATCGCGGCAGGTTCGGCCTGAGGGAGCTTGCCGTTGCCGGTGGTCGACATGATCGAGGTCAGGGTCATCAGCCGGTCGGGGTGATGCACCGCCATCAGCTGCGCGATCATCCCGCCCATCGAGGCGCCGACCACGTGCGCCCTGGCGATCCCCAGTGCGTCGAGCAGGCCGATCCCGTCGTCGGCCATGTCCTTCAGGGTGTAGGGGACCTTCGCGGGGAAGCCGATCTTCTTGCGCAGGACCTGGACGGCGGGGGAGGGCGCGCGGGCGCCTTCCATCTTCTGGCTGAGGCCGATGTCGCGGTTGTCGTAGCGGATGACGCGGAAGCCCTCGCCGACCAGCGCCTCGACCAGCTCGTCGGGCCACAGGGTCATCTGCGCGCCGAGGCCCATGACCAGCAGGATCACCTCGGCCTGGCGATCGCCCTGCTCCTCGTAGAAGAGTTCGATGCCGGTGTTGGGGGTGGTGACGGTGGGCATGGGGCGGTGTGATCCTCTCGCGCGGCCCCGGCGGTCACTTCCACGGGGGTCCGGCGATATCGAAGCCGCGCGCGTCCAATTGGTCAAGCACCCCGCCGCCTTCCGCCAACACCCTGAGCGGCACGACTGCCAGCGTGGTGCCCTTGGCGGCGCTCGCCTCGGCGATGCGGTCGACCCAGATGGTCCTGAGTTCGCTGCCGAGCGTCTCGTCCGCCCAGGGCCAGCACTGGCCGAGCGCGCTTTCGAGCGGGTTGTCCATCACGGCGGGAATCCTGAAGCGCCGCCAGTTCGCGGCGCGCTCCTCGACGATCTGCGGCCCCGCCTCCACGGCATCCATCGCCGCGACGAGGCAGGGGATGTGCGCTTGCGGGAGCGCCTCGAACAGGTTGTCGATCACGTCCTCGCCCCTGAGGGTCGCCGCGCGGGTGATCGCGACATCGGCCTTCTCGGCGGCGTCCTTGACCACGTCCGATGCGTCGCGCGCGGTGTCCTTGTTGAAGCGCAGCTCCTCGCGCAGCATCCGGAAGGAGGTGAGGAGGAAGGACTGGCGCGCATAGTCCTTCTTGTGCGCGGCGGCGAGGGTATCAAGGCGCTGGAGCTGGGCTGCATCGAGGTAATCGGAAGCCACGGTCTTGTCGGGCAGCTTGGTGAGCTTGCCGCCCGAGAACATCAGCCGGAAGACGTCGCCCGGCGAAATCCTGGGCCGCGCGCCGAGGATCACGCGGTCGGCGACCTTGGTGGCCTCCTCGAGCCGCGCGGGCTCCCACGGGGTGGTCTTCGGGATCGCCCGGATCTCGCCGACGAGAATCACGGTGCCGGAGGGCGTCTCGACAACCCACATCGGCGCGCCCGAGCGCTGGGCGGTGACGACGATGGCGTTTTCCTCGGAAGGCTGCTGCGCGGCGAGCGGCGCGGTAGCGAGAGCCGCAAGGGACAGGAAAATCAGCAACTTCTTCATCGTGCGCCCCTTCGATGCAACATTTGGCACATCGCTAGAGCGCCGAGCCTGAATGCTGGCCGAACTTGCCTCCCCCCGTTCGTGCTGAGCCTGTCGAAGCACTGCCTTTTTCTCCAGTGGTCGCTGAAGCCAAAGTGGAGGACGGCCCTTCGACTAGCTCAGCGCGAACGGAAACAGGTCGCCTAAGGAACCAGCACCGTATCTTTCGCCTCGTCCGCAAGCTCGGGATAATCGAGCGTGTAATGCAGCCCGCGGCTCTCCTTGCGGCGGAGCGCCGATTGCACGATCAGCTCGGCGGACTGGAGCAGGTTGCGCAGTTCGATCAGGTCGGTCGTCACGCGGAAGGCGCCGTAGTAGTCCTCGACCTCGCGCTTCAGCAACTCGATGCGGCTCGCGGCGCGCTCCAGCCGCTTGGTGGTGCGCACGATGCCGACATAGTTCCACATGAAGCGGCGGATTTCGGTCCAGTTCTGCTTGATGACGACTTCCTCGTCGGAGTCCGTCACGCGGCTTTCGTCCCACGGGAGGATCGCGGGGGGCGCCTCCAATGTTTCCCACCTTGCAAGAATGTCCTGCGCGGCGGCCTCGCCGAAGACGAAGCATTCGAGCAGGCTGTTGGACGCCAGCCGGTTCGCGCCGTGGAGGCCGCTTTCGGTGCATTCGCCCGCCGCCCAAAGGCCTGGCACGTCGGTGCGTGCCGCCAGATCCACCACCACCCCGCCGCAGGTGTAGTGCTGCGCGGGGACAACCGGGATCGGCTGCTTCGTCATGTCGATGCCGAGGCCCATCAGCTTGTCGTGGATCGTCGGGAAGTGCCCGCGCACGAAGTCCGGGTCTTCATGGCTGATGTCCAGATGGACGTAGTCGAGCCCGAACCGCTTGATCTCGGCATCGATCGCCCTTGCCACCACATCACGCGGCGCAAGCTCCATCCGCTCGGGATCGTAGAAGGTCATGAACCGCTTGCCGGTGCGCGGGTTGATCAGCCGCCCGCCCTCGCCGCGCACCGCCTCGGTGATGAGGAAATTCTTGGTTTCGAGGTGGTAGAGGCAGGTCGGGTGGAACTGCATCATCTCCATGTTGGAGACCCGCGCGCCCGCTCGCCACGCCATCGCGATGCCGTCGCCGGTCGCGCCGCGCGGGGCGGTGGAGAACTGGTAGACGCGCCCTGCCCCGCCGCTGGCGAGGATTGTCGCGCGCGCCACGTGCCGCTCGACATGGCCGGTCGCCTCGTCGAGCGCATAGACACCCCACACACGGCCCGCGGCCGAGAAGTGCTCGCGGTGGCGGTCGGTGATGAAGTCGATGCAGGTCCGGCCGGGCAGCAGGGTGATGTTCGGGTTGGCCTCCGCCGCGCGCAGCAGTGCCGCCTGCACCGCCCAGCCGGTGGCGTCATCGACATGGACGATCCGGCGGTGCGAATGGCCGCCCTCGCGGGTGAGGTGCAGGGCATCGGCGTCGCGGTTGAAGGGCACGCCCAGCTCGCACAGCCGGTCGATCGAGCGCGGCGCGCGTTCGATCACGAATTCCACCGTGGCAAGGTCGTTGAGACCCGCGCCGGCGACCATCGTGTCGCGGATGTGATCCTCGAAGGTGTCGCCCGCATCGAGCACCGCGGCGATGCCGCCCTGTGCCCAGGCGGTCGAGCCGCCGGTGAGCGAGCCCTTGGCCAGCACCAGCACCCGGCACTTCTCGGCCAGCGCCAGCGCCGCCGTCAGCCCCGCCGCTCCCGAACCGATCACCAGCACGTCGTGCGCGGGGGTGTCGCCGGGTGATCGCAATGCCTTGTCCATCGCCATGACCGCGCCATGGCGCGGAAGCGGGAAAGGGGCAAGGGTGATCAAAAATGCCGTTTGATTTACTTCAAAACGAGATAAGTATTTCCACGGGTCGCCGGGCTCCCGCCCGACCGTGTGGCGCACCTGTATCCAGAGTGTCCAAAGGACGCATGGACGCGGGCGTGCATGATGTCTTCAGGTGCAAACCGGCATTACAGGCGACCTCTCCCATGGCCTACCTCTGGTTCTTCGGCTGCTTCATCAATCAGCACGAGCCCCGCCGCCGCGATATCACGTGGGACGGGCTCACATTCGTCGGCAACTGCCGTCATTGCGGCAGGCCGATCGAACGCAACAGCCATCGCGACTGGCGGCGGCGCAAGACGGATGTCGGGATCGACGGCGCCTGAGGTCAGGCAGTTCCTGCGGTCAGCTGGACGAACACGTCCTCCAGATCGGCTTCGCGGGTGGTCACATCCTCGATGGTGAGGCCCTGTGCCTGCAGGATGGCGAGCACCTGCCCGGCGTTGAGGCGGTCTTTGTCATAGGCCACCTCGACTGCCCGCGCGCCGTCCCATTCGACCCGTGCGAAGGCCTCGTGCGAAGGAGCGGCGGCGAGATCGGCGGCAGCGGTGACGACGACGATCTTCTCGCGCGCCATCTCGACCAGTTCGCGGGTCGGCTTGTTGGCGATCAGCCTGCCGTGGTTGATGATCGCGATGCGGTCGCACAGCTCCTCGGCTTCCTCGAGGTAGTGGGTGGTCAGCACCACCGTCACGCCCTCGCGGTTGAGCTCGCCGACCAGATCCCACAGCTGGCGCCTCAGGTCGACATCGACCCCGGCGGTGGGCTCGTCGAGCACGAGGATCGGCGGCGAATGCACCATCGCCTTGGCGACGAGCAGCCGCCGCTTCATCCCGCCCGACAAGGTGCGCGCATAGGCATCGCGCTTGTCGGAGAGGCGAACGGCCTCGAGCAGCGCCTCGCTGCGGCGCAGGGCGGCGGGGATACCGTAGAAGCCGGCCTGGTTCTCCAGCACCTCGAAGGGGGTGAAGAAGGGATCGAAGACGATCTCCTGCGGCACGATCCCGATCGAGCGGCTGGCATTGCGGCGATGGGCGTCGATGTCGAAACCCCAGATGTCGACGTGGCCTGCGGTCTTGTTGACCAGCCCGGCGAGGATGTTGATCAGCGTCGACTTGCCCGCGCCGTTCGGGCCGAGCAGGCCGAAGATCGCACCCTGCGGCACGTCGAAGCTGACCCCGCCGAGCGCGAGCTTGCCTTCGCTCACCGTGCCCTTGGCACTTTTTGCCGGGGCATAACGCTTGACGAGGTTGTCGATGCGGATGGCGGGTTCGGCTGACATGCGGGAAGCCCTAGGGCGCGGGCGCGGCAAAGGCAATTGCGCGGCGCGGCGCGGGGCTGTATCGGCAGCGCCATGAGCATTCCTCCTCCCGAAGTGCTGGTGGTCGACACGCATCGCGTGGCGTGCGACGGGGCCAGCGGCATCCGCGGCGGCGCGGGCTATCGTCCCGCCGCACTCGGTCACCCGCGCGTTTTCCTCGAGATCGACGAGCGCGGCTATGTCGACTGCGGCTATTGCGACCGGCGCTTCGTGCTGCGTGGCGGCCCGGCGGACGGCGCGAACCAGGCCGCCTTGCCCGATGTGTCCTCGGGTGCGAGCCCGGCGCACCGGTGATCCGGGCCGGGCGCTCAGCGCGGGTTAAGGCGCTGTGTGCAACGAGGCGCGCATGACGATTCGAAAGGATCCCGCGATGACCCGTTTCCGCTCCGCCCTGCTCGCCGCGCTTCCGCTGGTGCTGGCCGGCGGCTTGCTCGCCGTTCCCGCGAATGCCGATACGGCGCCCGAAACCCCTATCGCCACCGACGTTCCCGTGCCCCCGACCAAGGGTGAATTGCGCCTCGCCAAGCTGCTCGAGGGCCGCGTGGCGGGCGAGCCGCAGGCCTGCATCCGCTCGTTCGGCAACCAGCGCGTGCAGACCATCCCCGGCACCGCCTTCGTCTACGGCGCGGGCGACACGATCTGGGTGCAGCGCACCGCCAATCCCGAACAGATTGACGACACCGATACGCTCGTCACAAACCGCTTCAACGCCTCGCAGCTGTGCCGGTTCGACGTGATGACGACGATCGACCGGTTCAACGGCTTCTTCACCGGCGCGGTGTTCTTCGAGGACTTCGTTCCCTATACCCGCAAGGGGTCGAAGGACGCGGCCGAAGGCTGACTCTCGCACGCGCTGCCCGCCCGGGCGGCGGGAGCCGCCGTAGCGCAAGCGCGCCGTGCGTTACGCGAAAGATCGCAGATGGGCTCTCCGGTGAGGCCGACATGGCGGCACGCACGGCCCGTCTCGGCGCAGCGGTGCCGCATCACGAGTTCGCTCGGCTCCGCATCCGCCAGCACTTGCTCGGCGCGCCGATAGGCGCTGATCTCGGCGTGGAGTTCGCCGAGCGAATCCGCCACGGCCAGCACCGCGCGGCGTGCGGCGAGCGCGTCCTGCTGGCACGGCGCGGTCGGGTGCTCGGTCGCGGCGGTGCGCAGAGCCGGCGCGGCGTCCCCGGCATCGCACGGCGCCCGCCCGGCGCCGTCCTCGGGCACGGCAAGACCGCCCTGCCACCGGCCCAGCGTCCAGGCGCCGAGCGCCACGCACATCATGATCCCGCCCAGCGCCGCCGGGCCATCCCATAGATCCATCGCTACCTCCCCGTCCGACCCTCCGCACGGCCTCCCGAAGCCGGACAGAGGCACACAGCCTCGCGCGCGGCGCCGATCCCCTCCAGAATCGGTGCCGCACGCGCAGCATGGTGCCGCAGTGCGGCAGTGCAGAGAATGCGGGGAGTTACCTAGGGATCAGCCCTTAGGCGCGGGCCATCGCCTGCATCCGGGCGATGATCTCCTCCGCCTGGAGCATGATCCGGTCGATCAGCTCCTTGCAGGTCGGAATGTCGTGGATCAGCCCTGCGACCATGCCGCAGCTCCACGCTCCCTTGTCCATCTCGCCTTCCATCATGATCGAGGGATAGACGCCCGCGACCTCCTCCATGATGTCCTGGAAGGTGACGGCATCGCCGAGTTCCTTCTCCTTCTGGATCAGGCGTTCGACGGCGGCATTGTTGAGCACGCGTTCGGTGTTGCGGAGCGGGCGCATCACGAGACGGGTGTCGAGTTCGCTCGCGGCGAGGATCGCCTGCTTCACGTTCTCGTGCACCGGGGCTTCCTTGGTGGCGATGAAGCGGGTGCCCATATTCATCCCCTGCGCGCCCATCGCGAGGCTGGCGACAAGGCTGCGCCCGTCGGCCATCCCGCCGCTCGAGACGAAGGGGATTTCCAGTTCATCGGCGGCGCGCGGCAGCAGGATGAAGTTGGGCACATCGTCCTCGCCCGGGTGGCCGCCGCATTCGAAGCCGTCGACGCTCACCGCGTCGCAGCCGATCTCCTGCGCCTTGAGCGAGTGGCGCACCGAGGTGCACTTGTGGATCACCTTGATCCCCGCGTCCTTCAGCGGCGGGAGCAGTTCGACCGGGTTGCGACCCGCGGTCTCGACCACCTTCACGCCGCCCTCGATCACTGCCTTCACGAGGCCCGGATAGTCGGGCGGGGTCAGGGTCGGCAGGATGGTGAGGTTCACGCCGAAGGGCTTGTCGGTCATGTCCTTGCAGCGCGCGATCTCGTTGGCGAGCTTTTCGGGCGTGCCCTGCGTCAGGCCGGTGATGATGCCGAGGCCGCCCGCGTTGGAGACGGCTGCCGCCATCTCGGCGAACCCGACATAGTGCATCCCCCCCTGGATGATCGGGTGCTCGATGCCGAACATTTCGGTGATGGCGGTCTTCATGGCCTGTGTTCTCCCGTGCAAAGCCGTGTTTGCGCGGGAGACAAGCCGAGTTGAGCGCGGCTTTCAAGCCTGCTTTTGAGAGGCCCGCCCGCCGCGCTAGCGCGCCGTAGCGTCAGGCGCTCTCGGGAAATCGGCGGGGGATGCCGGGCGGCTGGGACGCGGTGGGATCGGTTCGCGTGCCGCCGCCCGGCTACGCCTCGTTGCCCGTGTCCGCCCGCCAGGGCATTGATTTACCGCAAGGTCTGTCAGCCCCGCTTGAAGGCGAGCGCAAAGGTGACCGGCACCGCGGGCGTGATCGAGGGCAGCTGCGCCAGAGCGCGCAGCTCGCCAAGCTCGTCGGTCAGGCCGAACATGTCGGTCGAGACGATCACCGGCGCGGTCGGCACCACGGTCACGCGGTCGGCGCTGACGCGGGTGACGAGCACCTCGGTCTCGACATCGGCCGAGGCGCCCTTGATCGTGACGCTGGCGGTCAGCGGACGGGTGAGCGACTGCCCCACCGCCAGCCCTGCGAAGGCTGCGGGATCGAGCTTGGCCGTCACCGTCGCCTTGGGATTCTCGGCCACCCCGAAGAAGATCTCGCGCATCCGTTCGTTGCGGATGTCGACCCCGGTGTTGACCGAGGCGAGGTCGATGTCGAGGCTCGCGGTGCCATCGGCCGCGACGCTGCCTGCAAGCGTGTCGAAGCGGTTGGCCTCGGCCACCTCGCCGGCTTTGATGCTGACATAGGCGAGGCGCGAGCCTGCCGGATCGAGCGTCCATGCGCCCTCGGTCACCGGCGCGGTGGCGGCGGCGTCGTCGCCGGGCGCGGCGGCGGGCTGGGCGCAGGCGGACAGGCCGGCTGCAAGGGCGGCGGCAAAGGCAAGCGGGCGAAGCAGCGGCATCACGATTGACGACCTCTTGTGGTATCCATTCGGGCGGCAGCGATATGCGATTTGGCGGACGGCGGGAAGGGGCGGACCAACTTATTCGCGCAGCTTAGAGACGTTCCAAAGTACGCTTGCGCGGCGCGCCCTATGCGTCAAACTTCGCCGACGGGTCTAAGGCGGGGGATGTCATGCGCGAAACCAGGCGATCGATGGTGGCGAGGGCCGGGACCCTTGCGGGGTTCCTGCGCAAGCAGGTCGGCAGCGCCCGGGCGATTGCGGCCGGGCTCACTCTGCCCGATCCGGCCGCCCCCGTCCGGCTCGACGGCTCGGAAAGCGGCTGGACCGCCAGCGGCCATGTCCTTGCCGCCGGGGAGCGGTTCCGAGTGGTCGCCACCGGTCACCAGTGGCTGGCAAAGCCGATCGGCCTCGTGATCGAGCCGCGCGCGACGGTGTTCATGCGGATCGGTGGCGGGGCGATACGCAAGCTCGTCGCCGATGATGCGGTCTACGAGGCGTGGGAGGAGGGCGAGCTGGCTTTCCTTACCAAGACGCTTTCCGAATTCGCCGACGAGCGGGGCATTCTGCTGCCGGGCAAGCGGCGCGCACAGGGACCGGGGATCGCGCTCAGGGTGGAACGCGCGGACGCCCCGCCGGACACCACCGGTCAGCCCGATGGCTGGCACTATCTCTGGCGGCTCGGCGACGGGCGCATCTACACTGGGGACCCCGATGACATCGCGGTCTCCACCCACGGCGATGTCGGCATCCTCCAGCGCCCGCTCGATCTGCCGCTGACTCGCGAGACCGTGCTTTCGTGGGACTGGCTGATCGAGCGGCTGCCCTCGGACCTGCCCGAGGATCTCGCCTTCACCCACGACTATCTCAGCATCGCGGTGGAGTTCGATAATGGCCGGGACCTTACCTACATGTGGAGCGCAGGGCTCCCCGAGGGCCACGTGTTCCGCTGCCCGCTCGAATGGTGGTGCGAGCGCGAGACGCACTGGGTGCTGCGCAGCGGCAGTGCCGGGCTCGGGCAATGGCATTCGGAACGCCGGATGATCGCCGCCGACTATGCCGAGGCGCTGGGCGAGCCGTTGCCGGAGCGGATCGTGAGGGTGTGGCTGATCGCCAACAGCATTTTCCAGCGCGGCCACGGCGAAGGCCGCTTTGCGCGGATTGCAGTCGGCTAGGCCTGTGGCCCGAGGCACCTTCCGGTGTCGCGGATCACTCCCATTCGATGGTCCCGGGCGGCTTGCTGGTATAGTCGTAGACCACCCGGTTGATGCCCTTGACCTCGTTGACGATGCGCGTCGCGACGCGGGTGAGGAACCCGGCGTCGTAGGGGTAGACGTCCGCCGTCATTCCGTCGGTCGAGGTCACAGCGCGCAGGGCGCAGACGGAATCGTAGGTCCGCCCGTCACCCATCACGCCCACGGTCTTGACCGGCAGCAGCACCGCGAAGGCCTGCCAGATCGCGTCGTAGAGGCCCGCGTTGCGGATCTCCTCGAGATAAATCGCGTCGGCCTTCCTGAGGATGTCGCAGCGCTCCTTGGTGACCTCGCCAGGAATGCGGATCGCGAGGCCAGGGCCGGGGAAGGGGTGGCGGCCGACGAAGGCGTCGGGCAGGCCCAGTTCGCGGCCGAGATCGCGGACCTCGTCCTTGAACAGCTCGCGCAGCGGCTCGACCAGCGCCATGTTCATGCGTTCCGGCAGGCCGCCGACATTGTGGTGGCTCTTGATCGTCACCGAGGGCCCGCCGGTGAAGGACACCGATTCGATCACGTCGGGATAGAGCGTGCCCTGCGCGAGGAAATCCGCGCCGCCGATCTTCTTGGCCTCGGCCTCGAACACGTCGATGAAGGTCTTGCCGATGAACTTGCGCTTGGCCTCGGGGTCGGTGAGGCCCTTGAGGCCCCCGAGGAACAGCTCCTCGGCCTCCACGTGAACGAGCGGGATGTTGTAGTGGTTCTTGAACAGGCTGACGACCTGCTCGGCCTCGCCCAGCCGCATCAGTCCGTGGTCGACGAAGACGCAGGTCAGCTGGTCGCCGATCGCCTCGTGGATCAGCACCGCGGCGACGGCGGAATCGACGCCGCCCGAAAGGCCGCAGATCACCCGCTTGTCGCCCACCTGCTGGCGGATCTCGGCGATCTTGGTCTGGCGGAACTCGGCCATCGTCCAGTCGCCCGCAAGGCCGCAGACATGGCGCACGAAGTTGGCGATCAGACGCGCGCCGTCGGGGGTGTGGACCACCTCGGGGTGGAACTGCGTGCCGTAGAACCTGCGCGCCTCGTCGGCGATCACCGCGAAGGGCGCGCCGTCGGAGGTGGCGACGATCTCGAAACCCTCGGCGAACTGCGTCACCTTGTCGCCGTGGCTCATCCACACCTGGTGCCGCTCGCCGACTTCCCAGAGGCCGTTGAACAGGGTGCATTCGGCGGTGACGGTCAGGAAGGCGCGTCCGAACTCGCCGCCCTCTCCGGTCTCGTGCCCGGGGCGGACCTCGCCGCCCAGCTGGTGGGTCATCACCTGCTGGCCGTAGCAGATGCCGAGGATCGGCACCCCGGCCTCGAACAGCATCTGCGGCGCGCGCGGGGAGCCCTCCTCAGGCACGCTGGCGGGCGAGCCGGAAAGGATGATGCCCTTGGGCTTCAGGCGGGCGAAGGCGGCCTCGGCCTGGGTGAAGGGCGCGATCTCGGAATAGACCCCCGCCTCGCGCACGCGGCGCGCGATCAGCTGGGTCACCTGCGACCCGAAGTCGACGATCAGGATGGAATCGGGGACAGCGGACTCGCCGCTCGATCGGTGCGCGCTCATGGCGGCGGATTAAGGAGCGCGCCCCCGCCTGTCCAGCATCGCCGCACCGCCAGCGCGTGATTTTGCGGTGCAGCGCAAAACAGCCGCAGGAATTTCATGGGGTTCCCGGAAATCCGCCGCAAAAACGTTGCATTCTTTGGAACCATCCTGCCGCATTTCGCATTTGCACAAGTCTCTTGTGCGCTGCACCAGAGTTTCAAACAGCAACCGAATGCCGGTCAACGGCATCGCTTCTCCCGAAACCCTCTCTCAACCTTTCGGAGTATCCACCATGCGTTTCACTCTCCCGCTGATTGCCCTCGCCGCTCTCGCCGCCCCCGCGCTGGCTGCGCCCGCCGAGGAAGTCGTGACCGTCCGCATCGCCTATGGCGACGTCGACGTGACCACCGCCGAAGGCCGCGCCGCGCTCGAGACCCGCATCGCCGCCCAGCTGCGCAAGGCCTGCACCGTCGAAGCCGCTTCGCGCTACAGCTACGGCCGCCCCGCGGTTGACGCCAAGTGCGTCGCCGAAGCCCGCACCGCGGCGCTCGCCGAAGTCGACCGGGTCGTGGCCATGCAGGGCCGCAGCAGCGGGACCGTCGCCGCCAACTGAGCGCAAGCTCTTGTAATTGAAGCGGCCGCCGGAGCGATCCGGCGGCCGCTTTGCGTCCGACACATGATTAATTGTTGCATTTTAAGCAACTCAAATTGGTGTTTTCGCATTTGAATTGTGCGCTTGCGAACACCACTTGCCGCCCAAGCGATGCAGCGCGGGGCCTCCTCTCCAACCCCGCCGTCAGTCCGCAAGGATGCATTGCCCGGTAATCGAGGCCGAATGCGGCCCCATTGCCCGCCTGCCGGACGGCAGGACCGCCTGGCTCTCCCCCCCTCGCCAGGTCGTCGTGATCCGTCATTGCCCGGCGCTTGCGCCAGGCCCGCAGCGAAAGAGACGCGGCCGCCAACCTCCCCCCCCTGAACAGGCGGCCGCGTCTCGAGCCGCAGCCTGCTGGGATGCCTCCCGATATCGCCTTTTTCGATTGCGCTGATGAATTATTTTCAATCGAAACAGAGATTGAAAATTGCGCGCACCTGAATATATGCTGCTCTGGCCCGGGCAATCCCCTCTCTCCCCCCCTTGGGTTGCCCGGGCTCCCAACCACAACAAAACAGGGAACCAGAACCATGCGCATGATCAGCGAAAAGGCCGTCGCCTTCCTGCTCGCCGTTGTCGTCAGCGGCACCGCGTTCAACACCTTCATCGTGTAACGATCGCCCGAGCGGAGCGACAGCTTCCGGCGGCCCGGTTCCTCGCCAGAGGAGCCGGGCCGTGCCGTATCCGGGGACCTGTCAGTCGATCCCGCCGAGCCGCTCCGCCTCGGCGCGCAGATCGGTCTTGAGCAGCTTGCCGATGTGGCTGCGCGGCATTTCGGCAATCGGATGAAGCGCAGCGAGGCGCTGGGTCTTGCCGAGCCGGGCGTTGACGGCCGCGAGGATGGCCGCGGTGTCCCCGCCCTCGCGCAGCACCACGAAGCCCACTGGTGTTTCGCCCCAGGCGCGCGAGGGCACGCCGACGACCGCGGCCTCGACCACGCCCGGCTCCTTCGCCAGTTCGGCCTCTAGATCGCTGGGGTAGATGTTGAACCCGCCCGAAATGATCATGTCCTTGGCGCGGCCGACCAGTTCGACGAAGCCTTCCGCGTCCACCCGCCCGATGTCGCCCATCCGCATCCACACCTCGCCGGTCGCGGGGTCGGTCCACTGGGCCTCGGCGGTCTTTTCGGGGCGGTTCTTGTAGCCGCTCATCATGGTGAGGCTGCGGCCCACGAGATTGCCCGGGGTGCCGGGCGGCACCTCGCGGTCCTCGTCGTCGAGCACCTTGAGCTCGCTCCCCGGCGCGGGGCGGCCCACCGTGTGGAGCTTGTCGGGGAATTCGTGGCACGCCAGCAGGCACACGACGCCGCCTTCGGTCATCGAATAGATCTCGATCAGCCCGCCGGGCATCCGCCGCAGCACCTCGCGCTTGAGGTCTGCCGAGAAGGGCGCGGAGGTGCAGTATTTGAGCTTCAGGCTGGACAGATCGAACTCGTCGAAGCCGGCAAAGTCCATCAGCCGCTGGTATTGCACCGGAACGAGCATGGTGATGGTGGTGCGGTCCGCCTCGGCGTGCGCCAGCCACTTCGCGCAATCGAACTTGCCCATCACCCGCACGCAGCCCCCCGCCAGCAGAACGGGCAGGAAGGCGACCATCGTGGTGTTCGAATAGAGCGGCGTCGAGGCGAGCGAGCGCACCTCCAGCCCCGCGCCGAGGTAACTCAGGGCGGTCGCCGCGAATTGCCGCCAGCGCATCTGGTGCGAGTGGACGATGCCCTTGGGAATGCCCGTGGTGCCGCTGGAATAGATGATGTTGAAGGGGTCTTTCGGCTCCGGCGCGAACTCCGGCGCGCGGCTGCCCGGAGGGGCCATCCACTGGTCGATGCTCCCGAGCGGCACCCGGATCAGGTGGGCCATGAAGTCTGGCCCCAGCTCCGCCGCCTTGGCCGCGTCGATGAACAGGTGGATCGCGCCCGAATCCCTCGCCATGCCTTCGAGCTGCTCGGGCGAGGCGCTGGTGGTGAGCGGCGCGGCGACGCCGCCCGCGCGCACGGCGGCAAGGAACACCAGCGCGTATTCCACGGTGGAGGTGCCGAGGATCGCCACCGATTGCCCACGCTGGAGCCCCGTCTCCACCAGCCGCGCCGCCAGCCGCTCGACCAGCCCGACCAGCTCGGCCCAGTAGACCTCGCGCCTGTCGTCCCTCAGGGCGAGATCGTCGCCCTTGATGCGCGACCATTCCATCAGGATCTCGGGGAAGCTGCCGAAAGGTTCGGCAAGGCGGGCCATCATCGCATCGTTGCTCATGGCGGCCATGCATAATCGGCATGGGGGCGCGTGCAAGCCATTGCAAGGCGGCTGGCACAAGTGGCAGGAGGGCGACAAGGGAGAGGGAACCGATGATCCGCGCCATCGCCGCAGCAGTCTCCGTCACGCTGGCACTTGCCCCTGCCGCCGCGCAGGACGAAGCCGATCTCGAGCCGCCGCTGGTGGTGGCCGTGGTCGCCCATCCCGACGACGAGCTGTTCATGGCCCCCGCGCTGGCGGCGCTGGCGCGCGAGGGGCATTTCGTGCGGATCGTCCATGCGACGCCGGGCGATGCGGGGCCGGGGGTCTCGAACCTGCCCAAGGGCGCGGCCCTGGCCGAGACGCGCCGCGCCGAGGCGGACTGTTCCGGCAAGGCGCTGGGCGTGTCCGAGGTGGTGAACCTCGGCCTTCCCGACGGCAAGCTGGCCGATCACGTGCGCGACGGCTCGCTGGCGAAGACGCTGCACGATCATCTCGCCTGGGCCGACGTGGTCCTGACCTGGGGTCCGGACGGGGGATATGGTCACGCCGACCACCGTCTCGTCAGCGCGATCGCCACACAGATGGTGCAGGCCCAGCCCGAAGGCGACCGCGCGGCGCTGTTCTATGTCGCCATTCCCGCAGGCCGGCTCCCGCCGGTTGCCGAGATGCAGGACTGGGCCATGACCGACCCGAAGCTGCTGGCGGAGGGCATCGCCTACACGCCCGCCGATCTCGCTGCCGCCAGGGCCGCCGCCATGTGCCACGTCACCCAGTTTCCGGAGGCCTCGCGCGAGGGCATGATGGGCCTGTTCGACGCGACCATGTGGCGCGGGCGCGTGCATTTCCGCAAGGCCTTCTGAGCCGCCCGTCGAACGCCTCTGCACACTCGTGGAAAAGCGCCTCTTGCGGCCGTCCCGCAGTTGGGTTTCCGCGCCTTAGCCCCTATATGATGGGTCATGGACGACACCACCAACCAGACCCCCGCAAAGCTGCCCAACTCCAACGAATACGGCGCCGATTCCATCAAGGTTCTGAAGGGCCTCGATGCGGTCCGCAAGCGCCCCGGCATGTATATCGGCGACACCGACGACGGGTCGGGCCTGCATCACATGGTGTTCGAAGTCAGTGACAATGCCATCGACGAGGCGTTGGCAGGTCATTGCGACCTCGTTCTCATCGAATTGAACCCCGATGGCAGCGTTTCGGTGGAGGACAACGGCCGCGGCATTCCCACCGGCATGCACCCCGAAGAGGGCGTCTCGGCGGCGGAAGTGATCATGACCCAGCTTCACGCGGGTGGGAAATTCGAGAACACCTCGGACGACAACGCCTACAAGGTCTCGGGCGGGCTTCACGGCGTGGGCGTCTCGGTGGTGAACGCGCTTTCGGAGTGGCTCGAACTCACCATCTGGCGCGAGGGCAAGGAGCACTGGATGCGCTTTGAGCACGGCGATGCCGTCGCCCCGCTCAAGGTCGTGGGCGATGCGCCCAAGAGCGACCGCAATGCCGACGCCAACGGCTTCAAGAAGGGCACCCGCGTCACCTTCAAGGCCAGCCACGACACCTTCAAGAACGTCACCGAGTTCGATTTCGAGAAGCTCGAGCACCGCTACCGCGAGCTCGCCTTCCTCAACTCGGGCGTGCGCATCAAGCTGCGCGACCTCAGGCACGAGGAAAAGCTCGAACACGATCTCTACTATGAGGGCGGGATCGCGGCCTTCGTGAAGTATCTCGACCGCAACAAGCAGCCGCTGATCCCCTCGCCGATTGCGGTCAGCGCGGAGAAGGACGGGATCGGCATCGACGTCGCGCTGGAATGGAACGATTCCTACTACGAGAACGTCCTCGCCTTCACCAACAACATCCCGCAGCGCGATGGCGGCACCCACCTGTCGGCCTTCCGTGCGGCGCTGACCCGCACGCTCAACAACTATGCCGAGCGGTCCGGGATGCTGAAGAAGGAGAAGGTGAGCCTTGCGGGCGAGGACATGCGCGAGGGCCTGACCGCGATCGTCAGCGTCAAGCTGCCCGACCCCAAGTTCTCCAGCCAGACCAAGGACAAGCTGGTCTCCAGCGAAGTGCGCTCGCCGCTCGAGACGCTGATGGGCGAGAAGATGACCGAGTGGCTCGAGGAGAACCCGAACGAGGCTCGCGCGATCATCCAGAAGATCATCGACGCCGCCGCCGCACGGGAGGCCGCAAGGCGGGCGCGCGAGATGAGCCGCAAGGGCGCGATGAGCGTCGCCAGCCTGCCCGGCAAGCTCGCCGATTGTCAGGAGCGCGATCCGGCCAAGTCCGAACTGTTCCTCGTCGAGGGCGATTCCGCAGGCGGCTCGGCGAAGCAGGGGCGTGACCGCAAGACCCAGGCGATCCTGCCGCTCAAGGGCAAGATCCTCAACGTCGAGCGCGCGCGGTTCGACCGGATCATTTCCTCGAAGGAAGTCGGCACCCTCATCCAGGCGATGGGCACAGGCATCCGTGACGAGTTCAATCTCGAAAAGCTGCGCTACCACAAGATCGTCATCATGACCGACGCGGACGTGGACGGCGCGCATATCCGCACCCTGCTGCTGACGTTCTTCCACCGGCAGATGCCCGAGATCATCAAGGCCGGGCACCTGTTCATCGCCCAGCCGCCGCTGTTCAAGGTCGCGAAGGGGCGCAGCGAGGTCTACCTCAAGGATCAGGCCGCGCTCGACCGCTATCTTGTCGATGCCGGGCTTCAGGGCCGGGTGCTCGAGACCTCGGGTGGGGTGCGCGGCGCTGAGGAACTGCGTGCGCTGGTCGACGGGGCGCTGCGCCTAAAGAACCTGCTGGCCTTCGTGCCGCGCCGCTATGACAGCGGGATAGTCGAGCAGATGGCACTGACCGGCGCTCTGGAGCCGGGGCTGGCGGGCGAGGCGCTTGCCGCCGCGCTGGCCCGCGCCGCCGGACGGCTGGGTGCGGGCGACCGCGAGGCGCGGTGGTCCGCCTTCCAGCGCGAGGATGGGACCGTCGTGTTCGAGCGCCTGTGGCGCGGTGTCACCGACGTCCACGAGATCGACGCGCGCTTCCTCTCCAGCACCGAGGCGCACAAGCTCCACGGCCTCGCTGCCGCACAGGCCGAAGCCTATGCCGAACCGGTCAAGCTGGTGCGCGCCGGAGCCGAAGCCGAAGAGCCCGAACCCGAAGCCCCCGCCGCCGCCGATCCGCTCGCCGGCGAAGCGGAAGAGGCCGCCCCCGCTCCCGCCGCCACCTTCGACGGCACGATCAGCCGCCCCAGCCAGCTGCTCGAGGCGATCTTCGCCGCCGGGCGCAAGGGCCTCTCAATCAGCCGCTACAAGGGTCTGGGCGAGATGAACGCGGAACAATTGTGGGAAACCACGCTCGACCCGGAAGCGCGCGTGCTGCTGCAAGTGAAGGTCGAGGATGCCGACGTGACCGACGAGATCTTCACCCGCCTGATGGGCGACATCGTCGAGCCGCGCCGCGAGTTCATCCAGGACAATGCCTTGAACGTAGCCAACCTCGACGTCTAGCCACCGAAGGACTGCATGGCCGCCCACCCCCACCGCACCGAGGACCTGCAACAGGCAAGCTTCCTGATCATCCTCGCGGTGGTCAGCCTGCTGATGGCGGTGATCGTCTATCCCTTCGCCCAGCCGCTGCTGTGGGCGGCGTTGGCGGCGATCATGTTCCAGCCGCTCTACCGCACCATCCTGCGGCGCCTGCGCGGTCGTCGCAATCCGGCCGCTGGTCTTTCGCTGCTGGTGATCTTCATCCTCGTGCTGGTGCCCTTCGGCTGGATCGCGACGATGGTGATCGAGCAGGCGATCATGCTGGTGGCGACACTGCAGAAGCAGCCGCTCGATCTCGCCGCGTGGTTCGACACCTTCTACACCGCGCTCCCCGAAATCGCGCGCGATGCGGTCGACCGCAGCGGGTGGGCGGACATCACCATGATCCAGACCCGCCTTCAGGAATTCCTCACCCAGAGCGCCGGGATGATCGCCACCCAGGCAGTGACGATCGGCAGCGAGGCCCTGGGCTTCATCCTGTCCTTCGGCGTCGCGCTCTATGTGATGTTCTTCCTGCTGCGCGACGGCGAGCGGATTGGCCGCACGGTACTCTGCGCCGTCCCGGTCGAACGCAGCATTGCCGACCGTCTGGCCGAGCGTTTCCTCGGCATCGTGCGCGCGACGATCAAGGGCACGGGCGTGGTTGCGCTGGTGCAGGGCACGCTCGGTTGGATCACGCTGATGATCGCGGGCGTCCCCTCCGCGCTGCTGTTCGGGGTGGTGATGGCGATCTTCGCGCTGGTGCCGGTGATCGGATCGGGCGCGGTGTGGGTGCCGGCGGGGATCTGGCTGCTGATCTCGGGCGCGACGTGGCAGGGTCTGTTCGTGCTGCTGACCGGCTTCTTCATCATCTCCTCGGCGGACAATGTCCTGCGCCCCATCCTCGTCGGGCGCGACACCGGAATTCCCGACTGGATCATCCTCATCACTACGCTGGGCGGCATCAGCCTCGTCGGCTTTTCGGGCATCGTGCTGGGGCCGCTGGTGGCGGGGCTGTTCCTCGCCAGCTGGTCGATCCTGCGCGAACAGCGCGAGGAGGACGAGGAGGCGTCGCGCCAGGATGATATCCGGGTCGACGCCTCGGGACACACCCCCGATGCCGTGACCACCGTGGGCTGAGCCGATGCAGCCGCTCGTGACTCCGGGCTCGCAGGGCGAGGCGATCGGGCGGCTGGTGGTCGCCGGGCTGGTGGTGACGATGCTCCCCGCCCTGCCTTTCGGCGCCTACCTGATCTATCCTTTCGCGATCCTGACCACGTGGTTCCACGAGATGGGCCACGGCCTCACTGCGCTCGCGCTCCACCAGCATTTCGAGCAGCTGCTGATCTTCGCCAACGGCTCGGGCGTGGCCGAGAGCCGGGTCGACGGCGAGGCCTCGCGCTTCGTCCATGCCGCGATCGCCGCGGGCGGCCCGCTGGCGCCGAGCGCGGCGGGCGCGGGCCTGATCGTCGCCAGCGCCCACCCGCGCGCATGGCGGCCGGTGCTGTGGCTGGTGGCGGCGGCGATCCTTGCCAGCACCGGCATCTGGGTTCGTTCGGCGACGGGGTGGTGGGCCCTGCCGCTGGTGGCGGGGATCATCGGTCTCGTCGCCTTGCGCGGCTCGCCGGCCTGGACGCGTTTCAGCCTCCAGTTCCTTGGCGTGCTCGGCGCGATGAGCGCCCTGCGCGACTGGGGCTACCTGTTCACCGAACAGGTCGAGATCGGCGGGCAGGCGATGCTGTCGGATACCGGCTCGATCGCCGCCGTGCTGGGTCTGCCGCACTGGTTCTGGGCGGGGGTGATCCTCGTCGTCTCGGGCACGATGACCGGCGCGGCGCTCAAGTACGCGCTGGCGGAAAAGCGCCTGCGCCCGCCGCCGCGCAAGCTCCCCGCCAACGTGCTGCAGTTCAAGCGCGATCCGCGCCGCTGACGCTTTCGGCAGTCCCCCGCCGCGCCGCCGCGCGGTAATCTGCGGCGCATGGACACGACCGAAATCGCCGACCGGCTGGCGATCGCCGAGACCCTCGCGCTCTATTGCCGCGGGATCGACCGCTGCGACCCCGAACAGCTCGCCGCCGCCTTCACCCCCGATGCGATGATCGATTACGGGGACGGGGCAAGGCTGGTTGCCGAGGTGATTCCGGGCCTGATGGCCGGCCTCGGCGCGATGCGGCTGACCCAGCACAACATCGGCAATACCGTGATGCGGGTGGATGGCGACACCGCCCGCGCCGAGACCAATTGCGTCGCGCTCCACATCATCCCCGGGCCGGAGGGCGAGGTCGAACTGGCCGTCGGCGGACGCTATCTCGACCGGCTCGCAAAGCGCGAGGGCCGCTGGCGCATTGCCGAACGGCTCTATGTCATGGACTGGAACAGCACCCGCGCCGCGACGATGCAGCTCGAAGGCGGGCTGTTCGATAACCTCCTCCGCCGCGGCGCGCGGGGCGGAGATGACCCGGCAAGCGCGTGGTGGGGCGAGGGCTAGGATGCAACCTTCAGCGTGTTCACACCTGAAGCGTCGGCGCCCGCCTCGCCCGACAGGCCGATGAACATCGTGTCGACGATCCGCGCCAGCTTCTGCTCGGACAGCTTGTCGCCGAGATAGATCAGCGCATCTGGCAGGGTGTAGTTGCTGATCATCTGGTTGATCAGCGACAGCGCCTCGTCGATCTCGAGCCCGGCGAAGAAGCCTTCGGCCTGAGCCTCGGCGATCAGTTCGCACAGGTAGTGGTCGGCAAGATCAACGTAGGAGCGCACGCGCTCGAAGTTGGCGGCGCCCATCTCGCACAGGATCGTGAAGAAGTGCGGGTCGGCGCGGAACCGTTCCTGCGAGATCACGAAGCGGCGGCGAAAGAACTCGTACATCTTGCGCTGGGGCGGGAGGTTGCTCGACAGCACTTCCTCCATCACGGTCATGTGCGGGGCTAGCCAGGTCTGGGCGACGGCATCGAACAGATCGTCGTAATCGGCGAAAAGCGCCTCGAACCGCGCGCGGGTGAGGCCGCTTTCGGCCATCGCGACGGTCCAGGGCACCTCCGCGCCGCGCTCCTTCACGATGTCGAGCACATGGCGCGCGATGCGCTCGCGCTCGGCTTCACGGGCGGTGTCGGTCAGTGGCATCTCGCTCGCGCCTCCTCGCGCGAGCGTCAACATAGGCCAACCGCGGTCGGGATTGAAGGGCCGCTCGTCGATTTTTGTGCGACGCAGCAAGGGAAAGGCCATTGGCGCCCTGTGGGTCAGTAGCGAGGCGGGAGCGGGAAGAAGGCCGAAGTCTTGCGCTCGTAGACCGCATATTTGTTGCCCTTGGTCTTGTGGAGGTTCTTCTCCAGCAGCGGCACGCCCGACCAGCGGGTGAGCGTAAAGCTGAGGAACAGCGGCCCGATCACCGTCGCAGCGGCATACTCCCAACCCGCCGCGGCGCAGGTCAGCCAGATGCCCCACCACGCGCAGAAATCGCCGAAATAGTTCGGATGGCGGGTGTAGCGCCACAGCCCGGTGTCGAGCACGCGGCCGTGGTTCGCGGGATCGGCCTTGAAACGGGCGAGCTGCCAGTCGCCCACCCATTCGAAGAACACGCCCACGCACCACAGGGCGAAGCCTGCCCAGGCGAGCAGGGTGATCGGCGCGGGCGCGGGGCTGGCGAGGATGCCGACTTGCGCGGGGCTCGAGACCATGAACAGCAGCACCGCCTGCATCAGCCACACGCGGGTCAGCGCGGCGCGGGCGAACTGGCCCTTCTCGCGCGCGTCCTTCAGGATGCGCTTGTAACGCCGATCCTCGCCTTCCTTGCGCCAGCGCAGGAACAGGTAGATCCCGAGGCGAAAGCCCCAGGCGGCGGTCATCGCCATGATCAGCGTGGCCAGATCGCCCGGCCCGCCCGGCACGTGGAGCCAACTCGCCACGGCAAGGATGCCCATGCCCGCGCCCCAGAAGGCGTCGATGAAGGACACGTCGTCGATCTTCACGCTGATCGCCCACTGGACCAGCACCAGCACGAGAAGGACCGCGGCATTGAGCGCGAGAAGTTCAAACATCGTTGCGACCTGCGATTATATCTCTCGCCTGCTGCTCCAGCACCTTGAACCGTTCGTAATCGGGCAGCTTGGAGCGGAACCATTCGGCGATTCTGAGGAGGTCCTCGCCATAATTGCCGCTGGGGATCAAGGGCTCGCCGAAGCTGATCACCAGATTGGCATTGTCGGCGAAGGCCGGGATGATGGGAACATTGGCTGCACGTGCGATGTGGTAGAAACCGGATTTCCACTTGCCGTCCGTCTTGCGCGTTCCTTCGCAGGCGATCACCAGCGCCAGCTCGTCGCGGCGGGCGAATTCGGCGGCGACCTGCTCGGTGGCGTTGAGGCGGCTGCGGCGGTCGACGGGGATGCCGCCCATGTCGAGCATGAAGTTCCTCATCACGCCCTTGAACAGCGTGTGCTTGCCCATGAAGTTCGGCCTGATGCCCTCCTCGTGGGTGGCACCGGTGAAGAAAACGAAGTCCCAGTTCGAGGTGTGCGGCGCCCCCGCGATCACGCACTTGCGAACGCCTTTCGGGAAGGCACCCTCGATCTTCCAGCCCTTGATGTACCAGATCGCGAGGATGATCCGGCGCACGATGCGCGAGAGCAGCGTCGGCGCGCGCTCCGGCACGGGGGTGATCGGTGTATGCAAGATGCGCCCCTCCCAAAGGCAGGCCCTTGTGGCCTAACTTGGGTTAGCTACGCAAGTGGGTGGGGGAGGGTTTCAGACCGCTGACGTTCCTACATCCTGAACACGCCGAAGGCGGGGCGCTCGGCGATCGGGGCCTCGAGACAGGCGGCGAAAGCGAGGCCGAGGACGTCGCGGGTTTGCACCGGGTCCACGACCCCGTCGTCCCACAGGCGGGCGGTGGCGTAGTAGGGGTTGCCCTCGTCCTCGTATTTCTGGCGGATCGGCGCCTTGAAGGCCTCGGCCTCGTCCGGCGTCCAGCTGTCGGCGTCGCGGTGGACGGTGGCTAGGACGCTCGCCGCCTGCTCGCCGCCCATCACCGAGATGCGCGCATTGGGCCAGGTGAACAGGAAGCGCGGGCTATAGGCGCGTCCGCACATCCCGTAGTTCCCCGCCCCGAAGCTGCCGCCGATCACCACGGTGACCTTGGGGACGGTCGCGGTTGCGACCGCGGTGACGAGCTTCGCGCCATGCTTGGCGATGCCTTCCGCCTCGTATTTTCCGCCGACCATGAAGCCCGAAATGTTCTGGAGGAACAGCAGCGGGATGCGCCGCTGGCAGGCGAGCTCGATGAAATGCGCGCCCTTCTGCGCGCTCTCGGAGAACAGCACCCCGTTGTTGGCGAGGATCGCCACGGGCATCCCCCAGATATGGGCAAAGCCGCAGACGAGGGTGGCGCCGTAATGCGCCTTGAACTCGTGGAACTCGGATGCGTCGACGAGGCGCGCGATCACTTCCTTCACGTCATAGGGCGCGCGCACATCCTCGGGAATGAGGGCGTAGAGGTCCTCCGCGTCGAACTTCGGCGGCCTTGGCTCCCGCAAGCCGTTCGTGTCGAGCGAAGTCGAGACACACCCCAGACCCCGGTTCTCGACTGCGCTCGAACCGAACGGGGAATTGAGGTGCGAGACGATATCGCGCACGATGGTGAGCGCGTGCTCGTCGTTCTCGGCGAGGTGGTCGACCACGCCCGATTTCTTCGCGTGCAGGTCGCCGCCGCCGAGGTCCTCCGCGCTGATCTCCTCGCCCGTCGCGGCCTTCACTAGCGGCGGGCCGGCGAGGAAGATCGTGCCCTGGTTGCGGACGATCACCGTCTCGTCGGACATGGCGGGGACATAGGCGCCCCCGGCAGTGCAGGAGCCCATCACGCAGGCGATCTGCGGGATGCCGAGCGCGCTCATGTTGGCCTGGTTGAAGAAGATCCGCCCGAAGTGGTCGCGGTCGGGGAAGACCTCCGCCTGGTGCGGCAGGTTCGCACCGCCGGAGTCCACCAGATAGATGCACGGCAGGCGGTTCTCCTGCGCGATCTCCTGCGCGCGCAGGTGCTTCTTGACCGTCATCGGGTAGTAGGTGCCGCCCTTCACGGTTGCATCGTTGCACACGATCATGCACTGGCGGCCCGAGACACGCCCGACCCCGCAGATGATCGAGGCGCCGTTGACGTCGCCCTCGTACATGCCGTTCGCGGCCAGTTGCCCGATCTCGAGGAAGGGCGAGCCCGGATCGAGCAGCCGCTCCACCCGCTCGCGGGGGAGCAGCTTGCCGCGGCTGACGTGCCGCTCGCGATGCTTCTCCGGCCCGCCCAATGCGGCCTCGGCCACCCGTGCGCGGAGTTCCTGCGCGAGGGTGCGGTTGTGCGCAAAGCGAGCCTTGGCCTCGGGGCTCTCGCGGTCGAGTTTTGTCGAAAGGGTGGGGGCGGTCATGGCCTTGCGACCCGATCCATGTAATGCATGATGCCTGTCGTGAAGCCCTCCTGTCCGCGTTCCGTGTAGGGAACTGCCGTCAGAAGGGACCAGCCCTGCACATAGAACTGATTGAGCTTGGCCCGCAGAAAATCGGGGTTGGGGATAGAGTGCCCTTCCGACGCGAGGTGGTAATCCCAGGCCAGAAATTCCTTGTTCGTGCTCATGCTTGCGCCCCGATCAATTCCCGTCCGATCAGCATCCGCCTGATCTCGTTCGTCCCCGCGCCGATGTCGAGCAGCTTGGCGTCGCGCATATAGCGCTCCACCGGCCAATCGGTCGTGTAGCCCGCGCCGCCCAGCGCCTGGACGCTCTCGGCCGCGACGCGGAAGGCGTTTTCGGACGCCAGCAGGATCACCCCTGCCGCATCGAAGCGCGTCGTCTGCCCAGCATCGCAGGCCTTCGCCACCGCATAGGTGTAGGCGCGGGCCGATTGCAGGGCGACATACATGTCGGCGACCTTGGCCTGCATCAGCTGGAAGCTGCCGATGGGCTTCCCGAACTGCCTCCTCTCGCGCAGGTAGGGGATCACCGTGTCGAGGCACGCCTGCATGATGCCAAGCTGAAGGCCCGCAAGCACCACGCGCTCGTAATCGAGTCCGCTCATCAGCACACCGACACCGCCGTTGACCGGGCCCATGACGCGCTCCTCGGCGATGAAGCAATCGCTGAACACCAGCTCGGCGGTGGGCGAGCCCTTCATGCCCACCTTGCTGATCTTCTGGCCGATGGAAAAACCCTCGTCGCCCTTCTCGATCAGGAAGGCGGTGATGCCGCGGCTGCCCGCGTGGCCGTCGGTCTTGGCATAGACCACCAGCGTGTCGGCCTCGGGGGCGTTGGTGATCCAGAACTTGGTGCCGTTCAGCACATAGCCGCCCTGTACCGCGTCGGCCTTGAGCTTCATCGAGACCACGTCCGACCCCGCGCCCGCTTCGGACATGGCAAGGCTGCCCACGTGTTCGCCCGAGATCAGCTTGGGCAGATATTTCGCCTTCTGCTCGTCATTCCCCCAGCGGCGGATCTGGTTGAGGCAGAGGTTCGAGTGGGCGCCATAGGACAGGCCGACGCTGGCGCTCGCCCGCGACACTTCCTCGACTGCGATCACGTGTTCCAGATAGCCGAGGCCGAGCCCGCCCCATTCCTCTTCCACCGTGATGCCGTGCAAGCCCAGCGCGCCCATCGGCTCCCACAGCTCGCGGGGAAAGCGGTCCTCGCGGTCGGTGCGCTCGGCGAGCGGGGCGATCTGCTCGTCGGCGAAGCGGGCGGCGCTGTCGCGGATCATCTCGGCGGCCTCGCCGAGCTGGAAGTCGAAATCAGGGGTGGCGCGCATGAATCGTTCCTCGCCGGGCAATGATTGTTCTGCGGCCTCGCATAGCAAGGGTGAGCGCAAAGGCCAATCGGGGACGCTGGCGCGCAGGGTCGAACCTCGCTAATCCTCACTGCGAATGACGACCGCCTCGCCCCTGCTCCGCTTCGACGGGGTGATCTGCCGCTTCGGCGAGGTCACGGCGGTTCGCGGCGTCACCTGCGACATCGCCCAAGGCAGCTTCGTCGCACTGGTGGGCGCCTCGGGATCGGGCAAGTCGACGCTGCTCAAGACCGTGAACACGCTCGTCACCCCGAGCGAGGGCCGCGTGCTGTTCGGTGGCGACGACGTGACCACGCTGCCGCCCGCCCGCCTGCGCCGCCGCGTGGGGTACGTCTTCCAGGGCATTGGCCTGTTCCCGCATTTCTCGGTCGGCGAGAACATCGCCATCGGCCCGCGCCTTGCCGGCGAGAAGCTGCCGCCCGAGCGTATCGCCGAACTGCTGCGGCTGGTGGAGCTCGACCCCGCCTTCGCCGCGCGGATGCCAGACGAACTCTCCGGCGGGCAGCGCCAGCGGGTGGGCGTGGCGCGCGCGCTGGCGGGCGGGCCGGAGCTGCTCATCATGGACGAGCCCTTCGGCGCGCTCGATCCGCTCACGCGCGACGCGCTTGGCCGCAAGGTCCGCGAACTGCACGAGACATTGGGCCTCACCACGGTGATGGTGACGCACGACATGGCCGAGGCGCTTCTGCTCGCCGACCGGGTGCTGGTGATGGACGCAGGCGCGCTGGTCGCCGACGAGACCCCGCGCGCGCTGCTGGCAGGGGAAGGCGGAGCGGTCGCGCAGCGTCTCGCCAGCGTCCCGCGCGAACAGGCCGAGCGGCTGGCGGCGATGGAAGCGCCCGAGGGGCAAGGGGCCTGATGCAGGGCATCTGGGACATCCTTCCCGGCCTCGGCGACAAGCTGGCGGCACACGTCGTGCTCTCGGCCAGCGCGATCGGGCTCGCTATGGTGATCGCCCTGCCGCTGGCGGTGTGGGCGGGGCGCTCGCCGATGGTCTCGCGGCTTGCCCTAAGCTTTGCGAGCCTCGTCCAGACCATCCCCGCGCTCGCGCTGCTGGCGCTGTTCTTCCCGCTTCTGCTGTCGCTTCGGGCCGTGTTCGGCGAGGGGCTGCCGACCCTCGGCTTCCTCCCGGCGCTGATGGCGCTGACGCTTTACGCGCTGCTGCCGATCCTCAGGAACGCGGTGACGGCGCAGGCCAATCTCGATCCCGGCGTGCTTGAGGCTGCGGACGGCGTCGGCATGACCAAGTGGCAGAAGCTGGTGCTGGTCGAAGCGCCCCTTTCGGCCCCCTTCATTATGGCCGGCATCCGCACCGCGAGCGTGTGGACGATCGGCGCGGCGACGCTCGCCACCACCATCGGGCAGCCGAGCCTCGGCGATCCGATTTTCGCCGGCCTCCAGACCCAGAACTGGGCGCTGGTGGTCGCGGGGTGCCTGGTGAGCGCAGGGCTGGCGCTGGTGGCGGACTGGCTCCTTTGGTGGATCGAACGCGGCATCGACGAGCGGCGGCGCTGGAAATGGGCGGGTGCCCTGATGGCGGTGGTGGCGGGGGTCACCGCCGCACTCGCATCCCAGGCGGACGGCGAGGACAGGGACACCATCGTCATCGCCGCCAAGTCCTTCTCCGAGCAGTATATCCTTGCGCAATTGATCGGCCAGCGGCTCGAGGCGGCGGGCTATGCAGTCGAATATCGCGACGGGCTGGGGAGCGCCGTGGTGCACTCGGCGGTGGCGAATTCGAGCGTCGACATCTCGGTCGACTACACCGGCACGATCTGGACCAATTACCTCAAGCGCACCGACAACCCGGGGCGCGAGGCGATGTACACGACCATCCGCGACTGGGAGATGCGCGAGAACAAGGTCAGGGTGCTGGGCCGCCTCGGCTTCGAGAACGCCTATGCCTTCGCCATGCGGCAGGACCGCGCCTCCGCGCTCGGCGTTGCCAGCCTCGCCGATCTCGTCGCGGTCGGACCGCGGCTGACCGTCGGCGGCGACCCCGAGTTCTTCGAGCGGCCCGAATGGATCGCGGTGCGCGATGCCTATGGGCTGCGGTTCGGCGAGACGCGCAATTTCGCACCGACCTTCATGTACAACGCGCTGGCCTCGGGCGAGGCGGACGTGATCAGCGCCTACACCTCGGACGGGCGGATCGCGGCTGACAAGCTGGTGGTGCTTGCCGACCCCGAAGGTGCGCTGCCAAGCTACGATGCGCTGCTCATGCTCAGCCCGCGCATCTCCGGGGACGAAGGCGTGCTGGCCGCGCTCCGCCCGCTGATCGGCGCGATCAGCGTCGAGGCGATGCGTGAGGCGAACTTCGCCGTCGACCGCGAGGATGCGGGCAAGCTGACCCCGAAACAGGCGGCGGCGGAACTGGCGAAAAAGGCGGGGCTCTAGTCTCCGCCACCGAGTCCCGATCCGGTCGCGCCGCGACCGCAAGGCCAACCGGCCGCCAGCAGCGATGCGATCGTCAGATCGCGTGAGCGAGGAAATCGCGGGCCGGATGGCCCGCGCCAATCACGACGCCTTCTTCCACACCTGCGTCTGGCACAGCGGGCCGAAGCAGCCCTTCACCTCCAGCGTGCCGCCGTCCTTGCGGCGCACTTCGGAGGTGTAGGTGCGCCCGCTCTTGGGATCGTAGACCTGCCCGCGCCACACCCCGGCATCTTCGGTGAGACCGTAGAGGATCGGGGTGCCGATGAGCTTGCGGCTGCGCTTGTCCGGATCGGCGTTGTTGACGTCGCGCTGGTCGGCGCCGCCGGCGGGCATCACCAGAAAGCGTTCGATCCGTCCGCACAGCGACTTGCCGCACTTGGCGATCGCCACCACCGCGTCCTTCTCGCCCGTCACCCAGCGCCCGGTGATCGGCCCGCTCGCCAGTGCGGGCGAAGCCATCGCGGCAAGGCCAGCCGCCAGCGCCAACACGCGTCCCTTCGTCATCGTCATCCTCGTCATCCTCATGCGAACCCCACCCCGAACGGCCAGCGCCGCCCGCAGATCCCGAGCACCTTGAAAAGCGTGCCCATCTGGTTGTCCTCCACCAGCCGGTCGCGCTGGCGCTGGATCTTCTGGCCTTCCTTGGGATTGCGACGCTGGAGCGCCTCCATGCGCGTGTCGATGCCCATCTGGCGCAGCCATTCGCCCTGGTAGGTGAGACCCATCACGTCGGCGCCGTGATCCTCGGCGACCTGTTTCAGCAGTTCGAAATCGACGTGGGCGGTAATGTCGGCCTCGCCCGGGTGGGCGAATACATCGACCTTCTGGTGCGCCTTCAGTGCCTGAAGGGTGGAACCCGAGCGCAGCTCGAGGTGGCCGTAATCGATCACCAGCGCCGCGCCGCCCTGCTCCTTCAGGCGGCGGGCGATCTCGGCCATCAGCGCGACCGCGGCGGGGCTGGTCTCGATCATCGCGCCCTGCGCGGCGCTGGTCCAGCTGGGCGGGACGATGTGGTCCATCCGCTCCTTGCCGGCGACGAAGGTGAAGTTGTCGCCATCAAGCCCGACCATCCTGTCGAACCAGCCGTCGGCGGAGCGCACCAGCTGGTGGATCGGCAGCGCGTCGAAGAATTCGTTGGCGACGATCAGCAGCGGGGCATCTTCGGGCAGGGTCGAAAGATCGTGGTGGTGGTGACAATCGGGGAAGGCCTCGCGCTGGATTTTCCGGAGGCTCGCCGAGGTCTCGACGAAGTGGACTTCCGGCGCGAATTCATAGCGCGCCGCCGCCCCGATCGCGTCCTTCGCCAGCGTGCCGCGCCCGGGGCCGAGCTCGACATAGTGGATGCGCTTGCGGCTGCCCATGCGCACCCAAAGGTCGGCCAGCCACAACCCGATCAGTTCGCCGAACATCTGGCTGATCTCGGGCGCGGTGATGAAATCGCCCTGTTCGCCGAGCGGATCGCGGCTGGCGTAGTAGCGCGCGTTGCTCTCGCCCATGAACTGCGCGAGGCTGACGGGGCCGGTCTCGCGGATCAGGCGCTTCATCGTGGCGGGCACATCGACCTGCGCGCGGGCGAGCATTTCCGCCTCGAGCCGCGCCTGTTCGGCCGCGGCCGCCTCGGCGGCGGCACGTTCGGCGGCAGCGGCAGCCTCGGCCTCGGCGGCGATCCGGGCAGCTTCGGCGGCGGCGGCTTCCTCGGCCTCGCGGCGGGCCTGTTCCTCGGCGGCAAGGCGGGCCGCTTCTTCGGCTTCCTTGCGGGCCTTCTCCTCGGCCTCGGCCTTCGCTTTCGCTTCTGCTTCGCGGCGGGCCTTCTCCTCGGCGGCGCGACGCGCCTTTTCCTCGGCCGCGGCCTTCGCGCGCGCTTCGGCTTCCGCCTTGGCCTTCGCCTTGGCTTCGGCCCTTGCGCGGGCTTCGGCTTCCTTCTTCAGCCGGGCTTCCTCGGCAGCCCGGGCCTTGGCTTCGGCCTCGGCTTTCGCGCGGGCCTCGGCGATGCGGCGCGCCTCCTCCTCGGCGCGGGCGCGCTCGGCGGCTTCGGCCGCCTCGGCCTCGCGGCGCGCGCGTTCCTCGACCTCGCGGCGGGCCTTTTCCTCGGCTTCCGCGCGCGCCTTGGCTTCCTTTCGCGCCTGAGCCTCGGCAGCAGCCTTCGCGCGCGCTTCCGCTTCGGCGCGGGCGCGTGCCTCGGCCTCTGCCTGCTTCCTTGCGCGGGCCTCGGCGGCGGCTTTCTCGCGTGCCTCGCGCTCGGCGCGGGCGCGTGCTTCGGCCTCGGCCTTCTCCCGGGCGCGGGCTTCCCTCAGGGCGCGCGAGCGTTCCTCGGCCTCGGCCTTGGCACGGGCGAGGCTCTCGGCCTTCTCGCGCGCGGCGGCCTCGGCGCGGGCCTTGGCGGCGGCGCGGGCGGCATCGCGCGGGTTGACCGCCGGCGCGCCGGCATCGGGCTCGGGGTCGATCAGCCGGAGCGCGCTTTTCCAGACGCGCGCCGACCCGCCCGCTCCGGCCTTCAGGCCGGTGCCGCCGTCCCCGCGCCCAGCGGCTTCTTCCGCAGCGCGTAGATCACGACAATCAATCCAGTCAGGATAAGCGGTATGGTCAGCCATTGGCCCATCGATAGCCCTGTCCGGGCGGCAAAGTCAGCCAGTTGTTGATCCGGCTCGCGGAAAAATTCGTTGACGAAGCGGGCAATTCCCATGCCGAGCGTGAACACGCCCGCCAGCAGGCCCGGGCGATAGCGGGCGCGGGTGAACCAGAACAGAACCATCATGATGACCAGCATCGCAAGCCCCTCGAGCCCGGCCTGGTAGAGCTGGCTGGGATGGCGCGGCAGTTCTGCGGGATCGCTCGGGAAGATCATCGCCCACGGCACGTCGGTCGGCCCGCGGCCGTAGAGCTCGCCGTTGATGAAGTTCGCCAGCCGCCCGAGCAGCATCCCCATCGGCACCCCGACGCTCACGTAATCGACCACGCGGATGAAGTTGAGCCTGCCCTGCCACGACACCCACGCCATCGCCACGGTCACGCCGATCAGGCCGCCGTGGAAGCTCATCCCCCCGTCCCACAGGCGCAGCAGCTTCCACGAGATGAATCCGTCGCCCGAGAAATCGGTGAAGGCCGAGGGGATTCCGGTGTCGCCCCCGGTGTAGAACAGCGCATAGCCCAGGCGCCCGCCGAGGATCACGCCGAGCGTGCAGTAGAAGAACAGGTCGTCGGCATGGCGCTGCGCCATCGGTGCGCCGGGGGCCTTGAGCATCTTCGAGGTGTGCCAATAGGCGAAGATCACCCCGAAGAGATAGGCGAGCGAGTAGAACCGCAGGGTGAAGAACCCCAGCTCGATGCCGGGCTTCAGACCCAGATCGGTCCAGTAGATCGGATCGGCAGCGGCGCCGCTTGCGGCAAGTAGTGACAGCACGGGGCGAACCTCTTATTGCAATGATATGCCGTAACGGTGGTCCCGAAACGGCCCCGGTCGCGCTGGCGCTTCTGGCACAGCATCCGGGGCAGGGGAAGGGGCACGGGATCGCCAGAACGGAATGGGACAGGCATTCGGGACGGGTCGCACCCCGGTCCCGGACGCCGCAACAACGAGAGAGAGGAAACACCGCAATGCCCACGCAGCTGGACAATGCGCTCGACGCGATCATCGCCGCCCTGACGGCCGAGGGCCAGCCCTTCGCCACCGTGCCCTTCACCCGCGACGGGGTGACCATGCCGGCCTTCGCCGCCGCCCCCCCGACGCTCGCCCATTATTTCGCGCATTTCTGCAGCCAGAACAAGGACGTCCCCTTCCTTGTCGATGGCGACGTGCGGCTCACCTTCGGCGAAGTCTACGCTGCCGCGACCTGCGTGGCCGAGGGACTCGCCACCACCCACGGCATCGCCAAGGGCGACCGCGTCGGAATCGCCGCGCGCAACTCCGCCAACTGGATGATCGCCTACATGGGCATCCTGATGGCGGGTGGCTGCGCGACCCTGCTCAACGGCTTCTCGAGCGGGGACGAGCTCGCCTATGCGATCGATCTGGCCGAGGCGAAGCTGGTGCTCGCCGACGAGGGCCGTGCCGCGCGGCTCGAGGGGCATGACCACGGCGCGAAGGTGGTGCTGTTCTCGCACGGCAACGCGCCGTCCGAAGGCCTCGCCAACGTCTGGGCCGTTCCGCAGGGCACCAGCGCGGCGATGGCGATGCTCGGCCAGCTCGGGCCGGACGACATGGCGACCATCCTCTACACCTCGGGTTCGACCGGCAAGTCCAAGGCGGCATGGTCCGATCACCGCGGCGTCGTCCACGGGATCATGAGCTATGTCAGCGTCAGCGCGATGGCCAAGGTCCACATCGAGGCCCAGGAAGGCCCCATGACCGAGCAGCCCTGCGCGCTCGTCGCCGTGCCGCTGTTCCACGTGACGGGCGAGGTGCCGCTGTTCCTCCAGAGCTTTGCGATCGTGCGCAAGCTGGTGCTGATGCCCAAGTGGGATGCCGGTCTCGCGATCCGGCTGATGGCCGATGAGAAGGTCACCTATTTCGTCGGCGTGCCGCTGATGAGCTACGAGATCGCCAACCACCCCGACCGCGAGAAATACGACCTGTCGGCCTGCAAGAGCTTCGCCGCGGGCGGCGCGCCGCGCCCGGTCGAGCACGTGACCCGCATCAAGGAGGCCTTCCCCGGCGGCTTCCCGCTGCTGGGCTACGGCCTCACCGAAACCAACGCGGTCGGCTGCGGCAACTTCAACGAGAACTACCTCGCCAAGCCCGGTTCGACCGGCAAGCCGACCAAGCCGATGGTCGATCTCGCGATCCTCGACGATCAGGGCAAGCCGCTGCCGCAGGGCCAGGTGGGCGAGGTCTGCATCCGCTCTGTCGCGAACTTCCGCGGCTACTGGAAGAACGAGGAAGCGACGAAGGCCGCGTTCACCGCCGACGGCTATTTCCGCACCGGCGACCTCGGCTATCTCGATGCGGACGACTACCTGTTCATCGTCGACCGCAAGAAGGACATCATCATCCGCGGCGGCGAGAACATCTCCTGCATCGAGGTCGAGGACGCGATCTACGCCCATGACGACATCGGCGAATGCTCGGTCTTCGGCCTGCCCGACGAGCGCTTCGGCGAGGTGCCAGCGGCGGTCTATGCGATGAAGGAGGGCCGCCCCGCGATCACCCCCGCGCAGCTGCGCGCCTTCCTGCTGGAACGGATCGCGCCCTTCAAGGTGCCGCTCGAACACCAGATCTGGCTGACCCACGAGGCCCTGCCGCGCCTCGGCACGCAGAAGATCGACAAGCGCACGGTCAAGGCCCGCTATCTCGATCAGGCCGTCGCGGCGTGAGCGTGACGTGAGCCCGTCGTCATGAGTCCCCGCCGCGTCCCCGGCCAGCGCGCGATCATCGACCGGCGCGCGCTGGCCGAGGAAATCGCCTCGCTCCACGAGGCAGGCGGGGACCGCGCGCGCGGCGCGATCGTCGCCGCGCTGCGCATGGCTCTGGACGAGGGCCGCGCGGAGCTGGCACGGCGGCTCGAGGAAACGCCCTCGGCGGGGCACGATGTCACCGCCGGCTTCAGCTTCCTGATGGACCAGCTGCTGCGGGTGATTCACGATCACGTCACCGCGCATCTCTACCCCGTCCCCAATCGCACCCAGGCCGAACGCCTCGCGATCCTCGCGGTGGGGGGCTACGGGCGCGCCGAGATGGCGCCCCATTCCGATGTCGACATCGCCTTCATCACCCCGATGCGCCGCGCCCCGTGGTGCGAGCAGGTGATCGAGGCGATGCTCTACCTGCTGTGGGATCTCGGCCTGAAGGTCGGCCATTCGAGCCGGACCGTCTCCGACACGATCCGCATGGCGCGGGAGGACCTGACGATCCGCACCGCGCTGCTCGAAAGCCGGTTGGTGTGGGGCGAACAGGCGCTCTACGACGAGCTGCGCGCGCGCTTCTGGAACGAGGTCGCCAAGGGCTCCGAGCGCCAGTTCCTGACCCTCAAGCTCGCCGAGCGCGATGCGCGCCACAAGCGCATGGGCGACAGCCGCTATGTCGTCGAGCCCAACGTCAAGGAGGGCAAGGGCGGCCTGCGCGATCTCCAGACGCTCTACTGGATCGGCAAGTATGTCCACCGCGTCGACAATGCCGCCGAGCTGGTCGATGTCGGCGTGCTGACGCAGAGCGAATATCGCAGCTTCCGCCGGGCCGAGGCCTTCCTGCTCGCGGCGCGCTGCCACATGCACCTGATCACCGATCGCGCCGAGGACCGGCTGACCTTCGACCTCCAGCGGCAGGTGGCCGAGCGGATGCTGTTCGCCGACCGCCCCGGCAAGAGCGCGGTCGAGCGGTTCATGCAGTACTACTTCCTCCAGGTGAAACGCGTCGGCAGCCTGACGGGCGTGTTCCTCGCCCACCTCGACGAGGAATTCGCGCGCAAGCGCCCGCGCACCGGCTTTTTCGCCGGCTGGACCCAGCGCCCCCGCCAGTTCAAGGGCTACACGGTCGAGGGCGGGCGTCTGCGTGCGCCCGGCGACGAGTGGTTCCGGCAGGATCCGGTGCGGTTGATCGAGGTGTTCCAGCTGGCCGAGGCCGAGGGGCTGGAAATCCACCCCGAAACCATGCGCCAGGCGGGGCGCGACGCCAAGCTGATCGACGGCAAGCTGCGCCGCGACAAGCGCGCCAACGCGCTGTTCCTCGACCTGCTGGCCGGCCGCAAGGACCCCGAAACGGCGCTCCGCTGGATGAACGAGGCGGGCGTGTTCGGCCGCTTCGTGCCCGACTTCGGCCGGGTCAACGCGCAGATGCAGTTCGACATGTACCACCACTACACCGTCGACGAGCACACCATCCGCGCCATCGGGCTACTCTCGCAGATCGAGCGCGGGCTGCTGGTCGCCGACCACCCGCGCGCTACCCGCGAATTTCCCAAGCTCGCCTCGCGCCGCGCGCTCTATGTCGCGGTGCTGCTGCACGATATCGCCAAGGGGCGCGGGGGCGACCATTCGGTGCTCGGCGCCGACGTCGCGCACCGGCTGTGCCCGCGCTTCGGGCTCGACGAGAAGGAGACCGATCTCGTCGCCTGGCTGGTGCTCCACCACCTGCTGATGAGCCGCACCGCGCAGAAGCGCGATCTCACCGACCCCAAGACCATCGAGGATTTCGTCGCCGAGGTGCAGAGCCTCGAGCGCCTGAGGAATCTCGCGATCCTCACCGCGGTCGATATCCGCGCGGTGGGGCCGGGGACGTGGAACAGCTGGAAGGGCCAGCTTCTGGGCGAGCTCTACGATGCCGCACAGGAACGCCTGCGCCTCGGCCACAAGGGCACCGGGCGCAAGCAGCGGGTCGCGGCCAAGAAGGATGCGGTGGCGCGGCTGCTGGAGGATCAGGACCACCTCGTCGATTCCGTCGGCGCGCTGCTCGGCGATGCCTACTGGATCGCCGAGCCCGAGGACATCATCGCCAGCAACCTCGTGCAATACGACGCCGCCGTGGCGAGCGAGGATCACCTCTCGATCCATTGCGAGGTCGACGAGACGCGCGGTGCGACCCGCGTCAGCGTCATCGCCGCCGACCACCCCGGGCTGTTCTACCGCATGGCAGGCGGCATCCACCTCGCCGGCGCCAACATCATCGACGCGCGCATCCACACCGCGCGCAGCGGCTATGCGGTCGACAACTTCCTGGTGCAGGATCACAACGCGCGCCCCTTCCGCGAGGCGGGCCAGATGGCGCGCATCGAAAAGGGCATCCGCGACGCGCTGCTCGCCAAGGTCGAACTGGTGCCCAAGCTGGCGGCAAGGCCGCTTGCGCACTCGCGCGCCAAGGCTTTCGACGTCGCCCCGCGGGTCGGGTTCGACAACGATGCCTCGAACCACTTCACCGTTATCGAGGTGACCGCGCGCGACCGTCCGGCGCTGCTCAACCGGCTGGCCCACGCGCTCTACAAGGCCAACCTCATCGTCCATTCGGCGCACATCACCGCCTATGGCGAGGCGGCGGCGGACACCTTCTACGTGACCGATCTCACCGCTGCGAAGGTGAAGGCACCCGATCGCCTCGCCGAGATCGAGGCGGCGCTGCTCGCCGCCGCGAGCGACCAGCGCCAGGAGCAGCTCGAACAGGCCTGAGCGGGCGCCGTCATCGGGGCGGGATGGCTCTCCGTCGAAGGAGTGCCGAGATAGGTTGCAATTGCGTGACTCTTTGTTATTCGGCGCGCCTCAACTCAGGGAGAGTTATAACATGACTACCGCTACCCCCATGCGGAGCCCCCTCCGGCTCGGCAAGCTGGCACTCATGCTCGGCACCGCGACGCTGGCCCCCTTCGCCGCCGCGGCGCAGGATGCCGAGGAACCCGCTGCCCAAGAGCGCACCAACTCGCTCGACGCGATCAACGAGATCCTCGTCACCGGTACCAAGACCAAGGATGCCGAGAACGTGCAGGACGTGCCGCTGGCCGTGACCGCGTTCAACGCCGGCACGCTCGAGGCCTTCAAGATCCGTGACATTTCGGGCCTCTCGTTCCAGGCTCCGACCGTCAGCCTCGACCAGGTCGGCACCAGCCGCGGCACCGCGAACTTCACGGTCCGCGGCCTCGGCATCAACTCCTCGATCCCCTCGATCGACCCGACCGTCGGCGTGTTCGTCGACGGCGTGTACCTCGGCATCAACGGCGGCGTCGTGTTCGACCTGTTCGACCTCGACAGCGTTGAAATCCTGCGCGGTCCGCAGGGCGTGCTGTTCGGCCGCAACGTGACCGGCGGTGCGGTGGTGATCAACACCGGCAACCCGACCGAGGACTTCCGCGGCAAGTTCCGTGCGGCGGTCGACGGCCCGGTCGATGGCGGCCGCGGCGGCGCCAACTACACGGTCAGCGGCGTGCTCAGCGGCCCGATCGTCGAAGA